>NZ_CALXRM010000032.1 GCF_944390845.1 uncultured Brachyspira sp.
TTATGATACACCTATGTTATACTTTAAAAAACTAAGGAATACTTAATGCAATATGTCTGGCTCCTGTGCATAAAAAAATAATTAATTATTTGATTATAAATTTGATAGATATTCGTATATTTTTTCATAACCTTCATATTGTGCTATATCTATAGGTGTAAGAGAGTAATTATCTTTTATATAATCTTTAGCACCGAGTTTTATTAGCGTTACAACAGCATCATATTGATTGTAATATACTGCCCAATGCAAAGCTGTTCTTCCATTATTATCAACTTCATCTAATTGATTACCATATTTAGCTATATCCTTTATTATTTCAGTATCTCCATTAAATACTGCATACATTAATAATGTTTTGCTTTCACTGTCTCTTATTCTATAATCTATATTTTTTCTATTATCTCTTATAAGCCTTTTTATATCATTAAGTTTTAATTGTTTATTTTCATTGAGTAATGCTTTCATTACTATTGTAAGTCCTGATTCATCTACTTCATTTATATTTTTTATATTACTGCTGTTTTTTTTATTATACCATACATATAGAGTAGTTATTGATATTATAAATATTAAGAATACTATTATAAAAGAATTATTGATTTTATTTTCTTTTGTAGAAATTTTAGTGGTGTTTTTTTTATTACTTGATTTTTTCTTTGTCTTTTTCATAAATTAAACCTTATATTTATAAACAGTAATACGTATATACTTGTAATATATATAATAATAATAAAATATTATCCATTATTGAGAATATATATAAAATTTACTTGAAAAAATTAATATTTATCCTATACTTAATACAGTAGTATTCTAAATAGTAATAAAAAAGTTTTTAAAAGGAGATAAATATGGAACTATTAGCTCATATTTTAGCAACAGAAACAAATGAAGAGTTTATTAATAAGCTTTTAGGCGAGCTCTTCACAAAGGACGAACAAGACATGATACAGCAAAGGCTTAGGATAGTCACCTTACTCAGGAAGAAAATGCCTCAGTATGAAATAGCAAAACATCTTAATGCAAGCCTTTGTTCGATAACAAGAGGAGCAAAAGAATTAAAAAAACAAGACAGTGCTTTAGCAGTAATAGTAGACAAATATCTTATAAATGACAAAAACTTTCAAGAATCTTTAGGTAAATCACAGTAATAATAAACTAATCTCATCTACATAATTAAAATAGTAATTTTTTATAGATAAATATTCAATGGAGATATTAAAATATTCTTTATTATTCATTATAATTTTATTATAATGATGATAAAAATCTTCATTAAAAATGTAATTATATTTTTTTATATCTATTCCTTTTATTGTTCTAAGTGAAAGGAATATGAATTCTTTCTTTTTTATTTCCATATCTAAATATTCAATCTGTTGTTGGGGAAGTTGATGTTTAGATATGGAATAAAAATAATCCTTTAACATTTTTACATTATTATATCTTTCATTATTGTAGCATCCTACAGCAGATACTCCAATTCCAATATAATCTTTTAAAAGCCAATAATTAGTATTATGAATTGAATTATAATTAGGCAATGAGTAATTTGATACTTCATACCTTTTAAATCCAAGTCCTTCCAATGTATCAGAAGCTTTTTTATAAAATATCACTGATTCTTCATCATTTGGAAGTAAATTATCCCATTTTTTTTGAAGCGACTGAGTTAATTCTAAATAGTATAATGATATATGTTTTATTTTTGGAAGCAAATCTAATGAAAATAATATATCATCTTTTATTTGATTTTCTGTATTTAAAGGAAGTCCGCATATAAAATCTACTGATATATTTTCTAAAGTTGAATTATTTATTAATTTAAGTGCATTTATAATATCATATTTATCAGTATGCCTATTTATGATTGATAAACTTTTTTCATTGAATGTTTGAAGTCCTAAAGAGATTCTTATATTTTCTATGCTTTCTAAATAACTAATATATTCATTATCTATATTGTTTATATTTGATTCTATCGTTATTTCTTTTATTAATTTTTTATTCTTATTATGATTATTAACTATTTCAAATATATTATCAAGCAAATACTTTAATAAATCAGCACCCAATATAGAAGGAGTACCTCCTCCTAAATAAATTGTTTCTATTTCTGATTTATAATTTTTTATTCTTAATTTTAATTCTGTTATTAAACTTTCTATATATTTTTTATATGTATCATTATCATTCATATTTACAATAGAATAAAAATTGCAGTAGCTGCATTTATATGAGCAAAAAGGGATATGTATATAAAGTCCTGACATAATTTTTTATAATTGTTAATCGTTTATTTTTTTAGATTGAAATAAATATATATAAAGTTTTTGATTTTGTCAAAGATAGATTTATATTTTATTTTTTTAATTGGAATGCAGTATTGTTATGTATAATAAATTTTAATTTATATTTGTAGAAAAGTTAGTATATACCTAAACAACTATATTTTGTCAAAAATAAGACTATAGTTTATTTTTAATATATGGGGCTTTGCCCCATACCCCACTTCTTTTGGTGCCCCAAAGAAGCTTATATCCTCGACAAGCTCGGATACGCTTCGCGAAGGACTATATTTTAGCTTAAATTAATAACCTATCTTACATGTAAAACAATTTTAGTATGATTTAGTACTAATTTTTTAATTGCACTTTTTGGTTCTTTGACGCTGTCCGCCTGTGGCGTGCGGCGGGAAAAAGAACAATAAAAAAATTGACAAACTTAAAAATTCTTAGTATATACTTAGACAACTATATTTTGTCAATTTTTACTTTTTTGTCAATGTAATTTTTGTTTATTAATAGTATGAAATATTATTAAGTTTTGTTTGAAATATTAAGTAAAACCAAGATTTGTGTAAAAAATGCAGTCTTTCGCGAAGCGTATCCGAGCCTGCCGAGGATATAGCTTCTTTGGGTCACGCCACAGGCACTCCCTTCGGTCGCAAAAGAAGTGGGGGCTTGCGTAAGCACGCAGAGCTGCACGCTGTGTGCTTCGCAGTGGGTAAAGCTACATATATAAAAACAAAAATATAAATTGAGTTTTGACAAAATATAGTTGTTTAGATATAAATTATAATTATTTATTTACATAAAAAGGGGCTTTATTTTATCAATAAAACCCCTTTATTTATAAAAATTATTTTTTTATTATTTTACTAAACTAGAGAAATCAAGCATATTCTTGAAAATCTTATCTACTGAAGAAAGTAAAGCTATACGGTTATTTTTAATTTTTTCATCATCTACCATAACCATAATATCTTTAAAGAACTTATCTAATGGTTCATAAAGACTTGCAAGTTCAGAGAAAGTTTTTTCATATTCTCTATTTTGCATTAATTTACTTACTTCATTTTCTTTTTCTTTGTAAGTATTGTATAAAGATTTTTCTGCATCTTCTTTTAATAAATATTCGTCTAATTTAACATCTTTTGCTGATTTAATGATGTTTTTAACTCTTTTAAATACTGTTAAAAGGTTAGAGAATAATTCTTCATTTTTCTTTCTAAATGCATCAATAGCTTCTATTTTTAAGTAAGCATCATACATATCATCTATACCAGTAGAAAGAACACCAGCAACGGAATCTTTAGCAAAATCAATATCATTTTCAAAACGAGATTTAAAGAATTCAAATATATCGTTAACTAAATCTTCGCTCTTATTATTTCTAGCATCTTTAGGCATAGAGTTGATAGCATCTTCTATTAATTTTTTAAGATTAACATGCTTTTTAGATTTTGTAAGTATATTAATAATACCTAAAGCCTGTCTTCTTAAAGCATTAGGGTCTTGAGAACCTGTTGGTATATCTCCTACATAGAAACCAGCTACTATATTATCCATTTTATCAAGTATAGCTATAGCCTTACCTGTATCATTAGAAGGTATTTCGTCAGCAGCAAATAAAGGTCTGTACTGTTCATTGATAGCTAAAGCAACATCATCATTAAGATTCATAGCTTTTGCAAAATATCCGCCCATAATACCTTGAAGCTCTGGGAAGTTGTAAACCATATTACTTACTAAATCTGATTTCATATATTTAATAGCTTTAAGTATGTTTTCTTTATCTTTTTCATAACCTAAAAGACTTATTAAAAGTTCAGCATTTTTTTCAAGTCTTTTTACTTTATCAGTAACACTGCCAAGTTCTTTTCTAAACATAAGCATGTCGAGTCTTTCATTCATCTCGTCCATACCTTTTCTTATGTCTTCCTGATATAAGAATCTACCATCAGAAAGTCTTGCAGTTAATACTCTTATATTACCAGCTATTATCTGAGGAGTTTTAGGCTGATTTGCAGTTATTACAAATAAATTAGTTAAAGTACCGTCTTTTTTACATAATGGGAAGTACTTTTGATGTTCTATCATTTCACTTGTTAAAACTTCTTTAGGAACTTCTAAGAATTTAGAATCGAATTCAGCAGTAAGTAAATAAGGTTCTTCTACTAAATCAACTACGATTTCAGATACTTTTTTCTTTGATACAGCTTCGTATCCATGTTCTTTTTCAATGCTTTCTAATTGATTTACTATATTTTCTAATCTTTTTTCTCTTGAAGCTACAACATGTTTTTCAGCTAAAGTTTTTTCATAATCTTTAGGATTATTAATTTGTACGAATTCAGGAGATAATAATCTATGACCAGTTACTTTATTATTAGTTTCTATTCCAGCAACAGTAGTTTTAATAACTTCATTTCCAAATAATGCTAGTACATTTCTAATAGGTCTAACGAAAGCAAAATCCTTATCTGCCCATCTCATTTTCTTTTTAAAATCTATATTTGCAACTATATCTTCTAGTACATCTTCAAATAATTTTTTAGTTTCAACACCTTTTTTTTCTTCTTTAACAAATAGATATTTTTTTCCGTTTACTTCTTTTATGTATGGTTTATCAAAAGTTTCATTTTCATCTATATTTTTAATAGAATTAACATCGATATTATGAGCTTTTAAAAAACCTTCTCCAGCTTTTGTTGGAACCCCATCTTTTACAGCACTTTCAAATAAAGGGCCTCTAAATTCTATAATTTCATCTTTTGACTTTTCTTCTACATCTTCAACAAGAACAGATAATCTTCTTGGAGTTGTATAAGATATAATAGATTTGAAATTCACACCATTACTATTTAATGTGTTTTCCATAATCTTCTTAAAACTGATACTTGCAGGATAGGCAAAATCTGCAGGTATTTCCTCAACCAATATTTCAATAAGTAAATCTTTCACCTTACTATTCCTTATAATAATATATTAATGCCTTATATTGTACATTTATAGTATAAAAAAAACAATATTTTTTGGCTATTAATTTATAATTTTATTAACTATTTGTAAAATATAAGGTTATATATTAGGTATAATAATATTTAGACAATTTTTTATTTATTTGACGATAATATTTAATTAGCTATTGATTTTATAATATTATTATACTATATTTATGCAATGGAAGATTTTTAAAATGCAGAATGTAAAAATGAAACAAAATATATTAATTATAGATGATGAAGAAGACATACTCACAACTTGTCAAAGTATATTAGAAGATGAAGAATATGAAGTAGATATAGCTAAAAATAATGATGAAGCTCAAAAAATTTTAGAAAGTAAAAATGTTAATTTAGTATTTTTAGATGTATGGCTTCCAAATGTAGACGGACTTGATATATTAGCTCATATTAAAGAAAAATATCCATCTACTTATGTTATTATGATGAGCGGACATGCTGGCGTTGAAACAGCTGTAAGAGCTACTAAAATGGGTGCTTATGATTTTTTAGAAAAACCTATAAGCATATCTAAATTATTATCAAGCTGTGATGAAGTTTTTGAGGAGCATGCTAATAATAATATTGATGCTGAATCTCCTCATAATGAAAATATAAATAAAAAATCTGAATGCAAATATAAAGTACCTCAAAGAACAATAGCAAAAAGTGTTGTTGTTGGAGGCTTTGCATTAATGGAAGGCAGAAAAACTGCTTTAACTCTAGTACCGGCAGAGGTAAACACCGGTATAGTATTTATTGATATTAATACAAATACTCATATAAAGTTATCACCTGAAAATATTTTATCAAAAGATAAATCAGGTGCTGTTAATTCTACTGCTTTGGTATCTGGAAATAGATATATAAAAACAACAGAGCATTTTTTAGCAGCGCTTCATATGATGGGAATAACTAACTTGATAGTAAAATGCGATGGTGAAGTTCCTAATGTTGATGGTTCTGCTTTAGTATTTTGCGATGCTTTAAAAGAAGCTGGTTTTGTAGAACAAGATGATTATATAGAGCCTATAGTTATAGATGAAACTTTAACTTATGGAAATGTTAACGATAATGAAACTTATATAATACTTTCGCCTTATGACGGACTTGAGGTAACTTTACGTATAGATTTTGCTGGCAGTATAGGCGTACAGCAGTATACATACAGATTTGAAAATTTTGACCAATTTACTCAAGAGGTTGGAAGAGCTAGATCTTTTAATACTATAGATAATATTGATTATGCACAAAAAATGGGTATGGCTGGAAGCGGTATGATAGGAAGTCATATACTATTATGTGATGGTAAAGTAATAAATACTAAATTGCATTTTGACGATGAATTTGTAAGGCATAAAATTTTAGATATAATTGGCGATTTATATATATTATCAAGACCAATAAAAGCTAAAATAATAGCTAATAAATCATCACATTCTTTTAATCACTCTGTTGTGCATGATTTAGCAAACAGGTATTTATAAAAAGATGAAATATGAAATTAAATTTTTGGTTTAAGAGTTATAATATATGGCAGATAGCAGACTAAAACAGAATACTACAGAAGAACAAAATAATATATCCTTATATTTTGCTGATGCTAAGAAAGAAAAGCTATTAACCCGTGAAGAGGAAATAGAATTAACTAAAAGGCTTAAAGAAGGAGATGCAGAGGCAAGGTCTAAACTTATTAGAAGTAATTTAAGATTTGTTATAACTATTGCAAAACAATATAAAAATAGCGGTTTATTATTAGAAGATTTAATAAGTGAGGGAAATTTAGGTCTTATAATAGCTGCTGACAGATTTGATCCTGATAAAGGTTATCATTTTATATCTTATGCAGTATATTGGATTAGGCAGAGTATATTAAGAGCTATTAATGAAAAATCAAGGCTTATAAGACTTCCTCTTAATAAAGCTATGGATTTAGTAGATTTAGAGCGTACTGTACATCAATACTATTATAAAAGCGGATATACTCCTGATGTTAATGAACTTGCTGCCATCTTAAATAAAGATCCTAATGATATACTTCATATTATGTCTATGAGTACTGAACATGTTTCTCTGGAAGGAGAATATAATTATGATGGTATGAAAGACAGACTTATTGATACTATAGAGGATAAAACATCTAAAAATGTTGAAGAAACAGCTATAAATAAAGAACTTATGGAAGAATTAAAAACTGCAATAGAAGGTTTATCGGATATAGAAAAACAAATTATCAATGCCAGATATGGTATAGATCAGGAAAGAAAAACTCTTAAAGAAGTTGGAGAGATGTTCTCTTTCACTAAAGAACGCATTAGACAAATAGAGAAAAAAGCACTGAGAAAAATGCATTCTCAAAAATACAGTTCTTTAAAAGATTTCTTAAAATAATTTTTCGTATTATTAAATTATTATACTTGCCTTTAGTATAGAAAATATTAAAAAAATTCAATTTTAAAAATAATTTTTTTATATATCCCGCCCCTTTATTCTTTAATAAATATCTTTTGATCTTTAATATTGATTATCTTTATAACTTATTTATAAATTTCAGCACCCACCCAAGTGTTAATTAGATTTGAAATTTATCTAACGCACGGTTAATGAAATTTATAATTAATAAAAATTTGAATTGCAATAAAATATATATTGTGAGCTTTGTTCTGCGTGCGGTTAATAGACAATAAATTTAAAAAACTCCTGGGTGGGCAGCTAAAATAACAGTAAAAATAAAAAAGAAAAATAGTATAAAAATATAATAAAAAATTGAAAGTCTAAAGGGTGGGGTAAATAAAAATTATTTTTATTTGAGCATGTAAAAAATATAAAAAAATCATTGATGTAATTGTAAAAAAATTAAAATATTTGTATTATATGGGAAAATAAAAAAGGATAAGAAGATGAAAAAAATTATATTTATTGTTTTAATCATTTCTGTTTTTGTATTTTCATGCGGTAAAACAGAAACAAGTAATCAGGAAGCAGCAGGAACTATGGATATAGACTTTAAAGCTGTGTTTGGAGAAAAAGCTAATGATGATAATATATTAACACAGAATTCATATTTAAAAGTTTCAGGTACTTATGGAAATATTGATGCTAAAGTAGACGCTACAACAGGAGCTTCAACACCTGCAGGAGCTACTAAATCTTGGGATTCTTATAGATATTAGAATAAACAATTTGCTAATAATAAAATAGAAAGAGGATTAGGATTTTTTGTATTATATGGAGTAGCACCAGCAAAAACTTATAATTTTGATGGTATGGTAAATGGTATATCACAAAAAACTTTAGATGGTACTAATGGTCCTAAAGTTACAGGAACAGGTGTTACTAAAGATGAAACAGGTGTTATTACTATAAGATATGCTCATGCTGGCGGTCCTACAGTTTATCCTTGGGTTTATGAATTAAAAATCTGATACTAATGGTGTGTTTAAAATAGGTTATGGTTTAGATAATAATAAAATGAGTACTTCTCAAATTTCTAATGATACTGATTTTGCAAATATAGAAATGGTTACTGATAAAGCTAAAGACGGCATACCTTATTGGCAGGGTGATTTACAAGGTACTTTTGAAAATGATACTTTGACTTTGAAAGGTACTTTGAAAGAAGTGAAATAATAATAAAAATATTATATATGGAAGGGGGTTTTTTATTATAAAGCTCCTTCTTTTTTATAAACAATATTTAATTTTTATAAAAATAATATATAATACATAATATTATATATGTTTAGAGGACTGTTTATGAAAAAAATATTTATAATGTTTGTATTAATATTCGCATGCGTTCTTAATGCTCAAGATACGACAGATAACAGCAATTCTGAAGAAGAAATTGTTTATGAAGTAATAGAAATGGAAGATAATACGCTTCCTAATTTAAATATATCAACTTCTTTTAGATATAGTTTGAATGGAAAAGAGTTTAAAGAAATGGCAGGTAAATTTAAAATAGATAGTTCTTTATATTATATGGTATCAATAACAGCAATTATTCCAGAAGAATATGATAATGATTATATAAATGCTAATATTGTAATACCAGAAGATTCTTCCAATTATAAAGTAAAATTTTATCAAGGTACTTTATTAAATAACAGCAATACTAATTTTAATGTTTCTGTAAGAACATCTCATCAAAGTGCAGCATATCAAAATAATTTTATATTTAAAATAGATGCTTCAAAACCTTGCTCAATATCAGTAAAAGTGCAATTTGATGAACCGTATTCTCAAAATAATTCTTTATCAACAATAGAATTCAGAGAGAGGAAATTTGGAATATTTTAATATATACCTAAACAATTATATTTTGTCAAAAATTATTTTATTATTTTTATTATTCGTGTGGACTAGCCCTGCGAAGCACACAGTCGTGCCACTCTGAGTACTTCGTAACACCCCACTTCTTTTGCAACTGAAAGGAGTGCCTGCGACCATAGGAAGTCCTTTAGGGTGGTGTGCCACAAAGAAGCAGGCACAGCCCGCCTTTGGCGAAAGGCTATATTTTAGCTTAAATTGATAATTTATACTACATGTAAAACAATTTTAGTATGATTTAGTACTAATTTTTAAACTTGCACTTTCGCGAAGCGTATCCGAGTTTATCGAGGATATAAGGTTCTTTTTGCGGGGGAAAAAGAACAACATAAAAATTGACAAACTTAAAAATTTTTAGTATATACCTAAACAAATATATTTTCATTATGAAGGATTAAGTATTTTATAAATATATTTTTTGTATCCAACTTTATAGCTTACTTCAAAATTGCTTGGCCTTCCAGATTTTCCAATATAATTTATAGTTACATTATAGTCTTTTACTTTTTGTCCGGATTCTATGAATTTTTTTATATCTTGTTCCATTTTACGCCATTGTCCGCTTCTATTAAGCTGACGGTTCATAGGTACTAAATTATCTATATCAGGAGAACCTCCAAATTCTCTTGCTATTAAATGTCCGCCGTCATCAGTAGTTTTTCCTAAATTTTTGACAACTTCTCTTTGTTTATATCCAAGTCTTAAATTATCTTTTGTGTATTTTAATTCTTTTGCGGATACTTGTTTTAAACGTCCTAAATCATCTGTTACTACGGTATGACCTTTGCTATTAACTCTTGTAGCATTTTTGATTAAAGCATTTTTTCCATTGACATTTTCTATAAAAGTTTTTTTAAGATTATGTCCTTTTATAGCTCCAGCTGTAGCACCAGTTATTGCTCCCCACATATATCCTTCAGCAGAACCTTCTATTGCATATTTAACAGCATCTTTATTTATAGGTTTTCCGCTTTTTATTGTTTCTATTGCAGTATTTAAAATTCCTCCTATAGCAGCACCTATAAATGCTTCTTTTAAAGCCTCTTTTGATGAAGCGGCAAATACAAATGATATATATGCATTTCCTGTTCCAGCAGCAGTAAAAGAAATTACTCCTGTTACTGCTATTATACCAGTACCTATTGCAAATTGAGTTCCAACTTTTTTCCAATTTACTTCTTTTAGAATATCAGCATAATCAGAATTATTTATTTCATTTTCTAAATTTCCGTCTTCTATTACTATAAAGTCTAATTCTTCTATGTTGCCGTTTTTAATTGTACTATCTATTATTTCAATGTCTTCAGTAAAGATATTTTTTATCTCATAGTCTTTTATTTCAAAATCTTTTAATTTTATATCTTCTGTTTTATAATTTTGTATATCATAATTTTCTAATTTATAATCTTCTATTTCATAAGAATATATTAGATTATTTAATAGTAGTATTGATAATATAGTTAATATAATTTTTTTGAATAACATAATAAACCTTTTATTATTATATAAAAAATAATAAATGAATTGTGTATTTAGTCAAGATACATGAATGTTTTGAAATATTTTATATATACCTAAACAACTATATTTTGTCAAAAATAAATTTATATTTTTGCTTTTATATCTGGGGCTTTGCCCACCCTCTGCGTGCTTACGCAACACCCAACTTCTTTTGCGACCGAATGGAGTGCCTGCGCCCATAGGAAGTCCTTTAGGGTGGCGTGCCCCAAAGAACCTATATCCTCGACAAGCTCAGATACGCTTTCGTGAAAGGCTACATAGGCTTTAATTTTATAGGTTATCTTACATATAAGACAATTTTAGTATGATTTAGTACTAATTTTATACCTTGCACTTTCGCGAAGCGTACCTGCGGCGGGAAAAGTTGAATAAAAAATTGACAAAGTTAAAAATTTTCAGTATATATTTTATATAAAAGTGTTTTTATAAATTTTAACAAATAATTATAATTTCATGTGTATTATAGGGAAATTGTTTCCAAGCTCATCAAATTCATCTCTTTTATATGCTTTAAATCCTATATGTTTATAGAAGTTGTAGGCATTTGTATTTTGTTCATTTACAGATACTTCTTTGATAGCATAATTTGTTATAGCATATTCTATTAATTTTTTTCCTATTCCTTTACCTATAATTGTAGGATCTAAAAAAAGCATTTCTATTTTTTTATCATCTATACCAATAAAGCCTTTTGCTTCATTATCTATTTCTACAACAATCAAATCTTTTACAACTATGAATGCTTGTTTTACATGTTTTGATATATTTATAATATCATCTTCTTTTAAGAATAGATGTGTAGCCCTTACAGATCTTTCCCATACAATATAGAGTTTATCTATAATTGCATCATCTCGATTTTTTAATTCATATATATTCATAATCTTATTATTAAAAAATAATTGGTATTGAGTTTTATTAATTTACCCAATACCAATAATTAAATTTTTTATTTTATTTGTTTATTTGAAATTTTTCTCTATTAATTTTTCATAAGTGCCGTTAGTCATTATTTGAGATAAGCCTGCATTAATTTTTTCTAAAAGAGCAGTTTCATCTTTTCTCATCGCTATAGCATAATTTTCTTGAACAGCATCGCTTTCTACTAATTTGATATCATCATTATATTTTTCAAAACTTTTACAAGGTTCTTTGTCAAATACAACAGCAGCAATTTTTTTTGATTTTAATGCTAATACAGCACTTGCTCCAGTATCAAATTTCTCAACATTTACGCCTTCTTTTTCAGTCATTATAGTATCGCCTGTAGTTCCTATAACAACACCTATATTTTTTCCATTCAAATCATCAAATGTTTTTATAGAGTCATCGTCTTTATGTACAAGCATTACCTGACTTGATACATAATATGGTTCTGAGAAATTGACAAATTGTTTTCTGTCTTCTGTTACTGTCATGCTTGCTATTATAACATCTATTTTTTTAGATTGTAATGCTGGTAAAAGTCCATTAAATTGCATGTGTGTGAATTCAACATTCAAACCAGATAATTTAGCAACCTCATTCATTATATCATAATCGAAGCCTGCTATTTTTCCATTATCTAAATAACCAAAAGGCGGAAAATCAACATCTATTCCAACATATATTGGTTTGTCTGTATTTGCTGATGATGCATCAGAAGTTTTTGAACTATTACAAGAAACGATTATCATTGATGAAATAATCATTATAAATATTATTATTTTTTTCATTTTGTACCTTCTTTTAATTAATAAAATAACTGTTTAGAGTATTATTGCGAAAGATATTACTTCAAGTTTATATAAAAGTCAAGTAATAAAAACTTAAATAAATAAAAAAATATAGTTATCATAATATTGATATAATGATTATTTAATATATAATAAAAAAATGATAGTTAACATATTTACAGAAAATTTAAATACAAAAATATACGGCAAAAACACTTTATTATTTGAATCATTAGACAGTACAAATAAAAGAATGATGGAAGATTTAAATAATAAAATGAATCTTGAAGAAGGAACTGTATATATAGCATTGAAGCAGACATCTGGAAAGGGAAGCTACGGCAATAAATGGCAATCTGATAATAATTTAGGATTATGGTTCAGTGTATTAGTGTATACTCCATTTAAGAAAGAGGCTTTAAGTTTTTTACCGGGTATTGCATTAAGCAAATGTCTAAGAGAAAAATATAATGTTGATGCTCATGTTAAATGGCCTAATGATGTTTTAGTTGAAAATAAAAAAATATCAGGCACTCTTATACAAGTTACACCTATAGATAATAGAAATGCATGCATAATAGGTACTGGAGTTAATTTATATCAAAATAAAGAGGATTTCCCTATTGATATACAGCATAAAGCAACTTCATTATACATGGAAACTGGGAGCATGGCAGAATTATCTTCATTTTACAAAGAACTTATTTCTTATTTTGAAGAGGTTTATACAAGTGACAGAAGTTTATCAGATTATTTTAGAGAATACAGCAAAATGATAGGTAAGCATATAAAAGCTAAAAAAGATGATGAAGATATTAATGCTATAGTAAAAGATATTACAGAAGAAGGCTATCTTATAGTGGAAGTAAATGGAAAAACAGAAACTTGGATATCAAGAGCTTCTTTAGATATAGATACAAATTATTAAAAAATTACTGAAAAGGAAAGAATTATGAGAAAACCGATACCATATAAAAAACCAGAAGAAAAAAAGCAAGTTAATAAAAAAAGAATCGTATGGTTAGTAATATTTGAATTAATAATTATTATATTAGCCATTGTTACAACAGCTATTATATCATTATTATTTGGTGTTAGTCCGTATATAAGTGCTGCTATTAGTGCTGCTATACTTATAGTATTTAGTATATTTCTTGCTAAGGAGTTTTTATTTAATAATAAATAAAAAAATAACCTATCAAATAAATGGGGTTTTATTTGATAGGCATTTTTAAGAAAACATATGATAAAAAATAAAAACAATCTAAGATGCATAGTATACTATATAATGTTTTTGTCAATATAAAAATTATAAATCTTTTAAAAATAAATGGTGTAAAATACATAAAGCATATATTTTTATCTTACATTTTGTACAAAAATAGATAGCTTGTTATGTAATCATAAACATATTTCTTTTTTATTACTGACCTTAAAAAATATAATAAGCGATATAATAGTTGTTAATGTTAGTATGGTAGAAAGTGCGGCAGCAGTTCCATAACTTGCCCTAATAACTTCCTGATAAATAGCTACAGACATAGTACGGGATCTGGTGGTATATAATATTATAGATGAGCTTAATTCATTAATAGTGGTTATCCAGCTTAATATAGCCCCTGACAGTACACCTGAAAGCATTAATTTGGCTGTTATATTGAAGAAAGTCTTTATTTGCGATGCTCCAAGACTTATAGAAGCTTCTTCAACATTCTTGTTTATTTGATAAAGTATAGCTGAACTTGATCTTAATGTATATGGAAGCCTTCTAATTATTAATGATATTATTATGATTATAGAAGTTCCTGTTAATGCTATTGGAGGCTTATTAAAGGATATTAAGAATGTTATCCCTAATATAGAACCGGGTATTATATACGGAAACATTGATACTATATCTATTATATTAGTAAAAATATTTTTTCTTCTTGTTGTTATGTAGGCTGTAAGCATTCCTATTATTATTATTAAAATTATAGTTATTATGCCGTATACATAAGTATTTTTTATAGATGAAGCCAATGAGTTAAATATTGTTATATAGCTGTCAAATGAAAATTCATTGGTAAATACTGATCTATTGGTTTTAAGAAATGAAGTATATATAACAGTTATTTGAGGAAGTATAGAAATGAATACTAAACTGTATAAACAAAAATGAATAAGTATTGATTTTATGCCTTTTATATTTTTAGGCTTTATACTATTCATTGAACTCATAGCATAAGATTTTTTGTTTACAATATATTTTTGAACTATAAACATTATAGTTGTTATTATAACCATTATAACAGACATAGATGCCGAGAAATTAGCATTGCTTCCAACTTCGCTTATAAACTCAGAATATATCATAGTAGGCATCGTTCTGTATCCTTCTCCTATTAACATTGGAGTACCGAAATCAGCTAATGCATTCATAAATACAATAAGTCCTGCTGAAAGTATTGTAGGTTTTATTAATGGTATAGTTACAGTAATATTTCTTATGAAGCTTGAAGCTCCTAAACTTTCAGAAGCTTCTAAAAGAGAATTGTCTATTTTTGATAAAGCTCCATAAACATACATAAATATAAACGGATATAATTTTAATGAAAATACTAAAAGTATGCCTCCGAATCCATATATTGTGGGTATATTAATTCCAATAGATTCAAAAAATTTTGTTATAACTCCGTTTCTTCCAAGAAGAAGTATCCAAGAATAAGCTCCTATAAAAGCAGGCGACATCATAGAAATAATTATTAAAATTTCAATGGCTCTTTTGCCTTTTAGATTATACATTTTCATGCAGTATGCTAAAGGCGTCCCTATTAATACTGCAAGTGTAGTTACAGATATAGTTACAATAAAACTGTTTATTAAAGTGCTGTAATAATATTTTTTTGTAAATAATCTTATAAAATTATTTAATGTCCATTCGCCGGTTTTTACATCTTTGAAGCTGCTTAAAAATAATGAAAATAAAGGATATACTAAAAATATAGCAAATACCAATGCCATTATTAAAGTTATATATGTCCAAAAGTCCATTTTTTTAAAATAGTTATTTATATTGTTAAAAGAATTATTCTTTATAATCATTCTTCCTTTTTTACCCCAATGATTAAACTTCTTTCCATATCTTTAGTAAATACATTTATTCTATTTTTATTTGGTACAATTTTTATATTATTATTTATATTTAAAGAATCATTAAATGTAAATGAATCTTTTGAATATTCTATTAACTCATCATTTATACTGTCATCACATTTAAGGAAATAAGTTGTATATTTACCTAAAAAAGTTTTTGATACTATTTGAGCATTTATACCTTCTTTATCATCTAAAATAAATTCTTCAGGTCTTATTGCCGTAATTACTTCATCATTATTTTTTATGCTATTAATATCAATTAAATCAGTCATATCTATTTTAAAACCGGATTTAAATATCAATGAAACTTTATTATTATTAATTTGTATTACAGATTTAAATAAATTAGAATGTCCTATAAAAGTAGATACAAATACATTATATGGTTTTGAATATATATTTATTGGTGAAGCTATTTGCTGTATATTTCCGTCTTTAATAATAGCTATTCTGTCTGATATTGCTAATGCTTCTTCTTGATCATGAGTTACATATACTGTTGTTATTCCTATTTGTTTTTGAATATCTTTTATAACATTACGCATTTCTATTCTTAATTTTGCATCCAAATTAGAAAGAGGTTCGTCCATTATAAGTACGCTTGGAGATATTACTATTGCCCTTGCTAAGGCTACTCTTTGCTGCTGACCTCCTGAAAGTATTTCCGGAAGTTTATTTTGATATTCTTCAATTTTTACTATATTAAGAATTTTATCAACTTTATTTTTTATATCTTGTTTTGATTCTTTTCTTAATTTTAATCCGTATTCTATATTTTCTCTTACTGTCATATGAGGAAATATTGCATAGTTCTGAAATACCATTCCTATATTTCTTTTATATGCCGGTATATCATTGATTATTTTATCATCGAATTTTATTATGCCTGCTTCTATACTATTAAATCCGGATATCATTCTTAGTATAGTTGTTTTACCGCAGCCTGAAGGGCCAAGCAGAGTAAAGAATTCACCATTTTTTATATTTAATGATAAATTTGGTATAACACTATGATTACCATAACGTTTGGTAACATTTTCTATATTAATAGATACACTCATAATATTTTTTATATTTAATTACAAGTTATTTATGCACCAGTAACTATATTTTTAAATTTTTCAAGCCAAGCATCTTTATTAGCATCAACTTTTTCTTCATCTTCTTTAATATCATTTATTTGTTCAAGAGGTATAAGTATTTGAGAACCTTCTAAATTCTTTATTATAGCTCTTGTAAATAATTCATCATTAATAATTTTTTGAGCATCATAACTTGTTACATAGTCTACAAATCTTTTAGCATTTTCTAGATGTTTAGCATTTTTTATTATGGCCATAGAATGTGCTTTAGTTAAAACACCTTCTTTCATATATACAACTTCTATAGGCGAACCTGTATGTATATAGTTAGCAGCTGCACTTTCAAATGTAAGTCCTACTGCATACTCACTATCAGCAACACCTTTATACACTGCTGAAGAACTGCTTAAAAGTTTTCCGTCTAAATTGGCATATAATTTTTGTACATATTCCCAGCCATTATCAGGATTTCCGTTTCCCATAGAATAAAGCATATTTACTAATTGTTCAAAAGATGATGATGAAGTAGTAGGATCATTAAAAGCTATTTTTCCTTTCAAAGCAGGATTAAGCAAATCAGCATATCCTTCAATTTTTATATCTTTTATTAAATTAGTATTCACTATTAATACGCTTGGACTAAGCATAAAACCTGTGATGTATTTTTCTTTACTTCTATAATCATCATATATATTGTCAGCATTTGTTGAAACATATTCTTCAAAAAGATTAGAATTATATTTTAATATGTTTTCATTAGCAGCAAAAAATATATCACCTAAAGGATCATTCTTTTCAGCATCTATTCTTTTTATTATTTCGGCTGTGCCTGCTATTATTATTTCTACATTTATATCAGGATTTTTTTGTTTGAAATCTTCAACTAATCTGTCTATAAAGAATCTAGTTGCAGGGGTATATATAACTAAACTATTAGTATTTTCTTCTTTTTTTGAACATGAAAAAATTGATACCATTGTTGTTAATGATAATAAAAATAATATTATAATCTTTTTCATTATTTTATTCCTTATATTTATAGTGTTGAAGTGATTATATCTTTAAATTTTTCCAACCAAGCTTCTTGATTTTCTTCAACTAATTTATCTATATTTTCTAATTCTTCATTTTTGGTAATTGCATTAATGTCGTTTATATTTACCAATACAGGAGAAGGTCCTAAATCTTTTCTTACAGCTCTTGCATTGAGTTCATCATTCATTTTTTTCTGAGTATCAAAGCTTGTTATATAATCTACAAATTTTTTAGCATTCTCTAAATTTTTAGCATTTTTAATAATATATATTCCAGCAGGCTCCATTATAACACCTTCTTTCATATATACTAATTTTACAGGAGAACCAGCAGAAACATAATTAGCAGCAGCATTTTCAAAAGTAAGTCCTACAGTGTATTCTCCGTCAGCAACACCTTTATATACTGCTGAAGAACCTGTTAATAACTTACCGTATAAATTTGTACATAATTGACTTATATAATCCCAACCTTTATTAGTATCATAAGTTCCCATTGTATAAAGTATAGTAACTAAATGTTTGAAAGATGAGGAAGAAGTAGCAGGATCATTGAATGCTATTTTTCCTTTTAGTTCAGGGTTAATTAAATCTTTATATCCTTCTATTTTTATATCGCCTACAAGATTAGTATTAACTATTAAAACACTAGGACTTATCATAAATCTAGTCATAGAGCCTTCAATATTTTTATAACTATCATGTATATATTCTTCATTGGTGCTTGTGTAATTTTCAAATAAATCTTTATTGTTCTTTACTAAATTAATATTAGCTGCCATTAAAATATCACATAATGGGTCATTTTTTTCTGTTTCTATTCTTTTTATTAATTCACCTGTACCAGCTATTATTATTTCTACATCTATATCAGGATTTCTTTTTTTGAAGTCCTCTATTAATGGATCTATAAAATCCCTTGAAGCTGGTGAGTATATAACTAATGAAGATTTTTGTTCTTTGTTTTCTGATTTATTATTATTGCATGAGAATATTGAAGCAAAAATTGACAAAACAATGATTGCTTTTATTAGGTAGTTAAAATATTTCATATGTTTTTCCTACATATTATTTTAAGAATTTGTTTTACAATAAAATATATTATATTGTGTTTTTGTCAATAAAAAAATAGTTGCTTTTTTCATAATTATAGTGAATATAAGTTTACATAATAAAAAAATGCTAATATAAGTTATCATAATATCGATAATTATGTTAACATATTAAAAATAGGACTATAATCTATATTATGAAAAGTAAAATAGCAGACATAGCATATACTTTAATTAAAAAAAAGAAATATAAAAAGGCAAAGGAATTTCTTCTTAATAATAAATCAAAATTAGCTAATGATGCAGAGGCTCTTGCTATGCTTGCATTTGCTGATATATTTTTAAAAGATTTTTACGGAGCAGATGAACTTTCAAGAAAATCACTTAGGGAAGATAGTTTTTGTATTAATGGAATGCTTGCAAAAGCTTATGTAAGTTTGCATAATGGACATAGGGAAAATGCTTTAAGAGAATATTTCAGAATATTAGATTTAGAGCCTGAAAATAAAATAGCAAAAGACAATCTTGAGAGAATAAGATTTTTAACCAATAATGCAAGAGGAGATGAAATTAATCCTAGAGCATATTTACTTGGTAAGAAAAAAGTATCAATATCAAGATTTTTAGTTCTTATACCAATAGCATTTGTACTTACATTTGCATCATATATTGCTATAGACAGACTTTACCCTAAAATAAGATATGTACTTCTTGATAAAGATCAAAAAGAATTAAGAGAGAAATTAGAGAATGTATATTTATTTGAGGGATTAGAAGAAGGAAAAATTCCAGACAGTGCAAAAAGTCCTACATATTCGCCTCGTGAAGTAGCAGAGATGTTTGATAAAGCAAAAAAGAATATGAGAAGTGCCTCAGTAAATGAAGCAGTTATGATAATAAACGGAGCATTAAAAAGCGATATAAACGAATATTTAAAAGAGAGATTCAGAGTTCTTAAAGAATTTGTAATAGCACCGGACTATAACATTTTCAAAGAGAGTCCAGACTATTTAACAGTTGTTGAAAATTATGAATTATACAATGGCGGATATGTAAAGTGGAAAGCTGATGTAAACAGAGTAACTCAAACTAATGTAGACGGTATTCCAAAAAAGAAAGCTAGAATATTAATCTATGATGTAAATGAAAAAGACATTGCAGGCGTTGCTGATTTAATAGTGAATGTAACTGTAACATTAGAAGCTAAAAACTATATAGAAGTTTACGGCAAGATTTTGGGCTATGATGCGAAGCAGAAATCAATACAGCTTGAAGGTCAGATTATAAAGCATTTGCCTAAGAAGAAGTAAAAAACTTAAGATATTATGTAAACTTCCGATATATTGTTAATGTAATAGTATACAATAATTTAGAGAAGTTAAATAATGCAGTTACAATTTACAGAACAAAAATATCAAGAAGAATGCATACGCAATATAATATCAATATTCAATGATTTGAAAGAAGGATTTGGCTTTGAGTATGCATTAAATCAATGTATTAAGCAAGAGAAAATATCTAATAATAAAAACATAGATATATTGATGGAAACAGGTACTGGAAAAACCTTTACATATATTAAAACTATGTTTGAACTTAATCATAATTTCGGATATAACAAATTTATTATATTAGTACCATCTTTAGCAATAAGAGAAGGTACTAAAAAAAATTTTGAGATAACAAAAGACTATTTTAAATCTATATATTCAAATTTCAGAGAAAGAGAGATAGATGTTAATATATACGATGGTTCTATATCTGTTATAGAAAGATTTTTAAATGATGATAATTTTTCAGCATTAGTATTAACTCCTCATTCTTTTAATAGTCAAGACAAAAAATTAAATAGATTAATAGAAAAAGACTTATTTAATAAAGAAGGAAAAACTTATCTTGATGCCTTAAAGAATATTAATCCTATTATCATTATTGATGAACCGCATAAATTTGCTGGTGAAGCATTCTATAAAAATTTTAGAGGATTTAATAATTATTTTTTGAGATTTGGGGCCACTTTCCCAAAAAGTAAAGATAAAAAAGATCATATAGTAGAACTTTCAAATATAGCATATAAACTCGATGGGGTATCATCATTCAAAAAAAACTTGGTAAAAAAAATTACAGTATATTATAATGAAACTTCCAACAATAAAGATATAATTTTATCTATAGAAAAAGATATAGTAAAAATTAAAAGCAATATTAATAGTGAAATTATTTATAAAGATTTAAAAGTAGGAGATAAATTTAACGGTGAAGAAATAATAAAAATAAATTATGAAAAAAAAGATAGTAAAGAGTCTAATATAATATTATCTGATGGAGAACAATATTTTGCTGAATATTTATTAGAAGAAGATAATATACGATTTATGATAAAAGAAAGTATAGAACTTCATTTTGAAAAAGAAAAAAAATTATTTCTTAAGGGGATTAAGGCTTTATCATTATTTTTTATAAGGTATATTGCAGAATATAGAAGAGATTTAGAAGATGCAGAAAAATATACAGATATAAAAAAGATATTTGAAGAAGAATATAAAATAATTAGAGAAAAAATTATAAATGAAATAAAAGATAAGGAAGAATATAAAGAGTATTTAAAATATTTAGAAAATGACTATCAAGACGGACAATTAAAAGTTCATGAAGGATATTTTTCAGGCGATAAAGGAAATGATGATGAAAAAATAAGAAAGGGAGTAGATTTAATATTAAAATCAAAAGAAAAATTATTATCATTTGAAACACAGACTAGATTTATATTTTCTGTTTGGGCATTGCAGGAAGGCTGGGATAATCCTAATGTATTTACTATTTGCAAATTAAGCAATAGAGGAAGCCATACTTCAAAAATACAGCAGGTTGGAAGAGGATTAAGAATATGCGTTAATCAGAAAGGTGAAAGATTAACTATAGATACATTCAAAGATAAAAATAGTTTTTGGAATATTAATAATTTAGATGTAGTTGTTTCAGGAGATGAGGCAGATTTTATTGAAAGCTTACAAAAAGAAATTGTTGATAATTCATCGGTTTTGTATGATGAGTTTACAAGAACAGATTTAAACAGCAGGTTACAGGCTAACAATATAGAAACTAATATACGTAAGTTTGAAAAGTTTTTATTAAATTATAATTTAATAATAGATTTAGAAAAGGTTGATGATAAAGGACTTGATATTTATAAAAAAGCAGATGACTATTTTAATAAACTTTCCGAATTAAAAAATCAAATTACAGATAAAGAAGAAAAATTAATGCTTGAATATGCTTATAAAATTTTTGATGAGGATATGGAGCATTATATTACAAACGGAAATAAATTAAGAGAAAGAAAAAATATAAAAATAAAAAATGAAAAAATAGAAGATTTTAAAAAGTTATGGGATTTTATATCTAAAGAAGCATATTATTATATAAATGAGTTAAATGAAAAGAATGAAGAAATATTATTAAATTCTATAATAGAAAAAATCAACAAATTGGATGTAGAAATAAAATCTCTTAAAACAATAAAATTAATTTGGGATATAGACAATTTAGAAAAGGATAATTCTATAAATAAAGAAATATTATCTTCTCATGAGTATAGAGAAAATATTGATTATGTATTTTTAGCTAGAGAATTAGCAGAAAAATCCAAAATGCCAATATCGTTTATAGTAAAAATATTAAACGGTATAAATAAAGAATTAAAAGAAAAAATAGAAAGCAATATTAATTATGCTAAGGCTGAAATATTATCTATAATAAAAAATGCTTTAATAGGAGATATGAAAACACTTATTGAATATAATTTTGTAGATGGTAAAATAAAGCCTAATATAATGTATGATAAAAAAGGAAATTTCAAAAATGAATTAGAAGCTGGAAGTCTTGGAAAGAATCAGGAAAAAGCAGATAATTTTAGTTTAAAGGAAGAATGGATATTTGAAGACATTATAGAATATGACAGCATGTTTGAAAGAAGTATAATACTTGATGATCCAAAAATAAAGAATATAAAAATATTTGCTAAAATGCCAAAACTTTCAATACCTACACCTTTAGGCAATTATAGTCCTGATTTCTGTTATGCAGTAGAAAGAGAAGACAGCAAAAAAATATTTTTAATAGTTGAAAGCAAAGGCTATAATACAGAAGAAGACATACCAGCAGATGAAAAGTCAAAAATAGATTTTGCCTATAGGTTTTTTGAGAAACTAAATAAAAATAATTCAAGTGATGTAAAAGTGTACTATAAAAAAAGAATAAATAAATCACAGCTTTATGATATGATAGAGGAGGTAATAAAAAATGACTAAAAAGGAAGAATTTGAAAAGCAAGGATTTGAGGTAATAGAGGGCAGAGAAATAATAGACGAAGAACAAAATAATCTTTTAGAGTTTTTAAAAAATAATTATCCTTCTATCTATAAAAACAGTGAAATAAATATTGAAGAATTGAAAAGAGTTTTAAATAGCAAGTCAGCAATAGCCTATAAAGAAAATGGATACGGTTTAAACTTCATAGGCAGAAATTTGGCAAAAGCTAAATATAGACAAAAAACAGAAAAAGAATTGAGTATAAATGAAAAATTAAGTAAGAATTTTGATGAAACAGAAAACATCATAATAAAAGGCGATAATTTAGACTCATTAAAGATATTAAAAAAATACTACAGCAGTAAAATAAAATGCATATATATAGATCCTCCTTATAATACAAATTCAGATAATTTTTTATACCCAGATAGATTTGATAAAGAAGAACTTGAAGCATTAGGACTTCAGGATATAGGCAAAGAAGAATATGACAGAATGGAGTTTATATTCAAAAAAAGTAAAAAATCCCATAACGGCTGGCTTACATTTATGTATCCTAGATTAAAATTAGCAAGAGATTTATTAACAGATGATGGAGCCATTTTTATAAGCATAGATGATAATGAACAAGCTAATCTTAAACTTTTATGCGACGAGATTTTCGGTGAAGATAATTTTATAGTTTGTGCTATAAATGAAACAGTAAAAATTAGAAAAAATTCTGCTAAATTTTTTTCTATGTCTCATGATTATGTTTTGATATATTCAAAAAATAAAGAATTATGGGATAGAGCATTAATAAAAAGAAAAGATTTATCAGGTTATAAAAATCCAGATAATGACCCAAGAGGACTTTGGATTTCAATTCCAATATATGCCAATCACCATTATGATGCTGATTATAAAATAACAAAACCTAATGGCATTATTTTAGAAAAACCTAAGAATCAAAGTTGGAGATTAAGTGAAGAAAATTTCAAAAAGCATGTAGAAGAAAATAGAATTTATTGGGGAAATGGAGATAGTTATCCAACTATAAAGAGATTTTTAACAGATGTACAAGATGGTTTAGTACCACGATCAATTTTTTATTATGATGAAACAGGAGGTAATCCATTAGGAGATAAAAAATTAAAGGAATTATTTGATGATCTTAAAGTATTTGAAAATCCAAAATCTAATGATTTAATAAAAATCTTATTGAATATTAATAATTGTCAAGATGATGATATAGTCCTTGACTTTTTCGCTGGGTCTGGCACTACTGCACATGCTGTGATGGAGCTTAATGCTGAAGATGGAGGAAACAGAAAATTTATTCTTTGTCAGATTGATGAGGAAATTAAAAAAGAAAAATCGGCTGCTTATGATTTTTGTATTGATAATAACTTTGTGCCTGTTATTTCTTCAATTACTGTTGAACGTGTTAATAGGGCTGGCGATAAAATACTTAAAACTTTAAAAGAAAGCAATGATATGTTTGATGATAAAAAAATAGATATAGGATATAAAGTTTTTGATTTGCATGATGTCAATATTGAAAAAGAAGATGAAAACAAGCAGATTATACTTTTATTAAATGGAGTAACTGATTTAAGCAGAATATACAATATGATTATTAATATCGGTTTAAACTCTCCAGTTTCTAAACTTACACCTATTATAGAAAATTGTGCTTATATGATAGAAGAGGATAATATAAAAAGGTATTATATTACCAATTCTGAAATTCTTATAAAAAATGATGAGAACAAACAGAAATTTAAAGATATGATAGAAAGCGGTATGGTATATATTGATGGCTGGACTGTTACCATTAATGTTTCTTTACAGCAGTATAAAGATAATGTAAAAATTGTTTTATAAACTATATATTTAAATGTTTCCAAGCGGCATAGAAATGATGTACTGGGCCATGACCTTTTCCAACACTGTCAACTTTTGCTGCTTGTATAGCATTGAATAAATAGTCTTTGGCTAGTTTGCAGGCCTCAATAGGTGTTTTGCCATGTGCTATGTAACTGCAAATCGCTGCTGATAATGTACAGCCTGTGCCATGAGTGTTCTTTGTGTCTATTCTAATGGCATCTAAAAATTCATGACTTTCTTTGTTTATGAATAAATCCCTTGATAATTCGCCTTCTAAATGTCCGCCCTTAAGCATAACATTTTTCGCTCCCATATTTAATATATCATTGGCAGCATTAAGCATATCTTCATCGGTTTGTATTTTCTTTGATGTTAAATCTTCAGCTTCCGGTATGTTCGGAGTGATTACAGTAGCTATTGGAAGTATACGGCTTTTTAGACTGGCAACTGCTTCCTCTAATAATAGCCTGTCTCCGCTTTTCGCTACCATAACAGGATCAACTATTATAGGTATGTTTTGGGCATTCTTAGTTAGAAAATCGGCTACTAATTTTATTATATCGCTATTGAATAACATTCCTATCTTGATGGCATCAGGTATAATATCATCAAATATACAGTAAAGCTGTTCTTCTATAGCCTTAAGCTCTATACCATAACAATTCCTCACACCTTGAGTATTCTGAACGGGTAGGGCAGTAAGTACACACATTCCATAACAGCCTAAAGCCGAAAATGTTTTTAAATCCGCTTGTATTCCAGCTCCGCCTGAACCGTCAAATCCTGCTATAGTTAAAGCTTTTATCATAAACAAACTCCCAATATTTAATTTTTATTTTAATTTTTCAGAATATTTATCATATATAAATTTACATATTAATTTAGTATTAAATGCTGATAAGTCCTCAAATTTTCCAATATATTCATTGCCTATTTTTTCTGATATACTTATAGAAAAATTTATTTTATAAGCATTGATAGCCATAGAAGCATTTTTTATAATATGTCCAATTTCTAGGCTAGCTTCTTCAGGAGGCATAATAAATTTTAAACCTACAGGGGACATTTCTATTATCATACCATGCAGTATCTGTCTTACACCATCATGTCTGAATACAAGTTTAAAATTATCCAAATTGTTTATAACTATATGTTTTAATTTTTTAGGTTTAATATTGGCTTTTTCTAATAATAAATTAAATCTATTTAGAAAATCTTTTTCATTAAAAGGTTTTAATAAGAAACCGGCAATTCCTATTCTCATCATTTTGCTGAAAAATTCTTTGCTTGGCTCGCTTACATGAACTATTACATGCACACCGCTGTATCTGTCATCTAAATAAATTTTTTCAAGGATATCAGCCATTTCAGAGTCCTTCTCATCAACTTCTATAATAGCCACTGTAAAAGGTAATTTACCAAACATAGGCAAAATACTATTTTTATCTTTCACAGCTACTACTTCATATCCTGCTGTTATAAGAATGCTTATAAGACTGTCTCTTGTTTGTAAAGATGAATCGTAAACTAATACTCGCATAATATCACCTGAAAATTATATTATTTATTATTATTATATATATAGAAACAATTAAAATCAATAATATATAAATAGCTAATCATATTGTATATATTAATAATTATCATAAAATTATTTTATATAATGTACTTGAAAGTATATTATATATCAAATTAAAAAATATTATTATATTTTATTTATAAAAAAATGATAAAAAGTTGTTTTTTTTTATTATTTGTATATAATTATAAGAATGAGAGTATCAGGATATAATTTGTTTCCGCCGCTTCTTGGGCATATAAAAAATTGGTATAGCCATATTGATAGGATAAAGGCTATGGGATTCGAGTGGGTATATGTAAATCCTATCACATACCCTGGTTTTAGTGGTAGTTTGTATGCTACAAAGTACTATTATAAGTATAATTCTTCATTTTTCAGCAGTTCAGATCAAGACATAGCAGAAAAAGAATTGAAAGATTTCATTTCTTATTGCAATAAAAATAATATTAAAGTGATGATAGACTTAGTTATTAATCATTCATCTAAAGACTGTAATTTAGTAGAAGAACATTTTGAATGGTATAAAACTAAAGACGGTGTACTGCAGTCCCCTGGAGCTTGGGATAACGGCAAATGGGTAGAGTGGGGTGATTTAGCTGTATTTAATAATGAGATGGATCCTAACAAGAAAGAAGAAGAACATAAAGATAATAATGAAGAACATAAAGATAATAATGAAGAAAATAAAGAAGATGATGAAGAAATTATCTTATGTGATGAAATATTAAATCCTATATGGAATTATTGGAATGATCTTGTAAAACATAATCTTGATTTAGGATTCAGCGGTTTCAGATGTGATGCTGCCTATAAAGTGCCTAAAGAATTATGGAAATATCTGATAGATAATGCTAAAAAAATCAATAAAGATGTTATATTTTTCGCTGAAAGTTTAGGCTGCCCAGTTAAAGATACTAAAAATTTAATAAAAGCTGGTTTTGATTATATTGCAAGCAGTGCTAAATGGTGGGATTATGAGGGTGACTGGTTTATTGAGCAATATGATTTGGCTAGAGAAAAATCTAAACAAATAGCTTTTCCTAGTAATCATGATACTAAAAGACTTATTACAGAATATGACGGCAATATTTGGAAAGTAAAGCAAACTATGCTATTTACAGCAATAGTATGTGATATGTGGATGATAACTACAGGTGATGAATATGGTTTTATAAATAGATGCAATGTAGTTGGCGGAAGTGAAAAAGATTATGAAAATATCAGCTATGATTTAGCTGAATATATAAAAAATATGACTGATTATGTAAAAGCAAATGATATACTTGCCAATTGCGGTAAAATAGTTTCTATTGATATAGAAGAAAAAAAGAGATTAGAAGAATTAAAAAAAGAAAACGAAAATAATCAAAATAATGATTGCAATGATAATCAGGAAAAAGAGGAGAAAAAGGATCCTTTTAGGAAATTTTATAAATATAGTTTAGATGGTAAAGACAGAGTTTTAGTGATTGTTAATATCACATCTAAAGAAGAAGAATTAGATACTTTAAAATATGGCATAAAGGAAGATATATCATTTGATAATATTATAGGTAGTATTACCGATACTATAAAAATTTTACCTTATGAATTAAAAATATTTAAAGTGACAGAAAAAAGTTTATTTGATACAGACAGCAGCAGTATATAATTATTATGGAAGGCGTTTTTTATGGAAGAGAGAAAATCAATAGACAGCTTTTTTTTAGATCTATCTATGGGGCTTCTTTTTGCTGAAAATACAAATGAGATAGATAGAGTTGTTGATTTGTTTTTAGAGAAAACTTGTCAATATTATGGTTTTGATTGCGGTGAGGTATATTTTCCTAAAGGAGATTATCTTATATTAAGAGGCGTATATGGTATAGATAGGTACTATGTATGTAAAGTGGATTTTCATATAGAAGCCTCTCACTGTAAAGATGTATTATATGATCAAAAAATCTTTATAGGTGAAAATATTAATCATACAGATATTGATGTGTTTTCAAATTATAGCTCTATGGCTGTTCTTCCTATATTCTTTTATGCAAATCCTATAGGTGTTATTGTTTTCAGAAATAAAGAAAATAAAATAAATTTTTATGAAAGTATAGTTTCAGAGATAAAAAATGTTATAGGTCATTTTGCAGTATATGCTAATAATGTTCTTCAAAGTGTAACATATAAAGAAAGAGATAAGCAATTAAAGCTGCTTAGAGAATTATATTTAAAATTAAGCGATGTAGATGAATTTGAGAATAATTTAAATCATTTAGCTACAGATGTCGCTAATATTTTCACTGCCAGTAAGGCTTTTATCAGACTTAGATATGAAAATAATAATTTATATACTAGATCAAGTTATGGTTTTCCGGAAGATTTTGATTACTCAATATTTGAAGACGAGATTTATGTTGAGGAATATTGGGAAAATAATATATTTTTTGTAAATAATGTATCAAAAGATAAACATTATAAAAAATTTGAAGGGGTTATAAATAGATCTGTATTATTTAATAGAATACCAGTAAAAAAAGGCTGTATAGGGTATATTGTTGTTATAGATAAAATTCCTGATGCAGTTAATCCTTTAGGCGATTTTGATTTAGAGGATCTTAATTTATTTAATCCTTTGCTTGCCAATATATCAAGCAGAATTTCAGAGCATTATAATATAATAGAGTTAAGCAAGGCTAATGAGAAGAATTTAAAACATATGTCTCGTTTAAATACATTGTATGATATAAGTAATATTTTATTAGCCCGTTCTAAAACAGAAGATATATTATTTTTGCTTTTAACTATTACTACAATAGGAGATGTATTTGCTTTTAATAGAGCGTTTGCATTTCTTTATGATAAAGAGTTTAATGTATTTAGGGGACGTATGTGTGTTGCTCCGAAGAATGCACATGATGCAGGTATTATATGGAGTAATATGCAGAATTTAGAAAAATTTGCTTTAAGAGAGAAATTAATGCTTTCTTTTGATAAAAGAAGTATGGAAGATGCTTGGGATTTGAATCAGAAATTCCTAAATACAGTTATACCAAATAATGAAAATTGTAAATTATTTTATGATGTATTTAATAACAAAAACAGCATAAGTGTTATAAATTTGGATAATAATGAACTTGTAACTCAAATAAGAAAATATACAGATATATTTGGTGATTATCCTTTTGCTATTATTCCTATAATGAATTCTGTTAATTGTATTGGTATGATAGTTGTAGATAATCCATATAATGGAAAGCCTATTCCTGAAGATGATCTTGATTATTTAAAGATGTTCGGCAGGCAGGCGGCTGTTGCTTTGGAATATTCTTCACTTTATAATGAAATGGAAAGAAATAACAATGCTCTTAAAGCAGCAGAAAAAACTTTACTTGATTTAAAAAGTTTGGCTATAATAGGAGAGATGAGTTCTTCTATGGCTCATAACTTAAGAAATTTTATAGTTCCTATTGCAGGATTTGCTAATAGGCTTGTAAAAGTAAGTAAAGAGGAAAATATAAAGAATTATGCACAAATAATTGCTAATGAAGTAGAGAATTTGGAAAATTATTTGAGAAGGAATTTGTCTTTTGCCAAAAGTATTAATTTGGAAGTTGATAATATAAAAATAGATGACATGATAAAATATTTAACTATTCTTTCCAATGAATATATTAAAAAGAGCGGTAAGAATATTAAATTTTATGCACTTAAGATGACAAAAGAGGAAGTTGTAAGATGGGATTATGACAGAATGAATGAAGTTGTGTTTAATCTTGTAATCAATGCTATAGATGCTATAAATGACGGAGATAAAGATTCCTATATTAGTGTAATATTTGATGATAATGCTTATAGGGAATCTATGATAGATATAATAGTGGAAAATACAAATTCGTATATAGAACCGGATTTAGCAGAGAAGATATTTACACCATTCTTTACTACAAAAAGTCATGGTGTTGGTATAGGACTTGCCATATCCAAGAGAATAGTTGAAGCTCATGGCGGAAGTATGGTTTTAAAAAGTGTTAATGATATTTTTAAAGTAACAACTTTTTTTGTTTCTATACCAGTTAGTTTAAATAATTAATAATTATTTTCCGACAATTAATTATTGGGGAGATATAGTTATGGCAAAAATAAGTGAAGCAGCAAAAGCTGATTGTATTAGAATGCAAAATAAATATAAGGACTTGCTTGCAGGTACTGAATCGAAATTAGTAAAGGTTGAAAAGGATTTGCTCCTTTTAGAAGACCATTTTGCTATTTGCGAGAAGAAGATAGATGCGGCTGTATTATATATACAGGCTTCTTCTTATATTGCTACGACTTGTTATATTGCCATAGAGTATATAGATGTTCGTTCGGATAATCAGTTAAATGACGGAAGACGTTATATAAATAAAGCTATTATGCTTTTAGAGGAGGTTTTTGGAAATCATACTGACGATTCCCTTTCTCTAAATGAAGAAATTCATGAGTATTTTAAAGGAAAATTAACTGACCAATGGAAATATGAATTTTTATGTTCATTTGGTTATATTATAGATTATTTCAAATATTGTTATGGTGAAAATTCTAAATGGCTTCAGAATTTTGTTGAAATAGAAGGCAGATTTGCTATTTTAGGCAAAAATATGATAGATTTTAAGACTTATATTAAAGAATTAAGTCCTGAATTAGAAGGCTATAAATATAGAGTAAAAATGATGGATTTAGTAAAAAGATTATTAGCCTCATCTGCCGAACAGTACAGAACAAAATATGAACTTCAAGATAAAAGATTAGATGATATGAAATTAGCATTAAATATAACTGCATCTCTTAGAAGAATACATGTGTATTTGAATGAGGTTGAAGAAGCTGAAGAAAAGAAAAAAATGTATGATTTGTGGAAAAAGAAATTAGATGCTGATATCAAAAAGATGAAGTAATTTTGACAAATTAGTCTTTTTTTATATAATATTTATTAAGATGAAAGTAAAAATTACTGTTATATTATCACTTATTTTTATTGTTGTTTTATTAAGAATAACAACAATGTCTAAAAATTTTATAGAAAATTTCTATTCTAGAACTATATACAAAAATATAGCTGGAAGTATAAATAAATTATCATCTAATTTTAGTTTTTCTTTAGGTGAAGTTTTACTTTTTTTATTTATAATAGCATTTATTGTTTTTATTGTAATAGCTTTAAAAAAATCTTTTTTCAATCATAATATTCATTCTTTAAAAGAGAAATCAATAATTGCATTGAATGTTTTATATGTTTTATTATGTTCAGCTCTTGTTATATATATAATTTTTCTAGTATTTTGGGGATTGAATTATCATAGATTGCCAATCATAGAAAATTATGCTGATAATAAAAATATTACAGATAATGATATTTATTATTTAGCTGAGAAACTAATAAAAAATGTTAATGATTTGAAAAGTGAAATGAAGTATACAAAAGTTAATACTAATTATCAGGTATTAAACAGACTTGTAGAAAGTGAATATAATAAAGTATTTGAAGAGTTTAAATTTCTTGAAATGAGTTATTCAAAAACGAAACCTATAATGATATCAAAGCTATTTTTACATTTACAAATAACAGGCATATATTCTCCTTTTACATCTGAGGCAAATGTTAATATACTTATACCAAGCGTTTCTTTACCATTTACTATAGGTCATGAAATGGCTCATCAAATAGGAATAGCTTATGAGGACGAGGCGAATTTTATATCGTATATTGCTTGTTCTAAACATTCTGATGTTTTTGTAAGGTATTCTGCTAATTTTGAGGCATTGCTTTATGTTTTAGGAGAAGTAAAAAGAGATGAAAATTATGCTCATTTAATGGCTAATTTAAATAGTGAAATTAAAGAAGAAATGCAAAAATATTATGAATTTTGGCAGCAATATTCAGGAAGTTTATCTAAAGTAAGTCAAACAGTTAATGATACTTATTTAAAAGCTAATAGTCAGCAATACGGAGTAAAAAGTTATTCTAGAGTTGTAAGATTATTAGTATTATATTTTAAAAGCAAGGGCTATCTTTAATATTTAATTTTTTTTACGATAATATAATACAGTTTGTTAATTTTATATAGGCAAATTTATGAATTAAATTTTAAGGGTATTTTATGAGATTGAATGAACCTCCTTATTTTTATCAATGCAAATCATGCAAAAGAAGATTCACTGTAAAAAGAAAAAAGAATACCATAGATTTTTTAATTTTAAAAATTAATCCTCAAAAATGTCCATACTGCAAAAGTTCAAGAACTAAAGATATAGATGAAATGATAAAAAAATTATGATATAAATTTCTTTTTACTTGGCATACTTAATAATGTTAATGCAGTCACTGTTAATGCTATACCTATAATTGAAGGTATATTAGGTATTTCATTAAAGAATATTATACCAAATATAGTTGATGCTATAGGTTCGCATGATGCAAGTATAGATGCCTTTCCAGCATCCATAAATGAAAATGATATAGTATAAAATACATAAGGCATTATAAGCACCAATACAGAATGCATTATCATAAATACAGAAATATTTATAGGATCATTTTTCACTAAATTTATTATTAATCCCCAGTTTGTAAATGGTGCTATAATAATTGAAATAAATATAAATGCATATAAAGTTATTGTAAGTGAATGATAACCTTTTTGTAATGCTTTTTTTGATATTATGCTGTAAAGGGCATAGAAAAATGCGGCAAGTAATCCGCTAATTATTCCTCTAAATGATAAATTTATTTTTGATGATAATACATTGCTTACAAGTACGCATCCTAAAAAAGCAAGAATCATAGATATAATTTTTATTGTTGTTATTTTTTCTTTATATAAAAAATATGACATTATAAGTACAAATATAGGCGATAGGCTTAATAAAACGGCTGCTAAAGAAAGTGATAATAAATGCACGCTTTCATTAAAGAATACGTTCACTGCAAACATGCCAAGCAAAGCAGCCGATATAAATATGTATATGTCTTTTAATTTTATTTTTAATAATGACTTATTATAAATAGTTATAAATATTATCATTATAATTGAAGCTATAGTTACTTTTGATGATATTACTGTTATACTGTTCATTCCTAAAGCCATTGATTTTCTTATGAATATTCCAGTAGCACCCCATAAAACTCCAGCTAATATTGGAAATATTGGCATAATCTTTTTTATCATAATGTTTTATCCTAAAAAAATTCATATTTAGCTGAAAGATTTTAAATGAAAATATTTATTTGTCAATTAATATTTTTGATATTGAATGCACAGGAGCCAGACATATTGCATTAAGTATTCCTTAGTTTTTTAAAGTATAACATAGGTGTATCATAATTTAA
>NZ_CALXRM010000033.1 GCF_944390845.1 uncultured Brachyspira sp.
GTTAAATTAAAATCCATATTATTATTATACAATATATTAAAAAAATTGACAAACTTAAAAATTTTCAGTATATACTATTGTTTTATATTGATTTCAAGATTGATTATTATTTATTCAAATATATTTAAATAATGTTTACAAAAATATAAATTGTTTTATTATATTTAAATAAAATTAAATATTTATAGGTTATTTATTATGTTAGAAGAATTTAAAAAATTTATTATGAGAGGAAATATTTTAGATATGGCTGTTGGTATAGTAATAGGTTCGGCCTTTACTAAAATAGCTAACTCTTTTGTAAATGATATATTGATGCCTCCAATTGGTTTGATTTTAAGCGGTATAGATTTTTCTAATATATTTTTAGTGATTAAAAAAGGTGTTGTAAATGCAGGGCCTTATCAATCTCTTGCAGCAGCAAAGGAAGCTGGAGCTATTGTTATAAGTTTTGGTGTTTTTGTTAATACTGTAATAAGTTTTTTTATTACTTCTGTGGCTTTATTTTTAATTATAAAAGTTTTTAATAAAATGCAGGAAAAAATTATTAAAAAAGAAAAAGATGATAAAGAAGCTAAAGAAAAGACTTGCCCTTACTGTTTTTCTACAATAAATATTAAAGCATTAAAATGTCCTAACTGTACTTCTGACTTGACAACTACTGATGATAAGTCATAAATTTTATTCACAATATACATATTTTATATAGCAAACTATATTTTTTATAATATCTTATCTAATTAGATATTTTTATAATTATGTAAACTATATCTATATTAAAATTATATTTATAATATAGTATTTGTAATTTAATGTTTGATAATAAATTAATTGTTGTTTTGTAAATATAATTTATGTAATGTAAAAGTTTTTTAATTTAATTTTAAATATTTCTATTAGTAGTTAAAAATAAAAAAAATGTGGACTTCTATTTACTTATTGTGATTTTTGTATATATTATATAGTATAATATTAATTTAGGAGAAATGAATGGAAAAAAAATTTAAACTTGGATTAGTACCTAGACTAATCATCGGAATTCTGCTCGGTATATTCTTTGGACAGCAATTTATACCAGAAGTAATATCTAGATTAATCGTTACTCTTTCTGGAATTTTTAGTTCTTATTTAAGTTTCGTAATACCTTTGATGATTTTAGCTTATGTAACTATGGGTATAGCAGGTTTAAGAGAAGGTTCAGGTTTTTTATTGGCCGTAACATGTGCATTGGCTTATGCTTCAACTCTAATATCAGGTACGGCATCTTTTACAGTAGCTTATAATCTATTCCCTAGCTTTATGAATTCGGAAGATATTCAAAAAATAGCTGAAACTGCAGGAAAGTCTTTAGAGCCTTTTCTCTCTTTGAAATTTCCGCCTATACTTGATACTTTATCGGCAGTTTTATTTGCATTCATATTAGGACTAGGTATTTCTACTTTAAGAGCAAGTGAAAATAAAATGGGAGATTATTTGTATAACTCTTTCGGTGAACTATCTAATATAATAGACAGAACTTTAAGAATTTCAATAATACCATTCCTGCCTCTTTATATTTGCGGTACTTTTGTAAATATGACTAAAAGCGGACAAACATTTGTAATATTGGGAATATTGTGGAAAGTATTCTTAGTTGTAATATTAATGCATTTCATATATTTAGTTATAGTATTCTTTGTTGCAGGAGCTATAGGAAAGAAAAGTCCGATATTTCTTATCAAAAATCAAATACGCGGATATATCACCGCTTTAGGTACTCAGTCATCAGCTGCCACTATACCTGTAAACTTGCAGTGTGCCGAAAAAGACGGAATATCTGAACAAATAAGAAATTTCGTAGTACCTCTTTGTGCTAATATACACATGGCAGGCTCTATGATAACAATTACAGCATGTGCTACTGCTGTATGTTTAATGAATCAAATACCTATTTCTTATACTATAGTACTTCCTTTCATTCTTATACTTGGTATAGCTATGGTTGCCTCTCCAGGTGCTCCGGGCGGTTCCATAATGACAGCTTTGCCTTTCCTCTATATGGTAGGATTAGGTGCTCCAGACAGTCCTTTATGTGCTATAATGGTTGCTTTATACATTACTCAAGACTCATTTGGTACTGCATGTAATGTTTCCGGAGACAATGCTTTAGGTGTTATAGTAGATACTATATATAAGAAAAAAGTTATAAAATCTGCATAAAACTGACATATAATAAAATTTCTATATAATTAAGCCGTCTATAAAATATTTTATAGGCGGTTTTTTATTATATTAATTAATTTTATTTGTAATATATTTTTATAGAGTGTAGTATATACTTAAACAACTATATTTTGTCAATTTTTAATTTTTTGTAAATGTAATTTTTGTTTATTAATAGTATAAAATATTATTAAGTTTTGTTTGAAATGTGAAGTAAAACCAAGATTTGTGTCAAAATGCAGTCTTTCGCGAAGCGTATCCGAGCCTGTCGGGGATATAGATTCTCGCCGAAGGCGGTTTGTGCCTTATACCAATACTTTACCTAAAGGTACTCCTTTCAGTCGCAGTACTTCCTTCGGCCGTAAAAGAACTGTGGGTGTTACGAAGTACGCAGAGCGGTGGGCAAAGCCCCAGATATCAAAATAAAAATATAAATTTATTTTTGACAAAATATAGTTGTCTAGGTATATATTATTCTATTTCTAAATCTATAACTATATCTATTTCTGTGATAGAACATTTTAATTTTTTAGCAATTTCTTCTTTTGTTAAGCCTTCTTTGTATAGTTTTATTATATTAGCATTTTTGTCGGAATCTGTATCACTATCATCTATTGTTTTAGATGATTTCTTTTCATCTTTATCATAAATAGACATTTTAGTTTTAATAGTTTTATCTAATTTACTTCTTAATCTCTCTAAAGCTTCTTGTTTAGCTTTATCATCTATGGCTTTTATTGCTGTGTCTATATTATTCTTTTTAGTAACTTTCTTTTCATCTTTTTTTACTTCAGCAGTATTTGTAGTTTCTTTATTAGAAGCAGATGCATTGGCTGTTTTAGATTCTTTTTTTTCAGCAGTAGTAGGTTTTACTGTTGTCTTTACATTTTCATCATCTACTCTTATATCAAGTTTTTTCTTTTGAATATTATTAGCATCAATTACAACATTTTCATTTTTTTCTATTATTTGTTCTGTAGGTTGTAGTGTTTCAGCTTTATTTTCTATTATTACTTCTTCTTTTTTTATTTCTTCTTTCTTAACTTCTTTTACTTCTTCAGAATCTTTTTTTATATTATTATTTATTGCAACAGTATCTTGTACATTTAAATCTTTAGTTAATTTATTTGCTCTTGTAATAGCATCTTCCAATATAGATATTCTTGATAATGCTATATTGTTAAATTCTTTTACTAAAGCTTCAATTTCTTCTCTTGCTTTAGATACAGTTTCTTTTTCTAATCTTTCTCTAGCCTTTGAAACTATATATATATAGAATAGCGGTAGGGTAACAGCCAATATAATTACATTAATTATTATACTAATAAAAATTTGCATATTTAGAATTTCTTTATAATTTAATTAATAATCAACCTAGAAGATCTATTTTAGAACCTTTAGTTTGTTCTGAAGCAGTAACTTCTTCTATTTCTATAGTATTTTTGTTTTCATTATTATCAATGTCAGCAGCAGTTCTTTTTTTATTTTTCTTTCTATAGGACATATAACCTTGATCTTTAGGTCTTTGTTCTTCATCTTTCTTTTCTTTAACCTTTGTTTCATCAGAGATATTTTCTGATTTCACAACAGTAGAGTCTTTTATATAAGAATCTCTATGTATATCTCTATCCTCGGACTGCATAGCAATGGTTTTAGCTGCCATTCTAGTATGTTCCATACGTCCTATATGCGATTGCTGCATATATAATTGTTGTAAATCCAAAGGTGATATAGGCATTTTTAAATCTCCATATAATAATATGCCTTAAATTTTTATATCCTATACATCTAATATATACATTTTTTACTATTATTGCAAGTAAAAAAATAATTTATCTATAATTTAAAACATTATAAAATTGTATTAATAAAATAAAATTATAATATTTATTTATATATTGAATAAGCATAACTTATAATTGCTGAGGCTGCTGAAACATTTAATGAATCAAAATCATTTGCAGCATTTATTATTATGCTTCCATCAGAATTCTTTTTTAATATATCTCTTACTCCGCTATGTTCATTTCCAAGTATTATGGCAGTAGGGGAGTTAAACTTAAAATCTTCAATAGAGGTTTCTCCTTTTTCGCTTGCATAATATATCCAAAAACCTTTATCCTTCATAAAATCAATAACTCTGTTAAGATTGGTTTCTATGGATATAGGTAAATGATAAGCAGCACCTGCAGATATTTCATAAACTTTTTCATTTATAGGAGCAGAATTATCTTTAGGTATTATAATTCCAGCAACATCAAAGAAGTAAGCATTTCTAATGATAGCCCCTAAATTATGAACATCAGTTATAGAATCTAATATAAAAATTAATGGATTTTCTCTTCTTTCAAATGCTTTTTCTAAAAAACTTTCTAAACCTATTTCAGCATTTTCTTTAATATCCGCAGCTATTGAATATACTTTGCCTACGATTTTTTCCATTTCATTTTTATCTACATTCTTTATTATTACTTTGTTTTTTTCAGCAATTTTTACAATATCTTTTTCTCTTTTTGATATTGGGAATTTTATATATAAAGTTTCTACTAAATTTTTTGATATAGCTTCTACTATTGCATTTTTACTTGTTATAAACATAATTACTATTTCCTAAAATATTTTATATATACTAATATCATAATATATTTTAATTTATTTTTATTGCAAGAAATAAAACTTAATTTTGAAAATAAATAATATATTTTATTTTACTTTATCATATAAAGCATCAATTTTATTTTTATATGCTTCCATTACATTAGCTCTTTTTATTTTTAAAGATTGAGTAAGAAGTCCATTTTCTATAGTGAATTCTTCATCAGTAATAATAAGTTTTGCTATTGCTTCATAAGGTCTAAATCCATTTTTATAATTAATAAGATTGTCTAATTCACTTCTTATTAATTTATAAACTTCTTTTGAAGAAACTAAAGATTTTTCATCATAAGTTATTTTTTCTTTATCAAAATGTTCTTTTATATTTTCTTTATTAATTACAACTATAGCACCTGTTGAAGCTTTATCCTGTCCTACAAGCATAATCTGTGAAATATAAGGAGATTCCATAGCTTTATTTTCTATAGGCTGAGGTTCAACATTTTCACCTGTAAGAAGTACAATAGTTTCTTTTGCTCTTCCTGTTAAAACTATTTCTCCTTCCTGAGTATATGTTCCCAAATCTCCAGAGTTGAAAAAGCCGTCAATTTTTGATTGAGCAGTTAATTGCGGATCTTTATAATATTCTTTAAATATGTTAGGCCCTTTTATATAACAAACTCCCATAACTCCATCTGGACAAATATTTCCATTTTTATCTCTAACTTCTATTTTTACTTCTGGTATAGGAGCTCCGCATGTACCTCTATAATTTTTATATGGTGATCTTAATGTTACAACTGGTGAAGTTTCAGTTATTCCCCAACCAACAACTAAATTTATTCCAGTAGCTTCAACAAAATCCTCTATATACATAGGTAAAGCACCGCCGCCTGATATAGTAAGACGCATTTTACCGCCTGTTAATTCTACTATTTTGCTGTAAACCATTTTTTGTGCCATTTTATGGTATATAGGATCAAACATTCCAATGCTGTATTCCGCTTTTTTAGATTCTTTAGTTTCATTACCGAGCAAATAAACTAAATTATTTTGATATCTTACACTTCTAATATATCTTATTGATCTGTTTATTAAAAACTTAGCAAACTTTTGTGCTAATGGTTTTTTTCTGTCAATATTTTTCATTACAGTATTATATATATTAACCCATATAGCAGGTACTGAAATAAATATATCCGGTTTTTCTTCTGTAAAATCATTTTTTAAATATCTTTTATTTGTAATTGCAGTAAAACATCCTGTTATAGCAGTTACATAAGATATTGTTCTTTCATAAATATGCCATATCGGAAGAATAGTTAAAAGTTTTTCCCCAGGCTGCAATTTTATTATATCTGGCAATACTCTAACATTATGAAGTATATTTCCATGTGTAAGTATAACACCTTTAGGCTTACCTGTTGTTCCTGAAGTGTATATTATTGTAGCAATGCTTTCATTAGTTAATTTAGAAGCTTTATTTACAGCAAAATTTTCATCATTTTGTAAATGTTCTTCACCTAGTTCTACAAACTTATCAAATGAATAAATATTTTTATCTGGGTCATGCATAGAACTATCTAAAAATATTATTAAAGACAAATCATTATGATGTTTTTTTATTTTATCGAATACATATTTATTTTCTACAAGTACGGCTTCAGCTTCACTATGTTCTATTATGTAATTTAATTCATCAGAAGTAGAATCTATACCTCTAGGTACATCGGCAGAACCTAATGCTAAAAGAGCCATATCAGATATAAACCATTCTATTCTATTTTCAGAAAATATTGCTACATGTCTCTGTGCAAGTCCTTTTACTTCAAAAGCTTTAGCAACAGCATTTACTTTATCATATAATTTTTTGTATGTAATTGTAACTTTTTCATTATTGTTATTTCTATATCTGTAAGCTGGACTTTGTGCCATGTTTTGTACTGTTTCAAAAAAAGCACTAGGTATAGAGGTATAATTTCTCATAAAATCTCCAATATATTTAAATGATAATATAATTAATTTTTACTATTTTCACAATCAATAAGTAGTTAATTATAACTATAATACATATTAAAAATATTACAAGTGATTTTCAATGTATTTTATAACGTTTTTACTGTATTCTGATACTGTAAAAATATTTAATATTGGTTTTGATACATTTAGAAGTTTATTTTTGATATTTATATCTCTATATACTAATAACATAGCATCGGTAATTTCATTAGTTATTTCCATATTACAGCATATAGAACAATCCTTCACGGCTTCATAAACCCCAGATTTATTTGATATTATTGAAATGCATGATGAGTATAATGCTTCTATAACCGTAAGTCCAAATGGTTCATTTACAGCAGGCATTACTAAAGCATAACTATTGTTCAATAATTCTTCTTTTTCTTCTTCAGATACAAATCCTTTGAAAATGATATTATTTTCAGCATTGATTTTTTGTACTAAATCTTTTAAATATTTTTCATGTCTGCCTTTTCCTGCTATTATGAATTTTAAATCTTTATCATCAATCTTTTCTAACAATGATTTAAAAGCTAATATAGCATTCTCTATATTTTTTGGTTTTTCAATTCTTCCTATATAAACAAAATATTTTCCAGTATTTGGACTAATTATTTCTTTTGTATTTGTAATGCATGGATATATGGTTTCAGATTTTCTATTATAAACCCTTTTTATTCCTTCTGCAGTTCTTAAACTATTGGACATTATATAATCTATTTTGCTTACACCCAATCTATCCAAATACATAGTATATCTTGCAACTATATCCCAAGTTTTTTGAAGTTTTTTATAGCTTTCATCATCATAGCCATAAAGTCTTACACTTGGTTCATGACAGTACCAAAAACTTTTAGGTAATTTTATATTATTTTTTTCAGCGTATTTGAATGCAAGCCCGTAAAATATTGTTGCTGGGAAATTGTGTATCAATATAGCATCATAGTCTTTTAACTCATTAGCTAACATTTTGGCTGTTTTGTTAAAAATAAACGGATTCAATGTTATATCAGTTTTGACTTGTTTAATATAGTCTTCAATATTTGCTCTTAATTTGTAAGTATAAATAGTTATATCTATACCAATAGAATGACAGTATTTAGAAAATGAAAGTATAACATTTTCAGCACCGCCGTTATATCCAAAGGTTGGATGCAATATAGCTAATTTTTTTAATTTATTATTCATCTAATCTATGATAATTTATTTTTTATAATCTTACAAGCTATATAAATATTTATTTTTATTAGTTGATTTTTTTTATAAAATATTATAATATGTAAATACAGACACGTTATTTTATACATATAGGAGTTTAAAAATGAGAAATATATTGATAGTTTTAAGTTTTTTGATTATATTTGTTTCATGCAGTAATTCAAATAATAGTACAGGGAGTAATATGGATAATACTATAATAACATCTACAAATAAAGATGGAAGTATAACATTTGAACAAAAGAATAGTCGTTATAATATAGAGTATATTCCAAATGTTGTTTATGCTAAAAAAGATAATACAGATTTAACTCTACAGATAATGATTCCAAGATTATTATTTGTAGATACTAATGCTAAATATCCTTTAGTAGTTTATATACAGGGATCAGCATGGAGAAAACAAGATGTATATAAAAATTTAGTAGTTTTAGGAGATTTTGCAAGAAGGGGATATGTTGTTGCTATAGTTGAATACAGACCAAGCGATACAGCAGTTTTTCCTGCTCAGATAGAGGATACAAGAGATGCTATTAAATTTATGGTTGATAATGCTGATAAATATAATGCTGATACAAACAATTTATTTGTATGGGGAGATTCATCAGGCGGACATACTGCATTATTTACAGCAATACTATTAAATGAAAATGATAATACAATACCAAACATGAATGCAATTATATCTTATTATCCTCCTACAGATTTGCTTGAAATGAGAAATGATCCTTTAGGTTCAACTACTGGAGATGCAGAAAGTCCTGAAGGAATTTTAATTGGAAGAAAGAACGTTTATGATTTTCCAGAAGAAGCAAAAAAGATAAGTCCTTATTATGAGATTTCAAAAGCTAAAAATTTGCCTCCTATACTTTTAGCTCATGGTACAGGCGATAAATTAGTTCCTTTTAATCAAAGTAAAATTTTAGCTGACAAATTAAAAGAAGAGAATAGAGTATATGAATTTTATGCTATAAAAGATGCTGATCATAGTGATTGGCAGTTTTGGACTAAAGATATGTTTGATATTGTTGAAAATTTCATGAACAAATATAAAAAGTAAAAAATATTAAAGTAGAAAATTATTTTAGAAAAAAGTGCTGGTTTATTTTGTATCAGCACTTTTTTGTTTATGGCATTAATTTATATATTTGACCATTTTTCTATTTTTATAACCCATGCATTAGTTTGATTAGCAGCTTTTAGTCCGACTTCACTGTCTTCAAATATAATGCTTTCATTTTCTTTTACATTAAAATGATTAAAACATTTAAAAAATATTTCTGGGTCTGGCTTTTTCTTTTCAATATCATTTCCTGTCAAAACTAAATCAAATAATTTTTCAAGTTTGAATTCTTTCAATATTCCATAAACTCCATTAGGCGATGCAGTAGTGGCTAATGCAGTATATTTTCTATTATTTTTGTTGTTATTATCAAGCAATGTTTCCAATACAAATGGGTGAACATTAACTAGATTAAGATTTTCCAAATATATTTCCTCTTTTCTAATATGTATTTTTTCTACAAGTTCATCAAATTCAGCCTTATTTTTATCAAGAATATTATTTAATTTTAAAATATTGCTTGTGAATATTTTATAATGCAAGCCAAAACATTCATTATAATAATAGTCTTTATCCAGTTCTATATTAAATTCTTTTAAAGCATTGTAATAAGAATAATAATTTAGATATGCACTATCTATTAAAGTTCCGTCCATATCGAATATTAGTAATTTTATTTTTTCAGAGTTTAACATATTTATTTCCATTTGTGTTTATAATTTTGAATGATTATATCATATAAAAATAAAGAATTCCAATTTACATTAAAAATGATATAATAATTTTATAAAATAATCTACAGATCAAAAATTATAAAAAAGATATTATGAAAAATACTAAATCAAGAATAGAAAAAATTATAAACTTACTATCACAAGGACTTTATGAGAGAGAAGAAATTGTAGCATTAACTTTTCTTAGTGCTATTGCAGGAAAGCCAGTATTTTTATACGGCCCTCCCGGAACTGCAAAAAGCTTCATAGCAAAAAGAGTTTCATCAGCATTTAAAGATTCAAAATATTTTGGATATTTGATGCAAAGGTTTAGTACTCCTGAGGATATATTCGGGCCTATTAGTTTAGAAGAATTAAAGAATGATAAATATGTAAGAAAAATAGAAGGATATTTACCTGACAGTGATTTTGTATTTTTAGATGAAATTTGGAAAAGTACTCCAGCTATACTTAATACACTTTTAACTATAATAAATGAAAGAGTTTTTAAAAATGGTGCTGAAGAAATAAAAGTTCCATTAAAGGCATTGATTTCAGCAAGTAATGAAACACCTCCAGAAGGTCAAGGGCTTGAAGCTTTATACGATAGATTTATTATGCGTTTGTTTGTTAGTCCTATGAAGAATAAGGAAAATTTTGAGAAGATACTGCAAAATACAGACTCTAGTTCATATATAAGTATTGATGATGAATTAAAAATTTCTAATGATGAATGGGTAAAAATAAGAGAAGAAGCTAATAATATAAAACTCTCAAGAGCTGTTATTGATATTATTCATCATATAAAACTTTCAATAGAAAAATTCAATGAAGATAACAAAGATATAGCAATATATGTATCCGATAGAAGATGGCAGCATATTTCTTATTTATTAAAAATAGCAGCATATTTAAACAATAAAAAAGAAGTAGATATTTATGAAACTCTTTTAATTTCTAATTGTTTATGGAGTTTAGATGAACATATTAATGTAGTAAAAAAGATAGTAGAGAATGCCATTAGAACATCATACAATTTCAATAATAAAGATATTAATTCTTGGAGAGAAAGTTTAAATAATATTCAAAAAAATATTGATAATGAATTTTATAATTTAGAAAAAACTTATGATACAGAAAACATTGATGATAAGCCTTATATTACAGCAACTTTAAATATAAATATTGATGGATATGGTAATAAAGGCGAAACAATGATTTATATACCTATAAAACAGTTAGAGAAAAAAGGATATTTTTATCCATTAGACATATCAAGAAATCAGACAAAGAAATTTAGATGCAATTTTAACGGCACAGAAAAATGCACTGTAGAAATCAATTCCTCTACTTCAGTTAACGGTTTTGTATCAAATAAATTATCAAGAAATTATGAATTATTAATTGATATAGAGCCAGATTATTATATGAAAAAAGTTTCTTCAAAAAAAGTAAAAGAGGAAACTAAAAAAACATATTTAAATCTTATAGACTCTTTAATAACAAGCATTGAAAATATAATAACAAATTTAAAAAATGATTTTGATTCAAATAAATTATCATCAAAAAGTATATTTATATCAGAAGAAAATTTTAATATATTTATTGATATGTTTGATTCTTATATAAATAATCTTGAAAGTGAAAAATTGAATGCAGAAAGATTAAAAAGTGAAATAGAAAATCATGAAACAATTTGATTATGATTCTTATATGAATGAAATAAAGAAAACAGAAACCATTGCCAGAGGAGTTTTTAATGGTTCTTTTAATAATTTACAAGACAGCAGATTAGAAGAAGAACTTGAAGTAAAAATAACAAAATGGAAAAAAGATTTAAACGAATTTATAAATAATAATAATCCTTATGAAGAAAATAAAACAGAATTAGAAATATCAATAAAAAAATTAAAAGATAAAAAAAAGAAAATTACAAAAGAAGATATAAAAAATGATTTAGATAATATTAGTATTTTATCAAATAATATTGATATTAATTTTTGGAATGATAAATTAAATAATATTGAGAATCTTGATGTAATAAAGAATAATATTATTTCTTTATGGGAAAAAACTTATAGTAAAAAAAATAATGAATGGCTTGTTAATACTGTTAAACAAAAGAGATATAAATTTATTTCTGATATAGAATCCTGGATTCATCTAATCAAAAAATTAAAATATATGTCAAATATCTTAAGAATAAAAACAGGAGTCTTATGGGATTTTAGAGTAGGTGAGCTTGAAGAAGAAGATATTTCTTTATTATACAGATGGGTAAACTTTATTAATGAGTATAAAGACATAGATATTATATGTGATGCTATGGGACGCAGAATTGATGCTGATAAGGCTATAAAAAATGTTGAATTTAAAAATACTTATTCTCATACAAATAAAAAAATAAGCTCTAAAGAAGAAATTGTAGGTATATACTTTTCTAAGGATATTGAAAATGTTGTACCGGAAGAACTTTCACTTTTATGCAATGAGGATAGTGAAAAGTTATTCAAATTAAAATATATAGAAAACAGGCTTATGTGTTTTGATAAAAGTGCTTATGTATTCAATGAAAATGAACAAAATATGGTTAGAGCTGGATATAAGGACGGTAAAGGCGACATGATTATATGTATAGATACGAGCGGTTCTATGAAGGGTATTAGCGAATATATTGCCAAGGCTATAATGTTAAAAATGGTTATGCAGGCTTTATCCGAAAATAGAAATGCTTATTTAATTAACTTCAGCACAGAAATACATACTTGCCGATTCTCCAAAAACAACGGAATTGAAGATTTAATAAAATTTTTAAAACTTAGTTATCATGGAGGATCTGATATATATAAGGCACTTTATGAAGCTAATAGAATAATGAATACTTCAAGTTTCAAAAATGCTGATGTTTTAGTATTATCCGACTTTATAATGGAAGATATGGCAGATAATTTAGTACAGATATGCAATAAGCAAAAAAATAATGGCAATAAATTTTTTGCAGTATCTATAGGAAAATTTCCATTTGGTTATTCATATAAAAAAGTATTTAACAAACACTGGATATTTGATATAGATAATGGAATTAAAAAAATTTATTAGTTATTTACATTTACAATAGTCCAATTAGTTTTTTCAAATATATTATCCTTCACGATAAAATATCTATTGAAATTATATTTCATTTTATAATTAGCATTTGGATCTCCTTTTCCTCCAGCTATTTCTATTGCCATAATACCATTAGTTTTCATATCATTTGTTATTAATTTACTTGTAAATGGATTAATTGGATTTTCTAAATGTTTTGAAGCTAAATATGGAACATCAGCTATCGTCATAAATGTATTATTTGATACTATATTTCCTTTGGAATTTATGTCTTTAAAATATAACATTGAATTAAATATTTTAAACATTCCCATTTCATTTTTATCAAACACTGATGGAGAAAAATATGCTGAATGATCTGAAACTATTATTATTTTAGTATTATCATATACTTTATTTTCTTTTAAAAAATTGAAGAAATTTGCTAATTCTTTAAAAGAAGCTACTGTAGAATAATAAGTTCTTGCAGAAAAGTCGCCTCCAAAATATTCTAAATCTTCATTCGGAACTTCTTCTATATTTATAGAAGGTATAAAATTAGAATTATAATTAAAAGGTTCATGTGTACTATCACTATGTACAATATTGAAATAGTTTCCTGTTTCATTTATTTTAGTTAAATTTGTTAATGCTTGAAGTAATGCAAATTCTTGTATGGACTTACCAACTATAGTTAAATTTCTGCCTGAATTAGGTATGAGCCAGTCATTTTTAGAATATAATTGTGCTCTCAAGAAAACAGGTATCATTCTAAATAATGCAAATCTTACAGCTCTGTTTTGATTATTTTCTTCAATATTTTTTTTATGAAAAGTAGTACTATTTGTATTAGAATCATTAAGCAAATTTTTTAATTCTTCTGCAATCATACTGTCATTTTGATTGTAGGCTTTTATATTTGTATAGCCTTTAAATATTGTTAAATCAGGAATCCAAGAAAAATTGGCAAAAGCAGGATCAAAGGTCATAGACTCATATCTATTATTAACAAATAATTGCGGCATCATAAGCAATGATTCATTATGCTTATCTTTTAATACATATTTTTCATTTAATTCAAATGGAGCGTATTCGTATCCTCCATATAAAGCTTGTATACTTCCTATAGTACCTGCTCCTAATGATGTTGTATTTGGATACCATATAAAACCATCAAATTCTTTTTTTATTTCTGGAAATCTTTCAAGAACTATATTGCCAAATTCTGGATTTCCTCTGTCCAATATTATAATAAATATATTTGTTCCTGTTTTAGAGAAATTGAATATATTATAATCATTATTTGAATTATTAATTGATGATATTTGCAATAATTTTTTCTGTTCTTTATTTATTTTTGTGAAATCAAATATAGATATAGCAAGTAAACTTATTGTTATGATTATTAATATATTGAACAGAAAATTTATTAAGTTCTTTTTTATTATAATTACTGTAAGTGATAATATTACTAAAATTAATATAATATTTAATATGATTTGTTTAGCATTTGGTATTAACAAGTATTCTAATTCAAATTTAAAATTACTTGATATATATCCATAATCTATTACCATTATAAATGTATTAGCTAATGATATTAGAGATATCAATATAAAAATAAAAGTTATATTATTTTTAAATTTTTCTGAAAACAAAAAGTATAGGAATATTGGATATACAAAAAATATACCTACATATTTGAAAAACACAGTAAATATAATACTAAATGGATTTTCAAATTCCTGACCAGAAGATGCTATAAGAGATGTTAGTATAAATAAACCAGATAAAATTGTTATAGTTATCAGTGATGATATGAATATTTTTAATCTTAGTTTGCTTTCTATTTTTAGAAAATCTAATATTTTCTTTTTGTTTAGAATTATTGCTAACACTATAAGAGAAAGAATAAACCATATTAATAATAAATCTTTATAAGTTTTAACATGTATAATAAATGCTCTTAAAAATGTATATTGAACTGATTTATTTATTACTGTATTTCTTAAAAAGTATAATATAGTCATTATAAATATTAAAACAGTGTATAAACAATATATTATTTTTGATACTAGAATAAATATTTTATTATTCGATACCTTATTTATTATACTTTTTATTTTTTCAATATTTATTAAAACTATATTTTTGAAAAATGAAAATGCACAGTTAATAGTCCAATATAGTAAGAGTATAGCAGGAGAATTATATAGAAATACTAAAAAGAATAAACTCATTAAAAATATTGGTATAGATTGTTTAAAAGTTAATTTTTTAGAATATACGAATGTAGAGGCTAATGAAAAAGCTGTCATTACAAATGGAAGTAAATTTATATAATAATTTCCAATATGAATTATTTTATCCGGATCGCCTAAACTTTTTATAAGCCAAAAACTTTCGGTATTTGCTCCGCTCAAACTAGTAAAAAAATTATATCCGGCTAAGAAAAAAGGTATTTGTATTAATAATCCTAATACACCTCTGAAAGCATAAATTGTTTTATATCCATTAATTCTTTGACATGTCCTTATTAATAGATAAGCCTGATCCCCTTTATATACTGCTTTAATATTATCTATCATAGGCTTCATTTTGCTTTGCATATCTCTTTCTTTCTGCTGCCATTTTTCTGCTATATTATATAAAGGAAGTGATAATATATTAATAATTAAACTTACCAAAATAACACTTACAGTATAGCTGCTTTGTGTTAATACTTTAAAATAATAGAATATTGTTTCTAATAAAAATTCTATTGGGTATATAGTTAAACTATATATAATATCACCAAACATTGTAATACCTCATAAAATAATTTTTATATTAATATATTAACAAGATTATTCCATATAAAATACAATTTAATCATTTAACATAGTAATTATTAGTATTATTATGGTAAAACTAAATAAAGTCAAGTATTATAAAGTTGTATATTTAAGAGTATAATATATCTTATTTGGTAAGAATATATTTATTAATTTTGATTCTTTTTGAATGCTTTCAGTTGTATATATATCTAAATATTGATGATTATCATTTAATATATTATTATTTTCTAAATACTTTTTTACTGATAATACTGTATGATATGCTGGATCTATTATGTTTTTTATAGAATTATTTGTTGACTTCAATACTTCTTTTATGTCATTAATTATTAGAGGGTAGTGAGTGCAGCCAAGAATTAAAGTATCAGAATCAGAATCAATATTTTCTAAATAACATTGAAGCACTTCAAATCTATTATCATAACTATTCCAATCATTTTCAATCATAGGACATAATTCTTTACAAGCTACCTGAGTGATTTTTATGTTTTTATTGTATTCATTTATTTTTTCTATATATGCTTTTGAATTAACTGTAAATTCTGTTGCCATTATTGATATATTATTATTTTGTGTATTATTGACAGCATCTATTGCTCCATTAGATATCACTTCTATTATAGGAGTATTATATTTTTGTTTTAATATATCATAAGTTGAAGCAGCTATAGTATTGCAGGCTATTACTATTATTTTGCAATTTTGTTTAACTAAGAAGTCTACCATTTTTGAAGTTAATTCTATTATTTGTTTTTTAGGTTTACTTCCATAAGGTATATTAGCATTATCTCCAAGATATATATAATTCTCATTAGGCAATAATTTTAATAATTGTTTTAATACAGTTATACCTCCAAATCCTGAATCAAAAACAGCTATTGGCATAGAATTAGTAAACATAATAAACTCCATAGTTGATTATTTTTATTATATTTACTATTTCCATAAAGTCAATGATATTGTGAAATAAAAGTTATATTTTGTAATAAATTTACTTGTATTAAGTAAAAAATAGTGTATAATGCAGTATTAAAAATTTACACAACAGGAGTATTTTTGATGAACAGTAGTATTATGGAAGCAATACAGATAATGCTAATAGGTATGGGCGTTGTTGTATTGTTCTTGATTATATTGGTTTTCTTTATGAAAGTCGTTAGTGCTGTTGTAGCTCAAGTAGATAAGATGATGCCGCCTGCTCAGGAAGAATCTAGTTCTTCTCCAGCACCAGTTCAAGCGGTAAGCAATGATAAAATGGTAGCTATAGCAATTGCTTTAGCACATATTCATAGCAATAAGTCTAAATAATAGTAAGTTTTTTTTATAAAAAAAGGAGATATAAAAGAATGGCTAAAAAAGAAGTAAAATTTATGCTAACAGCATTCAGAGACGGATTCCAGTCTGTTTATGGTGCTAGAGTATTATCTAAAGATTTTATGCCAGCAGTAGAAGCATTTGTTAAGGCTGGTGTTACATATTTTGAATCCGGCGGCGGAGCAACATTCCAAAGTGCATTCTTCTATAATAATGAGAATGCTTTTGATGTAATGGATACATTCAGAAAAACAGTAGGTCCTGATGTTAATTTACAAACTTTAGCAAGAGGTGTAAACGTAGTAGGTTTGGAATCTCAGCCTAGAGAAATGATTAAATTACATGCTGATCTATTTAAAAAACATGGTATTACAACAATTAGAAACTTTGACGCTTTAAATGATGTTAATAACCTTATTTTCAGCGGTAAATGTATTAAAGATGCAGGATTAAAACACCAAGTATGTGTTACTATGATGGCACTTCCTCCAGGATGTGAAGGTGCACATGATGCTGCATTCTATGGAAAAGTATTAACTCAAATTAAAGATCAAGTAGATTTTGATTCAGTATGTTTCAAAGATGCTTCTGGTACAGCAACTCCTCAAGTTGTTTATGATACAATAAAAGAAGCTAGAAGAATATTAGGTAAAGATATACAAATACAAATGCACAGCCATGAAACAGCAGGTATAGGTGCAGTTCAGTATAGAGCAGCTTTAGATGCTGGTGCTGATTGTATAGACCTTTCAGCAGCTCCAGTATCAGGCGGTACTTGTCAAACAGACGTTATCGTTATGTGGCATGCTTTAAGAGGTACAGAATATAGTCTTAACATAGATATAGATAAAATCAGAGAAGCTGAAGAAGTATTCAAAGATTGTATGAAAGATTATTTCTTACCACCTGAAAGTAGAACAGTAGAGCCTATGATTCCATTTGCTCCAATGCCTGGCGGTGCTTTAACAGCTAATACTCAAATGATGAGAGATATTAATGTAATGAATAGATTCCCAGAAGTTATTAGAGCTATGACTGAAGTAGTTAAAAAAGGCGGTTTTGGTACTTCTGTAACTCCAGTATCTCAATTCTATTTCCAACAAGCATTTAACAATGTAATGCAAGGTAATTGGAAGAAAATAGCTGATGGTTATGGTAAAATGGTATTAGGTTACTTTGGTAAAACTCCATCTACACCAGATCCAGAAATAGTAAAAATAGCTAGCGAACAATTAGGTTTACAGCCTACTACTGAATTAGCTATGGATATAGATGATAAAAATCCTAAAAAAGGTAGAAAAGCTGCTGAACAAGCATTAAAAGATGCAGGTATTACAGATCTTTCAGATGAAAATGTATTTATAGCTGCTGCTTGTAAAGAAAAAGGTATTCAATTCCTTAAAGGCGAAGCTAAACTTGGTATTAGAAAAAATGCTGGCGGTGCTTCTGAAGGCGTTAAAGCTACTAGCAATGAAGTTACTGTTACAGTTGGCGGTTCTAGCTATGGTGTAAAAATAGAAAATGGTAAAGCTATAGTTGATGGCGTAAGCTATGATTATACTATTAAAGATGGTATAGTTGCTGGTGCTGCTCAATCAGCTGCTCCTGCTTCAAGCGGTTCTGCTACTCCTATAACAGCTGGCTTACCTGGTACAGTATTAAAAATAGTTGCTCCTGTAGGTACACAAGTTAAAGATGGTTCTACTATTTTAGTTGTAGAAGCTATGAAAATGGAAGTAGAAATAAAATCTTCAGCTAATGGAGTTGTAAAAGAAGTAAAAGTTAAACCTGGTGACGCGGTAGTTGCTGGTCAAGAATTGGCTATAGTAGGTTAATAGCTGATTTTAAGGAGATAAAAAAGAATGAGAAAAGTATTTTTAGTATTTGCACTTATCTTTATGACAGCATCAGTTGTGTTGCCACAAGAAAGTGCTGAGGAACCTATTAATATAAAAGATTCACTTATTTCTTTAGTAAGAAATACAGCTTTTGGCGGATTCTTCCCTAGAAGCGAACAAGAAATAGCTGCTGCTCAGGCTAAAGCTGAAAAAAGTAAACAAGAAAAATATCAAACTAAATTAAATGATATAAAAGTAAAATCTGCTCCTCTATGGCAGAATGCTATAATGATTTGTGTAGGTTTGCTTTTAGTATATCTTGCTATAGCTAAAGGATTTGAACCATTACTTCTTATTCCTATAGGTATGGGAGGAATTTTAGCTAATATTCCTATAGCAAATATTGCGGCTTTGCCTGTAGTAGAAATTATGAACGGTATACCTGTTACTATAAGCAGCGGCGGTTTTTTAGGTCAAATATACACTTTTGGTATTGAATCAGGTTTATTCCCATTATTCATATTTATTGGTGTTGGTGCTATGACAGACTTTGGTCCGCTTATTGCTAACCCTAAAACTGCTTTATTAGGTGCTGCTGCTCAAATAGGTATATTCGGTACTTTATTAGGTGCTATGATAATATCTACATACATACCGGTAATTTCTTTCACATTAAAAGATGCTGCTTCAATAGGTATTATCGGAGGTGCTGACGGTCCTACAGCTATATTTACAGCTTCAAGACTTTCTCCTCATTTATTGGGTGCTATTGCGGTTGCTGCTTATTCTTATATGGCTTTAGTTCCTATAATACAGCCTCCTATTATGAAATGGCTTACTACTGAAAATGAAAGAAAAATTGAGATGAAACAGCTTCGTCCTGTTAGTAAAAGAGAAAAAATCATTTTCCCTCTTACTGTTATAATACTTGTTGCTTTATTATTGCCAGATGCTGCTCCATTAATTGGTGCTTTAATGTTTGGTAATTTAATTAAAGAATCTGGCGTTACTGAAAGACTTTCTAAAACTGCTCAAAATGAACTTATCAATATCGTTACAATAATGTTGGGATTATCTGTTGGCAGTAAATTAGCTGCTGATAAATTCTTACGTTTTGAAACATTGGGTATATTGGTATTAGGTTTAATAGCATTTGCTATGGGTACAGCAGGCGGAGTACTTCTTGCTAAATTTATGAACTTATTCAGCAAAGACAAAATCAATCCTCTTATCGGAGCTGCTGGCGTATCTGCTGTTCCTATGGCTGCCAGAGTTGCTAACAAAATAGGACAGGAGGCTAATCCTCATAACTTTTTACTTATGCATGCTATGGGTCCAAACGTTTCAGGAGTAATTGGTTCTGCAGTTGCTGCTGGTGTACTTTTGGCTATATTAGGTTAATAAGTATATTTAAATAAATAAAAGGAAGCTCAATTATTTGGGCTTCCTTTTTTATTGAAAAATTTTTATTGAGTCTATTATTTATAATTTATTTTTATTATAACTCTGTACAGAAACCTTTATATTTCTCTATATATCCTACAGGATTATATGACATTTTTGCTTTTCTAAGTCCCAAATCTCCAACATCTTGTTCTCTATTAACGAATTTAAATCTTTCATAATCATTTATATAGTTTTTTAAATTCTCCAAAAACATTCTGTTTATAGCTTGATATGTGCCTTTATAATTTCTATCTCCTCTTTCTGAATGAACTACTATAGTATCTCTCATACTTAAATCGGCTATGGTGTAAGCTACTATTTTGCTATCAATATAAATAGCTCCTCCAATGATATTATCTATAGTATCCCAATTATCTAGCAAAGTTCTTATCATTATAGTATCAGCTTCGGCTCTAACTTCATGGGATAATAGTTTATTACTATCGAAAGCCTCACATTCTTCAGCATCATTGATTTGATATGAATCATTATTTTTCTTCTCGTCTTCTTCCCATTTAGCCTCAAACTCAAGTATATCCTGCACAATACTTTTATCTATTGATTTATATTCAAATTCATTTTTTATGAATTGATTATATAAATTCTTTTTATTATGAAATTTTTTACCAGGTAAGGTAGCTAGTTCATTGAAATCGTATATATATTCCCATTCATCTCTAGTTTCTTTTACCTTTATTTTTGTAGTCTTTTCCCAAAATAATGCAAGTTCTTTTGGAATTCTTATTATAGTTTCACCAGAAATTTCACAAGGGCTAAAATCATTACAAAAATTCGCATTGAACCAATCACCTACAGGTGCCCAATATATTGTGTAAGGAGATTTTTGTCTTATCCAAACTAATTTTTCAGTAAATGCCCATTCAAGCATATATATATCTTTTAATCCCAACAGATTCATAAATGTATAATCAGCAGACTGATGAGGTGTTATAGAGAAATATTTATGATAAAGTTCCTGTTTTTCTAATGAAATAGGCTCAAAATTAAGCATATATTTTTTATCCTTTAAAATTTTAAAATTATTAACGTTCAATTATATATTAAAATTAATTAATGTAAATGCTATATTAAAGCTTACAATACAGATTTACCCATTTCAAATGCTTTTGCTGCTTGTTCATTTCCTTTTATATCTCCAATGTTAAGTACTCCTCCAACTATTAAATATCCTAAATTTTTCCAGCCCAAATAATTTAATAAATATTGATAATATTCTATAACAGGTTTAGAATTATTTTCATCATTTCCTTCTGCAGCCATTAACATAAAACATTCTTTGTATGGAGTTTTATAATTCGGGTCTATTTCTGTAACAGCAAATAATCTATCTATAACCATTTTTAATTGAGAAGAGAAAGCCCAATAATACATAGGAGAAGCTAATACTACTATATCAGCTTCTTTATAATATGGGTATATTTTATCCATATCGTCTTTTTGAGAACAAGGACTATCAGGATTTTTACCGCCTTTTAAACATCCTTTACAGCAATGTATATTCATTCTGTCTAAATCAAATTTTATTATTTCATTTTCATTTAGTTTTGCACCTTTAGTAAATTCTTCTATCAAAGCAGAAGTATTACCATTTAATCTAGGGCTTCCATTTAATATTAATATTTTTTTCATTTTTCACTCCTTTTATTATTGATATTATAATTATATTGCTATATATTATTATTATCAAGTACTAACAAAAATGTTATATACTAACTAAAAGTAAAGTATAAAAGGATTATTATGAAAAAAGATGATTTAAAAGAAAAATATATGGAAGATACAGGTTTTGCATATACGATGTCTTTAATATCTGGTAAATATAAAATGATAATATTGTATATATTGTCAGAATTAAAAGTGGTAAGATATAATGAATTAAAAAGAATAATATCTAATATATCGCATAAAACATTAAGCTTATCATTAAAAGAATTAGAAAAAGATGATTTAGTAAGCAGAAAAGAATATCCTCAAATACCGCCTAAAGTAGAGTATAGTTTATCTAAAAGAGGTAAATCTTTAATACCAATATTAGATGCTATATGTGTTTGGGGCGAGAAAAATAGAAAATAGTTAAAAGCAAAATAAAAAGCGAGTAAATAAAGTCACATGTGTGTCTACTATATCCGGACTTTATCTCGCTTTTATATATTGTTTTTGTATAAAAAAATCTTATTTATTATTATTTATAAAACTTCTTATTCTTCTAAATAAATCACCTTTACCATTTTCATCTATGAGTACATATTTTAGCATAAATCTTAAATATGGATGATATACATACATAGTTTCTTTAACAGTTAATCTTGTTCTATTATTCTCAGCATCTTCTAATATATAAGTCCATAAAGCAGTATATTCGTTCTCTGTTTTTACCATAGATATTTCACTGTTTTCAATTCTTCTTACTTCAATAAGCTCCTGATAAGTTCTTCTGTTTGAATAAGTCTGCATTATTTTTAATTTATCTTGTCCTATTTTTTCAACACGCACTATAGAAATGTATTTTAGCCAAGCAGGGTAGTTTTCATAATCTATTAATAAATGATATAATTCATTTCTAGGTATATTGAATACTTCTGTTTTTTCTTTTGTAAATGAAGGTGGTATTCTCTTTCCTATAAATGTTGGAAGAAAAATCATTACTGCCATTAAAATTAAGGGTAAAATTATAAAAATTGGTATTAAATATATTAACATTTATTGTCCTTTTTTAGTTAAAGTATAAAATTTTGAACGATAGTATTTATTAAAAAAGTTTTGTATTATTAAAAGAACTATACCGCAAAAAGGTACAGCAAATAATACACCTAAAAATCCAAATAATACACCGCCTATTATAGTACTAAACATTACTGCAATAGGGTGTATTTGAACTGATTTTCCTAATATTTTAGGAGCCATTAATCCGGAATCTAATATTTGTATCAAACCATATATTATACACATTTTCAAGGCTCCTTGCCACCATACAGGCTCTGTTATAATACCTGATAATAATGCTACTATAAAGGCTACAAATGGCCCTATAAACGGTATATAATTGAGTAAGCCTCTTAATAACGCTAGTATAAATGCATATTTAGAATTGGTTACAGAAAGCAATATATAACTTATTATAAAAAATGATATAGCTAGTACTGTCATACCTCTTACATAGCTATTTATTATATAATTAGACTTTTTAATGATTTCATTAATAGATGTTTGCCATCTCATTGGTATAATTTTTATAATTTTATCTTTTATATTTTGAAAATCCAACATCAAATAAAATGTTACAAATGGAAGTATTACAAAATATGAGAATATTATACTAAATATAGATGTTATGCTTGAAATATTCTGAAATCTAAAATCAATAAATTTCTTATAAATTAAAGTAACTATGCCATTAGTACCAAATAAAAAATCTTTTATTGTTGCAGCATCTATTGCCATATCTATATCAAAACTTTTTCCAACAGTTCTATTCAATTTTTCTGATATAGAAATCAATAAAGATGATATGGAATTGTATATTTTATCAACATATTCAGGAAGACTTCTTGATATTACTTCCATTTCTTCTATTGTTCTTGGAAGAATAAATATAAAAAATATTATAGCTAATATTAAAAGTGGGATAAAAATTAATAATACAGCTATTATTCTAGGAATTTTATGCTGCATTTTAGTTATAAGAGGGTCGAATAAGTAGGCAATAAATATACCCCAAATAAATGGCACCACTAAATAACCCGCTTCTTTTATTACCCATAAAGTAAATAGACATACTATTAATAATATTGAAGCCTTAGCCCATATATATTTCCAAAAAGGTATTAAAGCCGATATTAATATTATAAATAAAACTATAGGGTTGATTATTTCTCTAATTAAATAGCAAAAATAAAAAAATGCACAAGATATTATTAATACTAATAATATTTCCCCACCATTAACCAATATTTTATTATGAGTTAATGAGTTTTCTTTATTTTTTTCCTTATTAAAAAAATTTTTTCCTATAACCATAATATTAATTCTCTTTGTTTTTTAGTATAATATAGCGTAAATGGTTTTTTTACAACATTTTTTATATAGAAAGTATAAAAAAATGTAATTTTTTTAAAAAAAGCACTTGCTATTTTTTTGTTTGGTGTTATAATGCTATTCATATCGTTGATGATTAAAAGGGCCTGTAGCTCAGATGGCTAGAGCGTTCGACTGATAATCGAAAGGTCGGTGGTTCAATTCCTCCCAGGCCCACACGCTCAGGTTCTTTAAGATACATACGGGGGTTTAGCTCAGTTTGGGAGAGCGACTGCCTTGCACGCAGTAGGTCGTGGGTTCGATCCCCATAACCTCCACATTAAGTTATAAAAACTATCCTTTGAATTACCTCTAAGGGTAGTTTTTGTTTTATTAACTAATAATTTTATCACTCAATAGTGAGAGGTTATTTATGAAAAATATTATACTTGTATTTGTAATGATTATTTCTTTAATATCTATTCCTTGTAATTATTTATATTCTTTAACTCAAGATGAAGAAACTCTTTTAGATGCTGCTATTTTTGGTGATGAAGATGTTGTAGAAAAAATACTTGAGAAAAATATTAATGTTAATATACAAGATGATGTTGGAAATACTGCTCTTATATTAGCTTGTATGGAAGGGCATATTAAAGTAGTGGAGATTCTTGTAAAAGCTAATGCTGATAAATCTATCGTTAATAAATATGGAAATGATGCTTTATACTATGCTAAACAAAACAATCACCCTGATATAGTTAAATTAATTCAATAAGTAATTTTTTATTATTTATATAAATTCTATAAAAAATTACTTACTTTTTTTATAAATAATTTAATATATTAGTTCTTCATTTTCATCTTCTAAAACATAATTTGTTATTATTATGATTTCGTCTTTATTATCCAGCATTGTATCATAATTAGGGTTTAGAATTACATCATTATATCTTTTAACACCTATTAAAATAGTTTTCTTTTGTATAAAATATAAATATACATCTTTAAAACTTCTTGATTCATTAAAGTAATCAGCATAAGGCGACATTATTATATCTTTTCCATTTTTACTTAATAAACCGCAGAAAATATATAATATATTTGAACTTAATGAAGCCTGAGCCATAAGCATACCTATAAGTTTACCGCTTACTATGAAATCTCTTACATCATCTGAATATATTAAATTTCTTTTTTGTATTGAATTTAATAAAGATAATATAGCTATATTTAAATTTTCTTTTCTGATTATTTGTCTTATTATTAATAGTACATTTATGCTTTTAACATCTGTTATATTATCTTCTGATATTAATACTATTTTGGTAGTATTTTCAGTTTTTAATTTTTCAAGTATGAATTTATATTTATTTTTTTCAGCCTTTATTGAATCATAACTTAACATTGTAATACTATGATTTTCTATATATTCAGAAATTTCTTTTATTATTTCTACATATCCTTTTTCTTCACATATTAATAATATATTATTTTTGTATTTTATTATACTAGGTTTTATATTTGGATATTCTTTAACAGAATCATCATTATCATTTCTTGATAAAAATACTAATCTATTTTCTTTTTTTATAATATAATCATAATTAGGTATTAATAACTGACTTCTATCTTCTTTAGTTATTCCGAGTAATATCATACCTTTATCTAAATATTTTAAAGCTGCATCTTTGAAACTATAATCTTCAAAATTATGTTCGTTTTCTATGCAAAATATATTGCCGTCATTTGAAAATAAATCCTCATAAACATTACTTAATCCTGTATATATAATACTTTGTGCTATAAGCTTATATAATATTTCATATTTATAAATAACATGAATAACGAAATTTTTATCCTCAATGGACTTAATAATTTCAATCGTATCCTCTTCATGTACAAGAACACATATATTTATTTTTTTATCTATTTCATCTTCTTCTATAATTTTTTTTAATGCTAGAAGTATATTCAAAGATTCAGTATCATCATTATTTATTATTGATATACTTGATGATTTTCCTATATTCAGTAATTTTATATTTTCTATTCTGCTTGTAGTTCCTTCTCTTACTATTATGTTTGTATTTTTATATCCTTTGATAAAAGATACTCTTTTTCTTATAACATCAACATTATGTTCAGATAATATTATTATAGTTTTTACTTTAGCCATAATAAATTCTTCAATTATAGTTAAAGCTTCTTCACCATAGCCTAAAATAATAGCATGATTTTTTTCCATTATGAATGCATTACCTTTACTAAGATTATTAATTCTATCCTGTAAAGCTTTATTAATCATAGCTATAAGAGAACCCCAGCCGCATACACCAACGAATGTAACTAATAAAAATGTAATGACTATGCCTGTATTGCCTTCTACAGAAGATATATTTCCTGTATCTATGAATTGCATCAAACTATCCCAAAATGCTTGCTTTGGAGGGTATTTGAATGCAACTATTATAAATATAGAAACTGTTAAAAGTAAAATTATTATTGCAAACACTAAAAGCATTAATTGATAGAATAGCCCCTTGTTCAACATTCTGTCTATTCTATATTTTATATAATTAGATATATCTTTTATCATCTTACTATTCCATAAATAAACTATATTAAAGATTATACTCAAGTAAATTAAAATTGCAAAATATTTTTTAATGTTTTACAGTTTATTGTAATAATATGGTATAATAGAGCATAGTAATAAATATTAAAATATTCTATATGATAGTAAAATTATTACGAAAATGTTTTTATAATATTTTTAATAATTAATTTTCATATTGATTTTCATTTCAATAATATATAAATTAAGAGAGTAAAACATGAAAGAAAATAACAAATTATTTGATTATATAAGCGAAAGTGATAATATAAAAAGAATAAAAATATCTCATTCTATAAGAGGTAATTTTCAAAACTTTGGAGAAATGCCTCCTATAGATTTAGATATAGATTTGGACAAAGAATATAAAAATTATAAAAATGAACATCAAAATACTATAGATAATGTTATAAAGAAATTAAAAAATATAATACTATCAAAATTTAAAGAAAATAATATAACTAAAGATTATAAAATAGTTCTTTATGCAATAGCTCAAAATAGTATACTTGTTTCTATAGCTTATATATTAAAAAAATATGAATATGATTTTACTTTCTTGCCAAAACCTAAAGATTCAACATCTTGGGGATTAAAGATATAGAAATTGATTCTCCTGAATTAACAAGTTTTATAAAGAGTAAATCTAATATTATGAGAATAGATAATATTAATCACCCAATAGGAATAATATTATCTGGTCAATCTAATATAGAAGGTGTAGAACAAGTTTATAAAGATGATAAGAATTTGATTATTAATAAAGGTTTCGATTATTCATACAGCAATATCATAACAATAACACATCAAATAATATTAGAAGAACATTCTCATAAAAGTTTAGTTAATAAAAGATGTTATGATGTATTCACTAAAAAAATAGATGAAATTTTTAATGATATTCTTAAATATAGGAATTTAGAAGAAGTGCATATATTAAGTTCAATACCAGCTAATGGACTTTTATATGTAGGACAAAAAATGGCTGATGATAAATATGACCATTTAAACTTTTATATATATAATTACAGCAGCGACAATAATAGATACGAACTTGGTGCAATATTAAATAGTAATTTATTAGAATACTAATTTATTTAATGTTTAGTATTCTAATAAATATATTTATTAGTTTATACTAAAAATTTTTAACTTTGTCAATTTTTTGTTGTTCTTTTTCCCGCCGCATACGCTCTGCGGACTTCATCAAAGAACCAAAAAGTGCAAATATAAAATTAGTATTAAATCATACTAATTATGTTTTACATGTAAGATAAATTACTAAATTTAAGTCGAAATGCAGCCTTTCGCGAAGCGTATCCGAGTTTATCGAGGATATAAGCTTCTTTGTGGCAACAAAAGAAGTGGGGTTTGGGGCAAAACCCCAAATATAAAACCAAAACATAAATTTATTTTTGACAAAGTATAGTTGTTTAGGTATATATTAATCTGAAGAAATTTATTTTTTATATATAATAAAAAACTTTTTATAATTGCATAATAGAGTAGGTATACAATCATAAAAATTTTGAAAGCTAATTGATATATACTGAAAATTTTTAAGTTTGTATAGTTTTAATTCTTATAATTTATTTTTATAAGTTTAAAATCTGCTGATATCATAAATAAACATGGTAAAAGTATCAATGTTAAAAGTGCAGCAAATAAAAGTCCGTAAGCCATAGCCATAACTATAGGTACTATCAAATCAGCACGTCCTCCTATACCATAAACAGTTGGAAGAAGTCCGAATATTGTTGTAACTGTTGTTAAAAATATTGCTCTGAATCTGTCGCCTGCACCTTCAACTACTGCATTAAGTACATCTTCTTTTGTATGTATATTTCCTTGTTCAAGTATTCTATTTATCAAATCAACCATTATAATACCATTATTTACTACTACACCTGCAAGCCCAACTATACCAACAGCACCAACAAATGACATAGGCATTCTATGTGCAGCAAATCCTAGTATAACTCCTATTATTCCAAATGGTATTATACCCAAAATCATGAAAGGCTGAACGAATTTATTAAATTGAAGAAGAAGTATTACATATATAGCAATGATAGCAATAACATATCCCCAAGCAATACCAATAATAGATCCTCTGGTTTCTTTTACCTCTCCTGCAAACTCTACACTTATATTAGGATAATCTTTTGATATTGAATTAAAATAATCCTGCATTGCATAAGTTGCTTGTATGGCAGTATTTTTTCCCTGTTCAATATCTGCAGTCATAGTTATTGATTTCTTTCCATTATAGTGTTTTATGCTTGATTGATTATTTGTAATATATATGTCTGCTATATCTTTTAATTGTATTAGTCTGTAATATGTATTTGGTATATATAGATTGTTAAGTACATTTGTATCATAAGTATATTTTTTATCTAATCTTACTCTGAAGTCCAATTTATTTTCAAACTGCTGAATGGAAGTAGCAACTACTCCTGCATAAGCAGCTCTCAATTCCCTTGCAGCATAAGCAACATTAACACCTAGTTCTGACATTCTATCATAATCAAATATTACTCTTAATTCTTCCTGTCCGATTTTGTCATCATCATCATAATTTATTATACCGTCCAAACTTAAAAGATGTTCTTTCATTTTATCTTTTACTTCTTTAACCATAGCAGTATCATTTCCTATTATTTTTATGTCTACTGCTTTACCAGGGTTTATTGGAAGTTTAGTATTAACTGTTATTAATTCTAATTCATCTTTTATTCCGCTTTTTTCTATTGCAAGATTTAAATCATCTACTATATCATAAGCTATTTTTTTTCTGTTATTGGCAGGAACTAAATATATCATAGTACCGGCAAGATTATCCATTTCTTCAGATACTTCTACAGTGTTTTTATCTAATTGCTTTCCTAATAAACTGTATACCGCTATTATATCATTAGTATCTATTGTATCATAAATAATATTTTCTACCTGCTGAAGATATTTTTCTGTTTTGTATATAGAACTTCCAATACCTGTATCAATATTAACTACTATAACATCAGCACTTGTATCATAAACTAAAGTAAACTTAGCAAATATTACTCTTGCTATTGCTAAAGTTATGAGCAATGTAACTACAAAAAATATAAATACGATATATCTAAATTTTAATGTAAATCTTAAAAATTTAACGAAAGGTATTTTTAATTTATCGAATAATTTATCTTTATCAAAATCAAGCGGATTTTTGAAATTAAATCTCTTTCTTCTATGTTCTCCTGTAAGTTCTTCTTTAGTAATTAAGTTATTAGGCAAAATCAGAACAGCCTGAAATATACTTACAATCAAAGCAACAATTACAACTCTAGGATATTGATTTATTAATCTTCCCATAGTTCCAGTAACAAATATTATAGGAGCAAAAGATGCAACAGTTGTAAGCGTAGAAACAAGCATAGGCATAAATACTTCACCTACAGCACTTTTAGTAGCATTAAGTCCTTTTATTCCTCTTTGATGATAATTAAAAATATTTTCTGAAACTACTATTGAGTTGTCAACTATCATACCCAAAACCGTTATAATACCGCCTAAAGAAATTATATTAAATGTTATGCCAGAGTATGTCATATAAATAAGAGAAACAGAAATAACTATAAGCATTCCAAGCGAAGTAAATATTGCACTTTTGAAATCCAAAAATATTATAAGTATTATAAATATGATTATGAATCCTGTTATAATATTTGAAGAAACGGCATTAAGCAAATCATTAATAGTTCTTGAGTTATCGGCCATAGGAACTATTTCTATATTATTTGGTATAGTTGCTTTGTTGTTTTCAAAATATTTATTAACGTTGTCTATAGTTTTTAATATATCTGCATCTTCTTTTTTTATAATATTTATTGAATATCCATGCTGACTATTAACTCTCATATATACACTTTTATCAACAAATAATTCTTCAACTCTTGCTACATCTCCAATTCTTACTGGCTGACCATTGAATATAGAACGTATAATAACATTTGTAATAGATAATGGATCTTGGAATTGACCTGTAGTTACAAGAAGTTTATTTTTTTCTTCTAAATCAGCATTTTCATCAGGCTTCATATTTCCGCTTGTAGAACGTATATTTCTTAAAGATAATGCCTGTATAATTTCTGTTAATGAAGTATAATATTCATTTAATTTATATGGATCTGCTAGTATTTGAATTTCCGGATCAGTTCTTCCATATACTTCAATATTTGCAACTCCGTCTACATATTTTAATTCTTTTTCAAATCTTTTGGATATATCGTAAAGTTCTTTTTCGCTTCCTTCCATTCCTTTTTTGAATCTTAAACCAAGATTGTATATAGGAAGTCTGTTGGCATTAGCTTCAAAAATTTTTATTTCTGAAACATCTTTTGATACATTAGGAGCATTCTGAAGACGTCTGAATATTTCATCTTTTACAGGTCTTGAATCTTTAAGGTTCATATCTATTCTTATAGTAAGAATTCCTGCATTTTCTATTATTATGGAATAAAATTCATCAATGCCTGCTATAGTCTGCAGTTCATCTTCTATTGGAATCATAGCATATTGCTCAACGTCTTCTGGAGAAGCACCAGGATATATAACCTGAACTATCATAACATCAAAGTTAGTTGATGGGAAAGCTTCTTTCTTTATATTAAGATAAGAGTATATTCCGACAGCTAAAGTAACCAAAATAATAACATTAACTAATAATCTGTTTTTTGCAAATAGTTCTATTATTCTATCCATATTCAAATTCCAATTAAATATATAAATTTGTTTTAATATTATCAATTACTTAGAAGTACTAGAGAATTATAATCCATAACAGTACTTATTATCATATATTCCAAATTAAGAAGTTCTGCTCTTGCCTGTGCTAAATCAAGCCTTGCATTTATTATTTCATCTATAGGGAGTCGTCCTTGTCTGAATTTTGTATTCTGCGTTCTTATTCTTGATACTATTGCATTTACTTCTAATTTTTTATTCTCAAGCATTTTTTTGTATGCCTCAAACTCATCATAATAAGTGCCTATCTGTACATCAAAATCTCTATTAACTCTGTCAAAATCAGCAGTAACCGCATTCAAAGCTGCATAGGCATCTTCCATTTTAGCCTTAGCATCATGTCCGCCTATAGGGTAGGAGAACATAAGCCCTACAAAATAATCAACATTAGTCATACTAGAAAAAGATTTAAAATACCCGCTATCATCTAAACTTGATAATGATACGCTTCCTACTATAGATAAATCAGGCAATGCATTATTTTTCATTATTGATAAAGCATATTCGCTTCTTAATTTTAATTGATAAGCCATTTGACCTTGAGCACTTTCTAAAAATGGTACTATATCTATTTTAGCATTTATTGAAGTATCAAGTGTTTGAGTCCAATCATCTTCATTTGGTATAATATTTTCTTCCGGTATAAAGAATTGAATATTTCTAATTATCTTTTTTAACATCAATTCTGATTTGTCTTTTGCTTCTATATATTTTAGTGTTTGTCTTTTTGCATTCTGATATGAGTCATTATCTATAACACCGCTTGTATATCTTTTATAAACTTGATTTTCAAATGTTCTAGCTTCTCTTATCATTTCATCATACAAAGCTATTAATTTTCTTGCCATTATCCATTGATAATAAATTTTCTGATAAGATGTTAATACACTGTTATCATCTATTATTCTTTTTAATTTTGCTATAGTAAGCTGATATTCTGCATCTTTTATAGGGTATCTGTCCAATTTACCGAAAAAATCTCTCAATATAGGCTGTGCTATTTGTATTTTAATGCTTGGATAATAGTATTTAAAATTATTAGTACTTAAATTTGGAAGTTTTCCATTTATTGTGCCAAAAGGAGTATCAACTGGTAAAGAAATATCTCCTGTATTAAAGTCTCCGAAAAAACTATCATGCTTTATTTCTACAGACCATCTAGTTCCAGAGTATGGTACAAGTCCGCTGAATCCTGCACCTATTCTAAAACCATTATAATTAAAATCTGATGTAGGAACAAAATTGTATTCATCAAAATGACTTTGCATTCCTATAGCACCAGCCTGCAAATCAAATTTAACATCTCCGGAACTTTTAGCCTTTGTTAAATTATTTGCAGCATTACTTTCCTGAGATGCTGTCAATTTCATCTCTGGTATCAATGCTTTTATTCTTTCCATATACTGAGTATAAGGTAATATGGCAGTTTCATTAGTTTGTGCGAAAATAAAAAAATTAAAAAGAACAGAATGCAAAACAATAATATATATCAATTTCCTAAACACTTTCTAACACCTATTAAAAATATTGTATATATTTTATTATTTTTGTTTTTTTTATCAAGTACAATAAAATTACTATTGTATGATAAACTACATTTTTTATTTTTTGTAAATTATCAGTATAAAAAACTGCACAGGAGCCAGACATATTGCATTAAGTATTCCTTAGTTTTTTAAAGTATAACATAGGTGTATCATAATT
>NZ_CALXRM010000034.1 GCF_944390845.1 uncultured Brachyspira sp.
TCTAGTAATTTAAATTATAAGGAATACCTTCTTTTTTTAAACTAAAAGTGTGCAATATCTATGGCTCTTAAACACTTATAAATTAAGATATAATTTTAATTAAATAGCAGCATTATTCTTTAAATATAAAGTTTTTCCTTCCTTAATAGTTTCGAGAACCTCTATATCTTTTATACTCATAGGCTCGCAAGTTAAAGGATTATCGCTAAGTATAACTAAATCAGCTAATTTTCCTTCTTCCAATGTACCTTTTATATCTTCTTCTTTATTTTGATATGCAGCATTTATAGTAATAGCTTTTAATGCTTCATAAGGAGAAACTTTCTGATTCTCACCAAGTACAATACCGGACATAGTTACTCTATTTACTGCACACCAAATAGTTTCAAGCATATCCGGTTTTATTACTGGCGTATCCTGATGGTATGTAAAAGCTAAATTATTGTTTAATGCTGTTTTTGAGGCACTTATTTGAGAAGCTCTTTCCATTCCTAAATTAGCTATATGAACATCTCCCCAATGATAAACATGTGCTACAAATATAGAAGGTATAATATTAAGATTAGACATAGAAGTATATTGTTCTTCTCTTACTATTTGGCTATGAACCAAAACCGCTCTATAATTGTTTGTAGTATTTCTTTTTTGCATAACATTGCTGAATGCATTTATATACTGATCTGCTGCTGCATCTCCATTACAATGAGCCTGAAGCTGTATTTCATCATCTAAAGCCTTTTCAACATATTTTTCTACATCTGCATTACTATATATTCCATATCCTCTGTATCTTGCTGGGCCGCTTACATAAGGCTGTTCTAGCCACGCAGTTTTTGCCTGAGGAGAACCATCTAAAAATATCTTGTATCCGCCTATTTTAAATCTATTACTGTATTTTCCTACCATTTCTTGATTTGTTTCTACTATAGAATCAGAAGTTTTTAAATCTATAAATCCTATAACATCCATTCTGAATCTATTATTAGTTATCATATTAATAACAAGAGGGAATTCGGCAGTTGATAATAAAGCATCTTGTGCTGTTGTAATACCATATCCTAAATAAACATCTTCTGCCTGATTGATAAATCTCATCAAATCTTCGTCTGTTAATTCAAAATTAATACTATTTGCATAATGTAAAAAAGCAGTTTCTTCCATATATCCTGTAGGCTTTCTGCTGTTTGGATATCTTTCTATTACTCCGCCTTCTATATCAGGAGTATTCTCATCAACTCCAAATTCTTCTAATGCTTTAGAATTCATTGCCCCAACATGTCCGGAGGCATGAGTTATAAATATTGGGTGTGTTGTAGAAATTTTATCTAAATCATCTCTATTTGGATTCTTTTTCTCCGGAAGTAAATTATTATCATATCCGAATCCTATTACCCAAGCATCTGACTTTAATTTATTTACTTCTATATAATTTGTAATCTTTTGTGCTATTTCAAGTAAATTAGTAGAACCTGTTAAATCTACTGTTGTAAGGGACTGTGCAAATCTTACCAAATGACTATGAGAATCTATGAATCCAGGCATTAAAGTTTTACCCTGCAAATCTACAACTTCAGCATATACATTATTTACAATGCTTTTTTCATCTTCATCAGTATATGCTACTTTCATTATAGTATTATCTCTTACCTCAATAGCCTTAGCATAAGTAGGTTCATCTCCTTTCATTGTAAGTATATTTCCATTATGATAAACCTTTATTTTATGAGTAATTTTGTCATGGCATGAATTAATAAACATTCCTATAACTAAACAAAAAATAAAGAAATATACCTTTTTCATCTTAAACCCCTTAATTAAATTGTTATTTCTATTTTATTATTTTCAATATCAAGAACTACACTTTCATAATATCCGTCTCCAGTAGTTCTAGGATATGAGGAAATTGTAAATCCGTCTTTTTCTAATTCTTTTGTAAGGCTGTCAACTTTTTCTTTACTTCCTACAGATATGGCAATATGAGCAAATCCGTATATTTCATCATTAGTATTTCTTTCCTTTATATCTTTTCTGCTCATTATTTCAAGTCGGCAATTATCATCAAATGTAAGAAAATATGATTCAAAACCTTTTTTTTCATTAACATATTTATCATTGCATTTACAGTTAAAATATTTAATATAAAAATTCTTAACTTTTTCTAAATCTTTAACCCAGATTGCAATATGAGATATTTTCATTTAATAGCCTTATAATAAATTTATAATAATATTATAACATTAATACAAAAATTAAAAATACATATTCTTAATTATTTTATAATAATAAACAATATATAGTTATTTCATGAACTATATATTGTTTTTATTTTTTATTTTACACTTATATTTTGTATAAATAAAATACAGGATATAAATATAAAATTAACTTGGGAAAACTTTTAAGCAAAGAAAATATAACAAGAAGAAAAAGAGAAGAAGAAAATACCATATTTGATAAAAGAAGTTATTTCGAACAAGATTATGGAAGAATAATATTTAGTCCATCATTTATAAGACTTCAAGATAAAGCCAAAGTTTCCACATTAGAAACTAATGATTTTGTAAGAACAAGATTAACTCATTCTTTAGAAGTATTAACGATAGCTAGATCTATTGGAATAGATTTGAAAGATTTTTTAAAAGAAAAAAATTCTGATACTGATAATAATGAAATTTATGAGTATATACTAAAAATTTTTAAGTTTGTCATTTTTTTAGTCAACTTTTTCCCGCCGCAAAAAGTTGCAAAAAGTGCAAGGATAGAATTAGTACTAAATCATACTAAAATTGTCTTACATGTAAGATAATTTATTAAATTAAAGCCCAAATGTAGCCTTTTTGCTTCTTTGTGGCAACAAAAGAAGTGGGGTATGGGGCAAAGCCCCAGATATAAAAACAAAAATATAACTTTACTTTTGACAAAGTATAGTTGTTTAGGTATATACCAAAACAACTATAGTTTGTCAAAAAATAGTTTTTATGTTTTTATTATTTTCGGGGACTAGCCCCCGAACCCCTACTTCTTTTGCAGACGCTCTGCGTGCCGTAGGTAGCAACTTTGACGAAGTCCGCAGAGCCTGAGCGACAAAAAAGTTGATAATATATTTACAAAATATAGTTGTTTAGGTGTATTCTAATAAATACTATAAACATATATAAATTACTATAAAATTGATTGTATCTTTATCTTATTATGATATAATTAAATATTTATAGTATTAACTTATTTAAAGTAATAAAAAATTATTGGGTAAAAAAATGAGAAAAAAAATAAGCATTTATATATTTATCATTATATTTTCTATAATTATTGGAATTATTACAAGATATCAATTAACAAATAAATATTCATTAAATTCTGATATGTTAGAACATTATTATCATATGAGACAATATTATGATAATAAAATATTTCCTGTTACTGGTGCTTTTTTGGTTGGAGCAGATTATGTAGCAAATGAATATAGTAAAAATTCAGAAGTATTCAATAATAAAATCCCAAAAATACCAGGAGGATTTTTTTATATAGAATATATGTTTTATTATTTTTTATCAGGTGAAAATTTATATATTGCTAGAATACTATATGGGATAGTTATGTCTTTATTATCTGTAATATTTTTATTATGGATATATAAAAAATTTGGATTTAAAATATTTGCTATTATGACCTCGCTTATTTTTGTAAATATAACATTTTTTACAGTAACTAACAGATTTTATAATCCTCAAACAGTATTTATGCTTTCATATATATCAATACCAATAATTTTAGAATATTCCACAAATTCCAAATTTAATTTTTTGTATGCAGTATTAATATTTCCTATAATTGCTTTAGAGGCAATGGGACATATGGCTACATTTTTTACTATAGTACCTACTCTTATAGTTTATTTCATTATAAGATGGAAAACAACTAAAAAATATATATTGCCACTATTAATAGGTGTATTTATTTCTTTTTTGCTATATCTTCCATATATAATATCTGAAATTAACAATGGATTTCAGAATCTTAACAATGCCATAAGTTTAAAAAGTCAAGTAAAAACTATAATACAGCCGCCGCAAATTTGGTCCGTATTATTTTTTCCTACTAATGAGGCAAATTTCAATTATGGTAATACTATATCAGCAATATTTAGACCTTGGTTAAATGGTGATATAAAACTTTTGTTTAGCTTTATTTTTTATATTATATCTATTTTAATAGGAATAATCTCTTTTATTATTCTATTAAAAGATTTCTTTCAAAAAAAGCTTAATGATAATCCTATATTTAAAGAAACAGCATTAATATACTTTTTGTATATAATAGTGAGTGTTGCAGTTTTTATGATATTAAATTTGGGTGCTGCAAGAGCTAGATATTTTTTCCATATATACCCATTAACTTTTATACCTATAATATTTTTAATAAAGAAAATTGAAAATAAAAAAATATTTAATTTATTTTTAATATTTATATTATTAAATCCATTAGCTGTATATATAGAGAATAAATACATTATTTATAAAAATTCAGATAATTCCGGATGGAATTTTATGATGGATCATATAGAAGCAATAAATAGAGATGCTTCAAATTCAACATTTGATTTGTATGCAGGTAATAATTACCCTTATATTTTATTTAAAATAGATAATACTAATTTTTATATAGATACTAATTCTAAAATCAGATACAATGTAGTTGATAGTTTTGATAAAAATTTTAATAATTCAAATATGCAAGTTATTTACAGTAATAAACAATATATTACATATAAAGAATATAAAATAAATACAGAGCAACAAATTAAATAATGTTTATATTTTGTCAATTTTTTTATTTTTTATGAATGTAAATTATATTACTTAAATATGTTCTGTAAGATAAATTATTAATTTTTCTACAATAATAAGTAATCAGACGCACACTTTACTATACTTCCTTAGATTGCAAAGAAGTGGGGGCTTGCGTAAGCACACAGCGTGGTTGGCAAAGCCCGGCAGATATTGAAAAATTAAAAAAATTATTTTTGACAAAGTATATTTGTTTCAGTATATACGATATATATCTATTAAATAAGCACTTAATCTCATATATATTTATTAATTATATAAAAACTATTGATATAATAATCATTACATATATAATGCATTAATAATAAAAAACTCTATTCTAAAATGAGGAATAATCAATGAATTACCGTATTTTTATCGAAAAAAAAGAAGGTTTCAATTTGGAAGCCAAAAGATTGGAAAATCAATTAAAAGAAAATTTCAAAATAAAGTGTTCTGTAAGACTTCTCAATGTTTATGATATTTTTAATATTGAAGAAAGCCAATTAAATAATTCTATCAAAGTAATATTTTCTGAACCTCCTACTGATAAAATAGTAGAAAAGAAAGATTTTGAAAATTTAAAATATTTTGCTGTAGAATATTTACCAGGACAATTTGATCAAAGAGCAGATTCAGCATTGCAATGTTTAAAATTAATTTATAACGATGTAGAAAATGTTTCTATTGTAAGCGGAAAGGTTGTGGTATTTGAAGGCGATATAGATAATGATACTATAGAAAAAATCAAAAACTTCTATATTAACCCAGTAGAAAGCAGAGAAAAGGATTTAAACAAGTTAGAAATTGAACAGTCACAAAAAGCTGATGATATTAAAGATGTTGAAAATTTTATAAAATTTAATAGTGAAGAATTAGCTCAATACAGAGATAAACTTGATTTGGCTATGACTTATAAAGATATAGAGTTTGTACAAGACTATTTCAAACATGAAGAACAAAGAAATCCAACAGAAACAGAAATAAAAGTTCTTGATACATATTGGTCAGATCACTGCCGCCATACAACATTCATGACAAAAATCAATGATGTAAAATTAGAAAATGATAAAAGTAATTTTTCAGAAGTTATACTTAATGCCATTAATAAATATCATGATATGAGAAAAGAGCTTTACGGTGAAGATGTTGATATAAAAAGAGATGTTAATTTAATGGATATGGCAACAGTATCCGCTAAATACATAAAGAAAAAAGGAAAGCTTGAAGATTTAGAAATTTCAGATGAAATAAATGCATGTTCTATTTATATAGATGTTGATGCTGTTGATGAGAATGGAAAAAATAAAACAGAAAAATATTTATTAATGTTTAAAAACGAAACTCATAATCACCCTACAGAAATTGAACCTTTCGGAGGTGCTTCTACTTGTTTGGGAGGAGCTATAAGAGATCCTCTTTCTGGAAGAAGCTATGTATATCAGGCAATAAGAGTTACAGGAAGTGCTAATCCATTAGAAAAGCTAGAAGACACTTTAGCTGGAAAACTTCCTCAAAAGAAAATAACAACAACTGCAGCAGCAGGATATTCTTCTTACGGCAACCAAATAGGACTTACAACTTGTTTAGTTAATGAAATATATGATGAAGGATATAAGGCAAAAAGACTTGAAGTAGGTGCTGTTGTGGGTGCTGTTCCTGTAAACTATGTTCGCAGAGAAAAACCAAAAGCAGGCGATATAGTTATAGTACTTGGAGGAAGAACAGGAAGAGATGGATGCGGCGGTGCTACAGGTTCATCAAAAAGCCATACTGATACATCTTTAAGACTTTGCGGTGCTGAAGTACAAAAAGGTAATGCTCCAGAAGAAAGAAAAATACAAAGATTATTCAGAAATAAAGAAGTTACCAAGTTAATAAAAAAATGTAATGACTTTGGGGCAGGCGGTGTTTCCGTTGCTATAGGTGAATTGTCAGACGGAATTGATATCAATCTTGATGTACTTCCTGTTAAGTATTTAGGTTTGAATGGTACTGAACTAGCAATATCAGAATCTCAAGAGAGAATGGCTGTTGTTGTTGAAAGTAAAGATGCAGATACATTTATAAAACTTGCCAATGAAGAAAATATTGAAGCTACAAAAGTCGCAACTATAACAGATACTAACAGACTTGTAATGTATTTAAAAGGCAAAAAGATTGTAGATATAAACCGTAAGTTTTTAGATACAAACGGAGCTAAGCAGGAAACTAATGCAGTACTTAAAAATATAGATTTTGAAAATAATCCTTTTAATACAAAGAATGCATGTTCTTTAAAATCTCATTGGTTTAATATGATAGAAGATTTAAACATTGCTTCTCAAAAAGGACTTATTGAAATGTTCGATTCATCAATAGGTGCTACAACTGTATTAATGCCTTTCGGCGGAAAATACCAAATGACTCCAAGTGATGTAAGCATTCAAAAAATACCTATATTTGATAATAATGCCAAACAAATAAATACAGCTTCTGCTATTACTTGGGGATACAATCCTTCTATAATGAAATGGTCAGAGTTTCATGGCGGTATATATTCCGTAATAGAATCAATGTCAAAACTTGTTTCTATAGGTGCTGATTATAATAATATAAGATTATCATTCCAAGAATATTTTGAGAAATTAGGACAAGATCCTAAAAAATGGGGTAAAGTTTATTCTGCATTGCTTGGTACAATATATGCACAAACTGAATTTGATATACCAGCTATAGGCGGTAAAGACTCTATGAGCGGTACTTTCAATAATATATCAGTACCTTCAACTTTAATATCATTTGCAGTATCAACTGTAAACTCTAATGATGTTATATCTCCTGAGTTCAAATCAGCTAATAATTATGTTTACTTGATAAAACATAATATGTTAGAAAATTACATGCCAAATGTTGCTGAAATAAAAGAGAACTTTGACTTTATACACCAAAATATTAAAGACAAAAAAATATTATCAGCTTATACAATTAAATTCGGAGGTATTGCTGAAGCTTTAACAAAAATGTCTTTCGGAAACAGAATAGGTGTTGATATAAAAGATGAGCTTTATTTCTTTAATTTAATGCCTGCTTCATTTATAGTAGAAACTAAAGAAGAATTAAATTATAAAAATGCTGTACTTATAGGAAAAACTATAAATGAATACAAAATAAAAGTATGCGGAGAAACTGTAGATTTAGAAGAAATAGAAAAATCATGGCTTGATAAATTATCTCCAGTATTCCCTTATAAAACTTATGAAGATATAGAAACTTATCCATTAGCTGAATACAAAAGAGAAGCACCATTTATATGCAAAAATAAAACTGCTAAACCTAATGTATTAATAGCTGCATTCTTAGGTACTAACTGCGAATATGATACTCAAAAAGCATTCTCTGATGCTGGTGCAAATACTGATATTTTTGTATTTAGAAACATTAAACCAGAATACATAAAAGAATCAATTGAAGAAATGTCTAAAAAAATAGATAATTCTCAAATATTTATGATACCTGGAGGATTCAGTGCGGCAGACGAGCCTGACGGTTCCGGAAAGTTTATATCTGCAATACTTACAAATGAAAAAATTAAAAATTCTATACATAAATTATTAGAACGTGACGGACTTGTTTTGGGTATATGTAATGGTTTCCAAGCATTGATAAAATCAGGACTTCTTCCTTATGGAAAAATAGGAAACATTACAGAAAACTCTCCTACTCTTACATTCAATAAAATAGGAAGACATATTTCTCAAATGGTGACAACAAAGGTAGTATCAAATAATTCTCCTTGGTTATACAATATTCCAGTAGGAAGCGAATTAGTTGTTCCTATTTCTCATGGTGAGGGAAGATTCTTTGCCGATGAAAATACAGTAAAAGAGTTAATCAAAAAAGGACAAGTTGCTACACAATATGTTAATTTAGAATCAAAGCCTACTAATGAGTTTAGATTCAATCCTAATGGTTCAGTTTATGCCATTGAAGGTATAATTTCAGAGGACGGAAAAGTATTCGGTAAAATGGGACATAGTGAAAGATACGGAAACAATTTATACAAAAACATCATAACAAAAGATATTTATAATATTTTTGAAAATGGCGTGAACTATTTTAAATAAAAAATATATAAATAAAAGAATAAAGCTGTAGTCTTAAATAAAGATTACAGCTTTTATAATAATAAAAATATTTAATTAACAAATAGCTTCCTGATATTCAATATTATTTATGTATTTCAAACAATATTCATATAATTTTTTTTGCTCTGATTCACTTCCATGAAATTCGCCTCTCATATTACAGCATTTTTTTAAATTATTTTCATTGGCATTATATAATATTTCATATTCAGCACCTTCACAGTCAATTTTCAATAATTTACATTTATCTATATTATATTTATTAAATATATCATCAAATGTCATTGATTTTACAGCTATATTGATGTTTGAATTAACAGCATTTAAATGACGATCTATTGAAAAACTGCTTCCTCCTGTATTATCTAATGGTGTAATTATATCTATGTTTCTCCTGTCTTTAGTTATTGCTATATTCTCAGCTGTTATTATTCCATCAGGTATATTGTTTATTTTTATATTTTTAATTAAATTCTCATAATTTTGTTTTACAGGTTCAAAAGAATATATTTTTAAAAATGGATACTTTTTAGCTAAGTATATGGATATAATACCTACATTAGCTCCTATATCGATTACTACATCACCTTCTTTAAAATTTATTGTATTTAAATTATATAAATCAACTTCTTTTGAAACTACTTCTGCTGTACAAGATAAGAGAGAATCATAGAAATAAAAATCCATATCTTCTAATTGAGAATGATATATTATATTTTCTTTTGATAACATTTTGTAAGTTCTTTCATTTACATTTTTTATATAATTGATATCATTTAAAACACTTCTTATATCTTTTCTTAGTTGTTTAAAAGGTATCCACCATACTATTCTGTCAATTGTTTTATGATCCATAATATCTCCTGTATTAAAATTTTTAAAATGAAAAAATCCTAACATTGATTGTTAGGTTGTATGATTTGTTAAAGTAAAAACTGTTATATTGGCTTGGCTTGGCTTGGCTTGGCTTGGCTTGGCTTGTAGATTTAACCAGAATTTTTATAAAAAAATTGAATATTCATATATTTTATTATATATTATAAAAGATTAAAATGCAATTTTTTTATTATAAATATTACTTTTTTATTAAAATTAATTTAGAGGAATAAATAATGCATATCTCAAAAGAAAAAATTAAATTAATAGCTACTGACTTGGACGGAACTTTATTAAATAACAATAAAGAAATTTCAAAATTCAATCAAGAAATATTAAAAACACTTATTAATGATTATAATGTTCAATTAATATTATCAAGCGGAAGACCTTATGAAGGAGTAAAAAGCTATAATAAACTTTTAGAAAATAATAATTATTCTATTATTTTTAATGGTGCTTCTATAGTTGATAATAATGGTAATGTTATATATAAACAAACTGTAGAAGAAAATGATGCAAAAACTATAATAAAACTATCAGAAAAATATGATGTATGCGTTCATGTTTATGATAATGGAAAATATATTGTATCAAAAGAGGATTTTCCTATAAAATCTTATGTGCAAAAAGAGCAGACTATTGATCCTATTATAGGACTTGAACATATTGAAACTTACAGGTTTGATAAAATGCTTATCTTGGGTAAAAGAGATATTTTAAACGAACTTTATAAAGAAATATCAGAAAATACTGATGTTCATTCTTCTTTTTCTGGAGATTTATCTTTAGAAATAACATCTAAAATTGGAAATAAAGGAAAATCGCTAGAATGGATTTGTAATAATAAAGGAATAAGCCCTGATAATATTATAGCTTTCGGAGATAATTTTAATGATATTGAAATGATTGAGTATGCTGGTATTGGTGTTGCTATGGCTAATGCTGAAGAAGAATTAAAACAAAAAGCTAATTATACTGCACTTTCAAATGAAGAAAATGGAGTAGGAAAGTTTTTAAAAGATATTTTTGAATTATAAAAATTAAATTATTTCTATAAATTTATATTTTAGGATATATAAATGAATATTTCAAAGGATACTATTAAATTAATAGCTGCTGATTTGGACGGAACTTTACTAAATAACAATAAAGAAATTTCAAAATTCAATCAAGAAATATTAAAAACACTTATTAATGATTACAATATTCAATTAATATTATCAAGCGGAAGACCTTATGAAGGCATAAAAAAGTATAATGAAATACTTAATAATAAAAATAATGCTATAATATTTAATGGTGCCTCAATAGTTGATGAAAATGGAGAAGTTATATACAGAAAAACTGTTGAAAAAGATTCATCAAAACCAATAATAGAATTAAGTAAGAAATACAATGTTTGTATTCATGTATACGAAAACGGCAAATATATAATATCAGATGATGACTTCCCTATTAAATCTTATGTACAAAGAGAAAAAGGAAGAAATTTTACTATAGGGCTTGAAAATATTGTTGATTATGAATTTGATAAAATACTTATTTTGGGAGAAAGAAATATTTTAGAAAACTTTAAAGAAGAAATAGACTCTAACTTTGATGTACATACATGCTATTCCGGATCTAACTTTTTAGAAGTAATTTCAAAATATTCAAGCAAAGGAAATTCTTTAAAATGGATTTGTGAAAAGAAAGGAATTAGTTTAGATAATGCTGCAGCTTTCGGAGATAATTTTAATGATATTGAAATGATAGAATATGCCGGCATTGGGGTTGCTATGGCTAATGCTGAAGAAATGGTTAAACAAAAAGCTAATTACACAACCCTTTCAAATGAAGAAGACGGAGTAGGAAACTTTTTGAAAAATGTTTTTGAATTATAAACATTGAGGATTAGTTATTTCAAATCTTTCATCAATATTTTTCTCTCCCCATTCGCACATAGCTTCTAATATTTTTGATAATGATTTGCCTTTTTTTGTTATAGAATATTCTACTCTTGGAGGAACTTCAGCATATACTTTTCTATTTATAAGACCGTCTTCCTCCAATTCTCTAAGCTGATTAGTTAAAGTCCTTTGAGATATAGGCTTCATATAGCGAAGCATTTCATTAAATCTTTTTGTTTTGTTTTCTATAAGATAATTTAATATAAGAGGTTTATACTTACCTCCTATCATATAAAGTGTAACTCCTATTTCTGATGCTACTTTTATTTTTTTCATATAATATCCTAATAGTTTATAGTGAAATAAATGTCACTTAATAACAATTATTTCCGTTCTTGTGTAACTAATTTATTAATGTATTATAAGTCATAATTATTTTTTATAAAGGAGTTTTTTTATTATGAAAAAATTAGTAGTTATTACTGGAGCTAGTTCTGGAATAGGAATGGAAACAGCAAAAAAATTTTCAGAGAACGGACACCCTACTCTTTTAATATCAAGACGTAAAGAAATAATGGATAATTTAAATTTACCAAATTCTATAAGCGTAAAAGCAGATGTTACAAATTTAGAAGAAGTAAGATCGGCAATAAAAATGGCTGAAGATAAATACGGAAAAACTGATTTGCTAATAAACTGTGCAGGAGTAATGCTTCTTGGAAATATTGACAAGCAAAGCTATGAAGAATGGAAAAACATGATAGATGTTAATATAAATGGAATATTAACAACTACAAATATAATACTTCCGGATATGATCAAAAGAAATGAAGGCACAATTATAAATATAAGTTCAATAGCAGGAAGAAAAACATTCAAAAATCATGGTGTATACTGCGGAAGTAAATTTGCTGTACATGCTATAACTGAAAGCATTAGAGAAGAAGTTGCTGATAAAAATGTAAGAGTTATAGTAGTAGCACCAGGGGGTTGTTGAAACTCATCTTTTAGAGCATACAACAGATGAAAATATAAAAGCTGATTATATTGAATGGAAAAAAAGCATAGGAAATGGTTTAAATGCTTCTGATATAGTTAATTGTATAGAATTTGCCTATAATATGCCTCAAGATATATGTGTTAGAGAATTAGTTATAGCAAAGACAAAACAAATAGACTAATAAAAATTAAAGCCATAGTATTTTTTTATTTTTATACTATGGCTTTTTATATTTATTAATTTAATTATTAATAAACATTATTTTGACACTACTGTTATTCTTTGATTTAAATATTTTTTATTTCCTATTTCATCAACTAAAGCAATAGCGTAATCAGCATAACTTATATAACTATCACCTTTTGAATTAAAGCACAACTCATCATGTCCTATATTATATTCTCCAGTTCTCTCACCATCAGCACTAAAATCTGCAGAAGGAGAAATATAAGTCCATACTACATCTTTCGAATTCTTTAATATATCAAAAGCTTTTGACATATTATTAGCTAAAGGTTTAAATATTTCTGGAAAATTTTCACTATCCATTAACTTTTTATTTTTATCTATATATAAACTTCCTGCACCTCCAACAACTATAAGTCTGATATTAGTATTTGATAGTATTTTACATAAGTGTTCCATAACTAAAGAATGTTTATCAAGTTCTTTTTCTTCCCAAACTCCGAATGCACTTACTACCACATCAAATCCTTTTATATCATCTTTTGTCAAAGAAAATAAATCTTTTTCTATAACATTTACTTTTGTATTATCTATTTTAGATTTATTTCTCACTATTGCTGTAACATCATATCCTCTTTCTAAAGCTTCATTCATTATTAATTTACCAGCTTTACCGCTAGCTCCTATTATTGCAACTTTCATTTTGACTCTCCTTAATTTGTATTATAAATATTATCTTTAATTAAAGATGTTGTAATAGCTATTGTTACAATAATATTAACATATCTTGTTGTAATGTCAACAGTTACAACAAGATTTTTTTAAAAAAAGCCCGCTATTTTTTAATAGCAGGCTATTTCTATATAGATAAAATAATTTTTACTTTATTGACTTTTTAGCAGCATCTACAAATCCTAAGAATAAAGGATGAGGATTAGTAATTCTTGATTTTAATTCTGGGTGGAACTGAACACCTATCATATATGGGTGGTCTTTTATTTCTGCTATTTCTGCCAAATTGGCATCTTTTAAATGTCCTGTAATAACAAATCCAGCAGCTTCCATTTTTTCTGCATAAGCATTATTGAATTCGTATCTATGTCTATGTCTTTCACTTATTGTAGTTTTTCCATATAATTGATGAGCTAAACTTCCTTCTTTAATATCACAATCAAAAGCACCAAGTCTCATTGTACCGCCTTTCAATATGCTTTTTTTCTGTTCTTCCATAAGAGTTATAATAGGATTTTTTGTATCTTCATTAACTTCTATTGTATTAGCATCTTCTAATTTTAATACATTTCTTGCAAACTCAACGCACATAAGCTGCATACCTAAACATATTCCTAAATAAGGTATTTTGTTTTCTCTAGCATATTTTATAGCTTCTATTTTACCTTCTATTCCTCTCTCACCAAATCCGCCAGGTATAATAAGTCCATTAACACCTTTGAAATATTTTGATATATCCTCAATATCTTCTAAATCTTCAGCTGAAATCCATTCTATATCAATATTAATATCATTATAAATACCGCTGTGATTCAATGCCTCTGATAAAGATATATAAGCATCTTTCATAGCAACATATTTACCAACTATCGCAATTTTTACTCTGCCGCTTTCTATAGATATTTTTTTCTGTTTGCGTACTAAATCTGTCCAATTAGTTAAATCTATTTTAGCAGTATCCAATTTAAAATGTCTGCATACAACATCTGAAAGACCTTGAGCTTCAAGCATTAAAGGAACACCATAAATATTAGGTTCATCAAAGTTTTCAAATACATTTCCTTTTGGAACATTACAGAATAAAGCTATTTTATTTCTATGAGATTCCTGTAAATGCTGGCTTGTTCTGCAAACTATAATATCTGGTATTATACCGCTTTGCATAAGCTCTTTTACACTATGCTGTGTAGGTTTAGTTTTAATTTCTTCTGATGAGTTAATAAAAGGTATTAAAGTTACATGTACATATAAAACATTGTCCTGACATAATTCTGTTTTAATCTGTCTTATAGCTTCAATATAAGGCAATGATTCTATATCTCCTATAGTACCGCCTATTTCAGTGATTACTATATCAGTTTTTTTAGTATCATTTTCTCTGTATATTCTTCTTTTTATTTCATTAGTGATATGAGGTATAACTTGAACTGTTTCTCCAAGATATCTGCCTTCTCTTTCCATATTTATAACATGCTGATAAATTTTACCAGTTGTAACATTGCTGAATTTATTTAAATTTTCATCTATAAATCTTTCATAATGCCCAATGTCCAAATCAGTTTCAGCACCATCATCAGTAACAAAAACCTCTCCATGCTGAAAAGGACTCATAGTACCTGGGTCTACGTTTATATAAGGGTCAAATTTCTGTATAGTTACTGTTAATCCTCTAGCCTTTAAAAGCCTTCCTAATGAAGCTGCTGTTATACCTTTACCAAGTCCAGATACAACTCCGCCTGTTACAAATATGTATTTAGTATTCATATAATCCTCAATTAAATTTTATTTTTTATTAAATTATAATTTATATAATAAATCACTATAACATTATCATAAATTAGTATTAAATCAAGTAATTTTTAATTCAATCTATTTCAAATATTTTTCAAACCAATCTGTAATTTCTTTTAATCTTCTTACTCTATGTTTTGGTTTTCCGCTTCTTGAAAGTTCATGATTTTCACCTTTAAATAAACATATTCTAGATTCAATACCATAATATTTCAAAGCAGTAAACATTTGAAAAGCCTGAGTCTGATAACATCTGTAATCTTCTTCGCTATGTATAAATAATGTTGGAGTCTTTGCATTATTAGCATATTTTAATGGCGACTGTTCCCATAATTTATCAAAACCGCTGCATACATCTCCGCCTAATTCATCAGGATTGAAATAATAACCTATATCAGTAGTTCCGAAATCATCTATCCAATTTGATATAGAACGCTGAGAAGCTGCACATTTGAATCTGTTAGTATGTCCTATTATCCAGTTAACCATAAATCCGCTGTATGATCCGCCAGTAACACCTACTCTGCTTTTATCTATATTAGTATATTTTTCAAGAACAATATCAGTAAACTTCATTATATCTTCATAATCTATAGTTCCGTATATTCCTCTTATATCAGCGAATGCATTTCCTTTTCCTTCGCTTCCTCTAGGATTGCAGAAAAATACAAAATAACCCATATTAGCCCAAACCTGCATTTCATTAAAAAATATTTCTCCGTAAGCAGTTTTCGGTCCGCCATGTATATCAAGTATTGCAGGATATTTTTTATTTTCATCATAATTTATTGGCTTTAATACCCAGCCGTCTATTTCAAAATTATTAGGAGTTTTGAATGAAACTTTCTCCGGTATTGATAAACTCTTTTCTTTTAGAATATCTTCATTAAAATTTGATAATTGTTTTTCTACACCATTATTAATACAATATATTTCTTCTAGCTTCAAATCTCTAAAAGCTATAAAATATATATCATCATTAGAAACATCAAAATAATTAACCGCTCCTTGCTTATTAGTGATATTTTTTATATTTCCTTTTAAATCTAAGCATTTAATATGAGCATTTTCATTTTCTGTGCCTACGAAATATATTGTATCTTTATAAACTCTAATATCCTTACCGCCTCCGAAAGAACAATCAGTCCCTATCATATTACCAAGTCCATTATCATAATGATATACAAGATTAATATTATTATTTTCATCTATCAAATAGAAACTGCAATTTTCATTTAGTCCGTATTTTTTCATGTCTGTCATAACAGAAATAATTTTTTCTTTATTATCATTATCAATTATAAAATCAGCAAAATATATTGCATATTTATTAGAATCTATAATAATTTTCTCTTTTATATTATTAAGATCATTTATATCATATAAACGAAGTTCTGAAGTTGTAGGAGCTTTATCTTTAAAAGAATTTATAATACATAATAATTTTCCATCTTTATATTTAAAAGAACTAACATTACTGTATTCATCTGTAATAGCAGTCAATTTATTTTCTTTTTTATTATAATGATAAAGTCTATCTCTTTTTTTATTTGTTACACCTACATTATTAACCCAAAAAGGAATTTCATCAAACACTTCATAATCAATTTCTTCTTTAGCCCATTCCAAATAATTATCTTCTTTTCTTTTTTTATCTCTGTTAATATCATAAACTGCTTTTATTAAAAAATTATTTTCATTTATAGAATATAAATCTATAACTTCAAGTTCAATATTAAATAAACTTTCAGCCTCTCCGCCGTTTATATTAATAGAATAAATTAAAGAATAATCAATAAACTCCTCATCTTTTTTGCTTTTCAATTCTTCATCTCTTAATGATGATTTAAATATTACAGTATCATTATCAAGCCAAGAAACAAAAGAAGCATCTTTTACTGAAGTGAGTTTATAAATTCTGTTTTTTTCAATATTATAAATAAAAGCATCTGAAATATAATTATTATTTTCATAATCCTGATTGCTTTTAACAAATAATAAATTTTTATTATCCTTTGAAAGCTCTATGTTGGATAAAAAATTGAATTTTAAAAAATCTTTGATGTTTAAATTTTCCATATATAAATCCATTGTAAAAAATTATTTATAAAATATACTAATAAAAATTAACTTCAATACCTAATATATTTTTCATATAACTATTCCAAGAATACTCTGATAAAACATTAACAGTATGTATAAATTGATTAGTATATAATGTTCCAAATCTTTACGCATATCTCTTAATACATAATTAGGAACACTATTAGGCATAGAAACAATAACATAGTAATGTATATTTAAACCTAATTTGTTTGATGAATATTCTCTTATAAATGTATCTCTTGCTTTTTGTATACAATCATAAGTATATGAATGTCCTTTATCTGGTTTTCTATATACAAATTTTGAAAAGAAATCTTTTTTTTCTTCTTCTGTTTGAAGTGATGAATATTTTTTATTATAATTTTTTACTTCAATAAAAACAATTATATTATTAACATATAAAATAAAATCAACATTCTTCATAAAATGAATATAATTCAAATTCTCATCATCTATTTTTCTTACAATAATACCAGAATTATCATCATAAATCATTTTAAAATTACTTTTTTCCTCAAATACTTCCATAATCAATTTTTAAATGCTTTTTCTATAGATTGTAAATGCTGTTCTTCAAATTTATCTTCTATTGAATTATGCTGTATATTATTTAAATATTCACTGCTTTCAATTAATACACCATTATTTTTATCTTCATCAAAATAAAAAGAATGAAACTTTATTTTATCATTTTCTTTTCTTTGTAATTCAAAATCTTCTATAATAAAATTATTATGTGTAGCTAAAAATATTTGAACGCCTAATCTTGATAAACTTAATAATATTTCAACTAAAACTCTTGTAAGTTTAGGATTTAAATTTGATTCAGGTTCATCAAAAAGAAGTATAGTATCTTTATCTATTTCACCATTTTTTATAAGAAGCCAAAGCAAAGCAAGTTTTTTATGCCCTTCTGCCACCATTGTAAATTGCACTTCTCCAAAATCTTTATACTTAATAAAAAATACTTCATCTTTTTGAATAACGATTCCGCCTATTGCATTTTCTATTTTTTTTGTAATATCTTCTAAATACGGATCTAATTCTCTTAATTGAGGCACAAAAGCTTTATTTAAAATATCGTAATATACAGACTCAAAAGATACTTCTCTTTTATTATATAAGGAGATAAAACCTTTTGAATTAGTTAAAATATCTTTGCATGGTATGTATGTAATTTTTTTATTTTTAAATACATATTCATTATCATCAAATAAACTTTCATTATCTTTTATGTTATTTTTATCATAAAGATAAAAAACATTGTTTGAAATAATTGACCCATTTTTTATTTTTGTATTCCCATTTGATAATTTAATAATTACATTATTAAACTCAATCTTCCAATTATTAATCAAACCAAAATACTCATTAAATTTATTTACTGTCTTTATTTTTAATTCTTTTTTTTCTTCTTTATTGTTTGAAATATCATATTCTTTAGCACATTTATATATTTCTAATTCTTTATTATTAACTTGGTCTTTTATTCCATTAAATACAAATTTATTTAACATTGTATTTGTTGCCGGAAAAGGATAACGTACATCATCTACAGACATTCTATATTTATTTTTTCCTACTCTTTCATAAAAAGATTCATTTAAACAATAAATAGCCTTCAGTAAATGAGTTTTGCCTGTTCCATTCTCGCCAATAAATATGTTAACTCCTTTACTGAAATCTGTATAACAATCTTTAAATACTGTAAAATTCTTTATACGAACATTTTCTACATACATATTAAAATACTCCATTATCAATATCGGAGTTAACATTATTAAAATTATTTATTATGTTACCTAATTAAATTTGAATAGTCATAAGCTATATTAGCAGCAACACGGCAATTATTATAAACTAACTCTTTATTAGCTTTAAGACTCTTATTTTCTGTTACACTATGAAGCTTAGCTAATATATAAGGAGTAACATCTTTTCCTGATATATTTTTATCCCTAGCCTCTTTTACTGTATCATCTATTATTTTATTGATGTAATTTTTATCCATTTCATATTCTTCCGGTATAGGATTGCATACAACAACACCGCCGTTTAAACCTAATTTCCATTTTGTATTAAGTATATTAGCTATATCCTTTGTACTATCTATTTTATAATCAACTTTGTACCCGCTTTCTCTTGTATAGAATGCTGGGAAATTTTCTGTTTTATATCCAAGTACTGGAACTCCGAAAGTTTCAAGATATTCTATAGTAAGTCCTAAATCTAATATTGATTTTGCTCCTGCACATACAACGGCAACATTTGTTTTACTTAATTCCTGTAAATCTGCTGATATATCAAAAGTTTCCTGAGCATATCTGTGAACTCCTCCGATTCCGCCTGTAGCAAATACTTTTATTCCAGCAAGAGAAGCACCTATCATAGTAGTTGTTACTGTAGTAGCTCCGTCTTTTTTTAATGCTATCATAGTAGCCAAATCTCTCCTGCTTGATTTTGCTATATTTTTATTAGAACCCATATATTCAAGTTCTTCTTTATTTAAACCAACTTTTATCTTTCCTTTTATTATGGCAATAGTAGCAGGCACTGCATTATTTTCACGTATATTTTTTTCTGAGTTTAAAGCACTTTCAACATTTTCAGGATAAGGCATTCCATGTGATATTATTGTACTTTCTAATGCCACAACTGCTCTTTTTTCATATAAAGCTTCTTTTACTTCTTCGCTTATATCTAAAAATTCTTCTAAATTATTCATTATTTTATCCTTATTTTATAGTTTATTTTTTATGTTATAAAATTTTTTAACAATATAATATATTCTTTCGTCAAAATAAAATAACAAATATTTCTAAAGAATAGGAATTTTATTTAATTGAATATAGTTTTGATTCTTTGCTCCACAATTTCCAAGCTGATATTATTATTGACAGTATCTTCACTCTCTAAAGCAAGCATTGACATTATAGCAGAAAATTTAACTTTATAATCAAGATCATAATTATGAAATATGGAATAGGCTATTCCTACCATAAAAGCATCTCCGGCACCGGAAGCATTTACTATATTAACTTTTGGTGCCTCTAAATGATAAACATTATTATCACCTATAACACCATAACATATACCTAAAGCTCCAAATGTTATATAAATTTCTTTAACACCTTTATCTAAAAATTCTTTTACAGCTTCTTTTCCTTCATCTATAGTATTAATTTCTTTATCAAGCAAGAATGATGCCTCATTTGAATTGATTTTCAAAGCATAAATATATTTTTCTAATCCTTTTATATGCTCTGCCTTTCTTATTGAAACTGCATCACTTAAAAGTCTTTTATTTGGAAAATTATTTATCAAATATTCAAATATACCTCTGTTCATAACAGCATCTATAGTTATGAAACTTGCATTACTTATAACATCTTTAATAGTATCTAAATATGAAACATTTACATTTTCATCAAGTGCATCCATATCAGACATAGCAATTTCCATATCTTTATCATTATTAAGTATAGCTATATATGAAGTAGAAGCACCTTTTCTTACTACATAAGAAGTATCTACTCCCAATGATTTTATATTATCTAATAGTATATCACCAAATATATCATCACCTATAGAAGTAACAAATTTTATTTCTTTTAATCCAATATTAGACAAATTATTAACAATATTTCTTTCAACACCGCCGGCACAAACTTTTATTTTTCCCGGATTAGATTCTTTTAACAGTATTCTATTTTTAGAAAATCCCTGTATATCTATATTAGAACCGCCAATTGATAATATATAATCTTTCATTTGGTAACCTTATTAAATCAATTTAAATATTAATTCATTTCCACCCTATCCAAAATACTTCTAGCTAAAGATCTTGAATCTGCATTTTCTATATCGCTGGCTAAAGAAATTCCATAGGTAATTCTAGTTACTTTACCCTGATAATTATTTTCTTTAAGTATTTTAAAAATATATCCAGCGGTTGTGTCAGCTTCTAATGATGCACTGAATGCTATCATTATTTCATCAATATTATGATTTTTTACTCTTTCTATAAGCTCTCTTATTCTTATATCGCTTATACCTATACCTTTTAAAGGTGCTATAAGTCCTCCAAGCACATGATAAACACCATTATATTCTTCAGTTTTTTCTATAGCAAGCATATCCGGATATGACTCTACAACACATATTTTACTATGCTCTCTTTTATCATTAGAACATATATGACAAATATCGTTATCGCTCAAACTATAACATTCCTTGCATAACTTTATATTCTCATGCAATGAAGATAATGTATCAGCAAATTCTTTCAAATACTCCTCATCGCAATCAAATAAATATAAAGCAAGACGCATAGCTGTTCTTGTGCCTATGCCCGGAAGTCTTGATATAATTTGTGTAAGTTTATCTAAAGACTGTATATTATTCAAAACAATTAATCCTTTTTGTCATCATCATCTTTATTATTCATATTATTCATCATATCATTCATTTTTGATATCATATCAGGAGTTATTGAATCTAAAGATATATTTAATTTACCGTCTTTATATTCTACTGATGTCATCTTACTTATATCACTAAACATCTTGTTCATATCTGATAAATTCATATTAAATGGATTAAATGTCTGTTTATTACTTTCTGAAGTACGAGTATCTTCATCTTCATCATCTGATTTTGCTTTCAATTCCTTAACTTTAGAAACTACTTCATTTATGCTTGAAGTTATCATTTCCTCCAATAATTCTTTTTGCTCTTTTGCTAAAAGGCTTTCATCTATAGTTAAATTACTTATGTTAAATGATTTATCCATAGTTACACAAACTAAATTACCTGCTGAACTATATTTTACAGAATTTTCATTCATAGTTTTATACTCCTTTAATTTATATTTATACTTTTATAATAATATATTCTTTTTAATAATTTATCAATAAAAAATATAAATTTGACTTTTTTATTCTATAAATATATTATAAAAAGATTATTCTCTTTTTATAGGAAAATAAAAATTAAAATGATTGTTTAGAGTGTTATTTTAATGTTTGTAAAAAAAATAATATTTATATTTATTCTTATATCAGCAAACCTCTTATTAGCTCAGCAGAATTCCAAACCAATAGGCGATAGATATATAAAAGAAAATATAGCTGTTTTTGAAATAAAAGATACTTCAAGCGGATATGGAAAAGATTTAGGCAAAAAATTAACTTCATTAATAGAAAATTCATTAACCAGAATGAATAGATTTAATATAGTAGATAGAAAAAATTTAGATAAATATCTAAAAGAAATGGAATTGCAATTAACTGGAATAACTGAATCACAGGTAATTGAAGTTGGAAAAATATACGGATATTCTAAAGCTATAACAGGAAGTATAGTAAGAGCTAATACAAGCTATGATTATGATAATGATACAGGAAGCGGAAGTTTATACGGCGAAGTAGAAATGGTTCTTCAAATAGTAGATGTTGAAACTACAAAGATATTATATTCATCAAAATTAACCGGAAGCAGCTATTACAGTATAACAAGTTATCCTTCTTATGCTTTAAGAGATGAGGCAATTAATGAGGCATGCAATGATTTAGCTTCAAAAGTAGAAAAAAAGATGAAGGATATATTCAAAATAACATTAACAATATCAGATATAAGTGATGGAAATGTTATAATTTTAGCTGGAAGAAATCATGGAGTAAATCAAAATACAAGATTCAAAGTATTTTCTCCAAAAAAAGATATAGTACTTGATTCAGGAAATGTTATAAGCGGCGGTTATCAGTACAAAGGTACTTTAAGAATAAAAGAATTAGGAAATGAATATTCAATAGCAAAAATATCAAGAGGAAGAAATATTCAGCCTGGAGATATTGCAAGAGAAACTACTATAGGCAATTTCTTCGTAGGTTTATCTTTGAATTATGCTTCATATAAAATGACTGCATTTGAAAAAACTTATCAAAGTTCTGTAAGACCAAATGGAAATCAATTAAAATTATCATTAAAGAAAAATGATTATGCTTTGGGTCTTCATTTAAAAATGGGATATAATGGAACATTATTCTCGCCTAATGTAAGTTTTGGAGTATTATTTGGAGATTTCTTTAAATCAAGTTATGCTATAGATGCTAGATTTAATTTTGATATTAATATAAATTTATATCAGGAAGTTTTAAAACTTGTATTAAGTCCATATATAGGAGTAGGTTTGTCATTTACTACTATAGGAGAAGTATATGGCGGAAACTATTTCATTGACAACTATACTTTTTTGAAAAATGGTGCTAAAATAGATTCTAGAGATGTTATGTTTGGTATTGGAGCTTTAGCTTCCATACAATATAACATTACAGATACTATAGGAGTTAATTTGGGGGTTGGATACCGATTCTATACAGACCCAATTAATATAGGGGTTTTTACTGATAATACAGAAATTTCTATACCAGAAAAAATAAAAACCGTTAATCTTACAGGATTAGAATTTACACTTGGAGCATATTTTATACTATAATGGGAATAAGAATTTTAATAATATTATTTATTATATCAAATACCTTTTTTGGTGCTTTTTATTTTTCAGATACATCAAAAAAATATAATACTAATGAAAATGAAAATCAAAATAAGATAATAGAAACAAATGAACAATTACAATCAGAATACAATATAGATACAAATAGTGTCAATTCTGTATTTATGATGGAAGGCAATAATATAATAAAGCAAAATGGGGTAACAAGTTCTCCTATTATGATAAATAATGATAATAGAACTCACCCTTTCAGATATACAGAGGTAACTTTTCTATTAACTGCATTTTTTTCATATACTTATGCTACTTATTTAGTATTCGGTTTAGATGCTATAGAAACTGCCAATGTTGCTGCCTCTACAACTGGAAGAAATAGGTATAAAAGTTTATGGATATCAGCTACTCTATTTGAAATAACAGCTGCTGTATTTTGCGGTGCTGCTGTAGCTTATGATAGTTATCAAAGAGTGTACGGTAAAAAGAAAGAGGGATTCAGTTTCAATTTTATGCCTTATTATGAACCTGTTTATAAAGATGCGGGATTTCTATTTTCTTTGAGTCACCCTCTATAAAATAATAGTTTTTATACTCGAACAACTTATTAAATAAAAATTAATTCTTATATTGTTTTCACATAATAAGTAATAAAATCATTCTATATAAATAAATTTATTAAATTGATATAAATATATTATGAGAATAGTATTATAACAATATATACTGAAAATTTTAGAGTTTGTCAACTACTAGCCGTAGTGGCAACCCGCACAGTATATACTGAAACGATTTCATTTTTCCGACTATTGCACATTATGTAATATTATCAACTTTTTTACCGCACAAAAAAGTTGCAAAAAACGCAATTGCTAGAACTTTATATTGAAAAATATATGTATTAAATGTATGGTATAACCTAGATTTAAACTAAAAATGCAGTCTTTTTGGTTCTTTGTGCCAACAAAAGAACTGGGGGTGTGGGGGCAAAGCCACCACAAACAATAAAATTGAAAAAACAAAAATTGACAAAATATAGTTGTTTAGGTATATATTGTTATTAAAAAATTATTGATTACCCTTTATAAAAGGCAACTCTTTTCTTCTTAAATTTAGGCAAGATATTTTTATTGAGAAGTATCAAATAGAATACAAAACATAATACTATCATAAATGCCAATATTAAAGCACCTTTTATATTAACATGACTTTCATTTTCATATTCTTTTTTTGACGAAACTGATGCAGCTGTACCAGAATTTTCCTCTTTTTCATCTTTAATGATTTTAATTATCTTCTCGTTCTTACTGCTGTCTAAATAGCCGAAAGTTTTAGCATAAGATAATATATACTCTTTATCAGTTTTTAACCTTTCTATATTGCTTGTAATTTGTACTTTCTTTCTATTTAACTCTTCTAATCTTTTCTTCTTATTTTCTATCACAGTCTTTTTTGAATCCAGTGTAAGAAAACCTTTAGGACTAAAAACAAACACATATACAGTAAAAGCAATACATGCTAATACTATACAATAGAATATTTTAGAACTAATTCTTACATTAAAATACATAAACTTATAACCTTAATAAATATACAACTTATTATCGGGAAGTAATCTATTAAAATTAATTAAGTTATTTGAAACATAAATACAGACATATATTTTTATATAGTATTTCTTACAGTTAAAACACTGTATTTATTTACTATTTCTATATTCCACAATGTATTTACAGTATTCTTAAGAAAATTTTTATTATGACTTACTATTAATAAAGCACAATTAAAGCTGATAAGAGCTTCTTCAAGTCTTTCTATAGAGTCTATATCAAGATGATTGGTAGGTTCATCTAATATTATTATATAAGGGTTTTGTAATACAGATAAACCAAGCATAATCTTTCTCATTTCTCCAGGGCTATGATTAGTTGAATTAATAACTGATTTTGGATTGCTTCCAAGTCTATTAACAAAACTCATTAAAAAACCTAATGATTCATAATCCAAAGACTTTATACTATTAAAAGTTTTATTCCATTCATCTCTATCAATATCTTGAGGAATATATACTATTTTTTCTATGTTATTATTTTTCATAGTGTTTATTATATAATTAACCAAAGTAGTTTTTCCGCATCCATTCACACCTTGAATACCTATTTTACTGTCACGTTCTATTAAAAGTTCTGAATGCTTCAAAATTATATTGTTTATTACAGTTTCTTCGGACTCTGCTAAATAGAATAAAAACTTTCCTTTATATTTTTCTCCTATGAACTCCATATTTAAAACTTCTCTTTTCTTTATATAGAGATTTTCTTTATCTGATACACTTTTATTATATAAACTTTTAGCCTGTTTAGCTTTTGTAGCAAGTCTTGAATCTTTTCCTGTAAGTCTTGCGGCATCCACTTTTCCTTTAGCATCATGATCTTTTTTATCTATATTTCTTTTACTTCCGCATTTGCTTTTTTTGGCATCTGATTCATTTTGAAGTTTTTTATATCTGTTTTCTAATATTTTAGTTTTCTTTTTACTTTCTTCATATAAACTTATTCGATAATCTTCTTCATTTTTCTCATATTCTCTGCATTGACTATAATTACCTATTCTTAATTTACAATTTCCATTTCTAATGAATATGCATTTGCTTACCAATTCATCAAGAAAATCTATATCATGGCTTATTATTATAACTATACATTCAAGTCTTTTTATAATATTTATAAGCATATTTTTACATTCATTATCTATATGATTAGTAGGTTCATCTAATACCAATATATCCGGATTAGTATAAAGTGCTGAAGCTATTTGAAGTCTTTTACGCTCTCCAAAACTTAAAGTATCAAATCTGTACAAATAACTGCAGTCTAATTTAAATATAGAAATTAAATACCCTGAATATGAACTGTCATCATAAAATAAATTTTCAGCATTATACGGCAAAACTACACATTCCTGATTGCAATAAGCACTTACAACATTTTTATTTGAATAATCTATAGAACCGCTTGAAGGTTTTAATAAACCTGTTATCAATTTAGCTAATGTTGTTTTACCAGCACCATTTTCCCCTACTATAGCGGTACATGAATTATCTATATGAAAAGAAACTCCATTTAATATATTATCTGAACTGTCATAAGAAAATGAAACTTTATTGAATTTTATAAACATATATCAACCCCTTAAAATAAATTGAATTAAGCTAAGATGCTTATTATTTTGGTTAATATACGTCTATCACATCGAATAATTATATAATCAAATACATAAATGTCAATTAGTATTGTTTTTATGATTTAAAATTAAAATGGATTATTATCTTTATTATTTTGTAAATTGCTCAAAAGTTTTTCTATTATTAATACTAAAGTTTCTTTTTCTTTAACAGTCATATTCGAAAACATTATTGCATTATTTTTTTTAATATCTTCAAATACAATTTCTTTTAATTTCTTGCTTTTAGGCGTGAGGTATATTTCTTTATATCTTTTATCATCTGCACTTATTTTTCTTTTTATGAATCCCTTTTTCTCTAACCTATATAAGGTTCCGGCTATGGTAGGATTGCTTAAACCCAGAAATCCTTCTATATCTCTTTGATTTATAATTCTTTGCTCATTATGATATAGAAACATCAATATATCCATTTGAGATGCTGTTAACTTATGCCTCTCTAAAAACCTATTAAACCTATTATCTAAAGTTGTATGCAATTCCTTTATTAACTTTCCAATAAAAATGTCTTCCATAAACCTCAATAATCCTCAACTTTTAATGTTGTAATTGTACTATTAATAGTATATAAATTTTTGTACAAAAAACAAGAACTTTAAATTTATTAGTTATCCAAATATGAATAAGAGAATTTATATTGAGCAAAAGGAATATAAAATACATCTTTTAATTGAGGGCTTTTTAATACAGCAGGTTCAAAATAAGCTATAGGTATTATAACAGCCTCATCTTCTATTAAAATTTTCTCAGCCTTATGTAATTCTCTCATTCTTATATTCTGATCTATAATTTTTGAAGCTATGCTTATTGCCTCATCAAAAGCAGCATTTGTAAATAATGAATGGTTTTTATATGAATAGCTTACAAACATACCTAAAAAAGTTGTAGGGTCATTATAGCTTCCTGTCCAGCTTGCAGCAGCCATAGTATAATTTCTTTCCGTTCTGAATGCATGTATAAAAGGAGCAAATTCCATTTGAGTAAGTTTTACATCTATGCCCAAATTAACCTTCCACATATTCTGAACTGCCTCAAACATAGGTATATCATTGCTGAAAGTAATAAAGAATTCTAATACTGGGAAATTTTCTCCATTAGGATATCCAGCTTCAGCCATTAATCTTTTAGCCTCTGCAACATTCTTTTGATAATCTTCTTTATTAGTGCTTATATATTCCCCAGCATTATCTCTGAAATACCCTTCAACATCAGTAACACCCCAAGGAACCAAAGCACCGGCTGGTTTTCCTGATTTTAATACATTATCAACTATATAATTTCTGTCTATGGCAAGAGATAATGCCTTTCTTACCCTTTTATCTTTCAAAGTTTCATTAGTAGTATTCAAAGCATAATATTGAGTTCCTATTCTAGTGGCAATATCAATAAAACCCTCTTTCTTTAAAGTATCTATATCTTGATATGGAAATTGATCCGAAAAATGTAAAGAACCTTCTTTAACTCCGGCTACCGCAGAAGTAGGATTGTCCATAAGAACGAATTTTATTTTTTCAGCAACTATAGTATCTTTATTCCAATAATTAGTATTCTTAACTACTGTAATGCTCTGATCAGGCTTTCTCTCCTGTAAAAGAAATGCCCCATTTCCTATACAAGTTTTAGGATTTCTAGTCCAATTATCAGGATCCTTTTCAACCATATCCTTTCTAACTGGAGAAAATACCGGAAGATTTACCAATTCCAAGAAATAAGCTGTAGGATATTCCAATTTTACCTCTAAAGTATAATCATCTATAGCCTTTATTCCAAATTCATCAACAGGCATATATCCTCCATTAACATTAGAAAAATTCAATATAGGCTCAAATAAATAACTAGGTTCGCTTGCTGTTTTAGGATCAACAACTCTTTTCCAAGAATATTCAAAATCAGCCGCAGTTAAAGGTTTTCCGTCTGACCATTTACCATTAGTTCTTAAATGAAATACATATGTTAAGCCATCTTCAGATATTTCCCAGCTCTCTGCAGCTCCTGGCTGAATAGCTATATCTTTATATTTTGTAGTTAAACATTCAAATAAATGCGTTACATAAGTAGAACCTTGTAATGTTATATTTAATGCTGGGTCTATAGTTTTAGGTTCTCCTCCTAAATTAACGTATATTGTATTATCATCAATATTTTTCTTAGATGAACATGAAATAAAAATAAAAACTAATATTAAAATAAAATAAAGCTTTTTCATCGTACCCACCATTAGTATATTTTTTATTTGGAATTATATTTCATAATAAACTATTGTCAACTATAAATTAATTTTGTTATTATTAATATATATTTACTATTTTTATCTCTCTCTGCCTATAGGAAATAATTCTCTTTTTGCATAACTCTCATAAAGGTTCATTATCTGTAAAGTAAGTCCTATTTCTATACAATCCTCATCTACATCGAATAATCCATTATGTGCCTTATGTACTATTCCAATTTTTTCATTCCTTGAACCTATATTAAAAAATGCTCCAGGCTTATTCTGAATAAAAAATGAAAAATCTTCTGAACCTAATGAAGGTGTCAATTTTAATACTCTTTTTTCTCCGAGAAAATTAACAGCATTATTTCTTACTATATTTGAAGCATCTTTCCAATTAACAAGACTTGCAAAATAAACTAATTCTATAAACTCAGCATCTCCGTCAAATGAATTAGATACGCATTTTATTAATTTTTTTATTCTGTTTTTTATTGTTAACATAACACTTTCTTTTAAAGCTCTTATAGTTCCTGTTATCTCTACATAATCGCATATAATATTTGTTGCAGTTCCTCCATTGATAGTTCCTATTGTAATAACGGCACTATCTTCAGCATTCACATTCCTGCTTATTATAGTTTGTAAATCATTTATTATTTTTGAAGATATAACTATAGCATCTATACCGCTTGCAGGATTTGCTCCATGTGCACTTTTTCCATAAACTTTTATTTTAAAATCCAAACAGCTTGCATTAACTATATTATCATTTATTTGAATATACCCTATTTCGGTACTTGAAGAAACATGAAGCCCATATATTACATTAACATTTTCCAATGCATTTTCTTTCATCATAGGTAAAGCACCGCCTACACTTTCTTCTGCAGGCTGGAAAATTAATCTGACATTACAAGGAGGAATTATTTTTTCATCGCTAGTATTTGAAAATATATATCCCATTCCAATATTTATTGCAGTATGAACATCATGTCCGCAAGCATGACATACACCTTCATTCTTTGAAGCATAATCACAATGCTTTAAATCATCAATAGGCAAAGCGTCCATATCTGACCTAAAAGCTACTGTAAAACTTTTATCTTTTCCTTCAATATCTGCTATAACTCCAGTACCCGCTACTTTTGTTCTATGCTTTATACCATTATATTCTAAATTTTCTGATACAACATTCATAGTTCTATATTCATGATTAGATAATTCAGGATATGAATGTATATCTCTGCGTATATCAATTAATTTTTGTTTTATAAATTTTATTCTTTTCTTTATTAAGTCTAACTCTTTCATAATTATTACCAAATATCAATTATATTTATAAAATACTAATATAATTATTTTTTATTATTATTCAAGTTTATAATAAAGAAATATTGATAATTAATTTTTTTTATTATAAAATTACACACAAAAATATACTAAAAGGAGTTGAAAATGAAAAAAGACATTTTCACAAGCTCTATAGGCATTATAATAGCTGGTGCTGTTATAGGGGCTATAGCTGCTTGGCTCTCTGTAATGGGCAATCCTGCTAATATGGGTATATGTATTGCATGTTTTACCCGCGATTTAGCAGGAGCTGTCGGTTTGCATAGAGCAGCTGCGGTTCAATATATAAGACCCGAATTAATAGGGCTTATTATTGGTGCCACAATATCAGCAGTACTCTCTAAAGAATTCGTTCCTAAGGGAGGAAGCTCACCTATTATAAGATTCTGTTTAGGTTTCTTTGCTATGATCGGTGCTTTAGTTTTTCTAGGATGTCCTTGGAGAACTTTGCTAAGAGTAGCAGGAGGAGACATTAACGGAATATTTGGTTTAATAGGTATTATTATAGGCGGAGGAATAGGAGTTTTCTTCTGGAAACAAAATTTCTCTTTAGGTCAGCCAAAAGCTTATAAAAATAAGTTAGTTGGTTTCTTGCCATTAGTTATATCAATAATACTTTTAATATTATTATTGTCAAAAACTAAATTCTCTGAAGGCGGCCCAATATTCTTTTCTGAATCTGGTCCAGGAAGTATGAAAGCCCCTATAGTTATAGCTTTAATAGCTTCTATAATAATAGGATTCATAGCTCAAAAATCAAGATTCTGCACTGTAGGCGGACTTAGAGATGGTATATTTATGAAAGATTTCCATATGACTAAAGGCGTTATAGCTTTTATTGCTGCTGCTTTGATAGTAAACATAATAACAGGCAGATTTGCTTTTTCTATGGAGAATCAACCAATAGCCCATACAAATATTTTATGGAATGTCGTATCAATGATACTTACAGGTTTAGCATTTACTTTAGGTACAGGCTGTCCTGGAAGACAAATGATACAATCTGCGGAAGGTAATATGGACAGTTTCATTTTTGTTATAGGTATGTTAGTTGGTGCTGGATTTGCTCATAACTTTAATTTGGCAAGTTCAACTGCAGGACCTACAGTATATGGAATGGGAGCTGTTATTTCAGGTTTAGTATTTTGTATAATCATTGGCTTCACAATGAAAGAAAATACAGCCAGCTGATATTACTTATTGTGCAGCAGGTTGTTGTCATTATATAAAAGAAATATACTGCACAAAATTTTTGGAAGTTATATAATGAACTCTGCCTCTACCTTGCATTATTAAAACTAGGTAAGGTTGTGATAATACGAGGTAGCGGCAGAGGTTATAATAAAAAGAATATTTAGATATATAAATCTAATGCTTATTATAATAGTTACGGCTTCTTATAAAAGTTTGTTTTAAGTATATTTCACTAAAAATATTATGGTTTCTTAATCCATAATTTAATATTAAAAAAAGGATTTATTATGCCAGAAACTATTAAAGTAGATACAAGAGGAATGTCATGTTCTCAAGCATCTTTTCAGGCTAAATGTGCAGCTATCAATAACACAGAATTAAATACTATTATAGAGGTATTGGTAAGCGGACATTCAAGCTGTGAAAGTGTGATCAGAGGCTGTGTAAAATACGGCTATGAAGGAAGCTTTGAACATATAGAAAATGAAGATATACTTGTAACTTTAAAAAAAGTAAAGTGATATTTTTATTATCAATACTAAAATTTTTTAAGTTTGTCAACCGCGAACCGTTACAGTAGGTATGCTTCGCAGGCACCTTCCCGCACGGTAACGCTCAACCTTATCAAACGCCAACTATACGCGACCGAACGAAGTGAGGAAGTACCCGACGGGTATGCGGATGATTACTTTTCATTTTTCAAAAAATTACATTATATAGCCCACCCAAACCCGCCCTTATTATTAAACAAACATTTTTTAAAGAATAAGCCTGCAAATCTAATTTTTTTTGTACGAGCTGTACCACCACCCCGCACAGTAACGCTCAACATTATCAAACGCAAATATTAAGTGCGGCTGATTACTCTTTAATTTTCTTCTCCTTAAAAGTTAATAACTTATCTCTGTAGTATTTGTATTGCTTCTTACGCATTTCAATTTCCGCAGGCAAACCTGAACTAATGTCATTACATAAAGCGTCAAAACGGTCTAATATTTTAACTATGCGTTCCTGATACTCGCCGTATCGGCTTCCCGCACGGTAACGCTCAACCTTATCAAACGCAAATATTAAGTGCGGCTGATTACTCTTTAATTTTCTTCTCCTCAAAAGTTAGTAATTTATCTCTATAATATTCATATTGTTTTTTACGCATTTCA
>NZ_CALXRM010000035.1 GCF_944390845.1 uncultured Brachyspira sp.
TAAATTATGATACACCTATGTTATACTTTAAAAAACTAAGGAATACTTAATGCAATATGTCTGGCTCCTGTGCAAATTTATCATTTATATATTTTTAGTTGAAATAAAATCTTTTATAGTTATAATTGCTTTATATTTTTATGGTAAGGTAATGTATGTATTTAGAAGAAATAAACAGCCCTAGTGATTTAAAAAAATTAAATGTAGAAGAATTAAAAATACTATCTTCAGAGATAAGAGAATTTTTAATAAATAATGTATCAAATACAGGCGGACATTTAGGAAGCAATTTAGGCGTAGTTGATTTAACTATTGTGCTTCATTATTTATTTTCTTCTCCAAGAGATGCTTTTATATTTGATGTAGGACATCAGGCATATACTCATAAAATAATTACAGGAAGAAAGGATAAATTCCATACATTGAGAACTTATGGCGGAATTTCAGGATTTCCAAAAAGATGCGAATCAGAACATGACATAGAAGAAACAGGGCATTCATCTACATCATTATCATTTGCTTATGGTTTGGCATGTTCAAAAAATATATTGGGGCTTAGAGGCGATGTTATAGCTATAATAGGCGATGGAGCTATGACAGGCGGTATGGCACTTGAGGCTATGAATAATATTGCTCATACAGATACTGATATAATTATAGTTCTCAATAATAATGAAATGTCTATAGGTAAGAATATAGGTGCTATATCAAAATTTTTAAATACAACATTAAATGACAGTTTGATTCAGGAAGCTTCAGAAAAGGTTAGGGGACTTGTTTCTAATTTACCTTTCGGAGATATAGCCAATGAGTTTATAGACAGAGGTAAAGGTGCTATCAGAACTTTTGTTGCTCCTGGAATTGCATTCAGAGAAATGGGATTTAAATATTTTGGTCCGGTTGATGGGCATAATTATGAGGAATTACTTGATATATTCCAAAAAGTTAAATCTATAAGAGGCCCTAGATTGGTACAAGTTAATACTGTTAAAGGTAAAGGATACAAAATAGCAGAGGAAAATCCTTCTAAATTCCATGGAATTGCTCCTTTTAATATTGAAACTGGAGAATTAAAAAATAAATCCAATGCTAAAACATTTTCTAATCTTGCAGGCGAATGTATTGTAAATGCTGCAAAAGAAAATAAAAATGTTGTTGCTATAACTGCGGCGATGGAGTCAGGTACAGGATTAACAGAGTATGCAAAACTTTTTAAAGATAGATTTTTTGATGTCGGCATAGCAGAGCAGCATGCTGTTACTTTTGCTGTTGGTCTTGCTGAGAATGGAATAATACCTTTTGTATGCTTATATTCTACATTCTTGCAAAGAGGATATGATCAAGTTATACATGATATTGGAATAATGAATGCAAATGTTAAACTTATGATAGATAGGGCAGGATTAGTTCCGGAGGATGGAGATACTCATCAAGGAGTATTTGATGTTTCTTTTTTAAGAATTGTACCAAATATTACTATAATGGCTCCGGTTGGTGAAAAAGATTTCAAAGATATGGTGAAAAAATCTGTAGAATATAAAGGCCCTACAGTAATAAGATATAATAAATCATCTGTAAGAGAATTAAAAGAAAATATTGTTGCTGATAATTTTGAAATTGGTAAGGCTCATATCATTAGAAATGCTGGAAAAACTAATAATCTTATTATAAGTTATGGTCAAACTCTTATAGATATAGTTGATGCTGCTGATGATATGAACTTTGATGCTACTATACTTAATTTATCTACTTTAAAGCCTCTCGATGAAGAAACAATTTTAAATTTAGTAAGAAAAGCTGATAAAATTTTAATTATAGAAGAATCTATAAAGTCAGGCGGTATAGGAAGTGCTATATTAGAATTATTAAGTGATAATGAAATATATAAAACTGTAAAAATTCATGCTTTGCCTAATAAGTTTTTTGAAGTAGCTACTAGAAACGAGCTTTTGAAAATGTATAAGTTAGATAAAGAAGGAATAAAAGAAATTATATCTAAATATTTTTGATTTATAGTTTTATCTTTTTCTTTTCTTTAAGAAATTTTATAAACATATCTATCATTATTGGATCAAGCAATACATTATTTTCTAAGCATTCTTCTGTCATAAATTTTATTGCTTCTTTTTCTGTCTTTTTTTCACCATTTGTTAATGTATCATATAAGTCTATAACTTCCAATATTTTTGCAGGCAAATAAGTTAAACTTTGCAATGTTAATAAATCTTTATAATCATAAGATATTATATATTCTATTTGATGATTCGGATTTCTTTTCAATGCTGCTTTATATAATTCTGTAAAAAGACCATATCCATAACCATAATATTCATGATGTAGGGAAACGGTTAATGCTATTCCTTCAGAGCCTCTCATAAAATATTTAGCAAAACTATAATCTTTTATTGAGTGATTATCTTTTTCTTCACTGGATATTGGTATATAATCTCTTGATTTATTTAAAGTTATGTCATGCATTAAAATTCCTACAACAGTGTCTATAACTGTACTTGTTTCTATCTTTCTTATACCTAATTTAACATTGGAATCTAATGTATTTTTTATATCCTGTATATTATATAATTGATATATTCTCTCAGCATATTTATAGTAAAACTTTTTAAAATCTACTCTTATTTTATTAATGACACCTTGTTTTAATTTTTCATTAAAAAATACTATAGATTCAATTGAAGTTAAAAATACTCTATTTACATGACCTATTGTAGAATCGCTTTTCAATTCTTTCATAGTATCAAACATGTTTGTAGTTTCATATTCTTTTGTGGATATTATTATAGATATTTCTGATATGAGAAGCTGAATCATTTTAGATAAATTCATTATTTCTTCATCGTTGTTATTTAAAGTATTATTTTCTTTCTTCTTTAAATAATCTAAATATTGTAATCTTAATATGAATCCAATTTCTATAAGTATTTTTAATATTTCTTTTGCAGTGCTATTATCTAAGAAATTTTTATTATAATGTGTTAATTTCGCTACATATTGCCTTATATAAGCAGTAGCTTCTTTATTTGACATATTAATGATATTTTCAAGTATTGCTCTTTCATTATCAGCTAATTCTTTATTTGTAGGAACACAAAATTTAAATATGTTGTAGAACTCGTCAACTTTATTGCTCAAAATTTTACCTTAAATATTCTAACCAGTACATTCTATATACAGTTATTATAAACTATATATAGATATTTTTCAATGTATTTTTTTATATATTTTTAATTATCGTCAAAAAATATCATGATATTCCTAATTTTTTTACAGCTTCAGATATATGTTCTACTCCAATAACTTTTATACCTTCAGGATTTTTTATTTCTTTCAATGCTCTTTTAGAAATATATACTTCTTTTAAAGAAAATTTTTTCATTTCTTTTATGCGTCTTTCTATAAATCTTACAGGTCTTATCTCTCCGGAAAGTCCCAATTCTCCAATATATGCAGTTGTTCTTTGTATAGATATTCCGGACATACTTGAAGCTATTGCCATTGCTATAGAAAAATCACTTGCTGTTTCTTTAACATTAAGTCCGTTTGCTATATTGATATATACATCTTGATTCGATAAATTTAAATGTGCTCTTTTTTCTAATATAGCTATTATTATCAAAAGTCTATATTGATCATAACCTATTGTAAGTCTTCTAGGATAACCAAATGCACTGCTTCCAACTAATGCTTCTTGCTCTACGCAAAATACTCTGCTTCCTTCTATTACAGGAGTTATAACACTTCCAGCAAATACTGTTTCATTTAAACCTCTTGTAAATACTCTTGAAGGGTCTTTTACTTCCATTAATCCTTTTTCCGCCATTTCAAATATGCCAACCTCATCAACTGTTCCAAAACGGTTTTTTACAGCACGAAGTATTCGGTACATTACTTTATCGTCGCCTTCAAAATATAATACACAATCAACAATATGCTCTAAAATTTTAGGGCCTGCTATTGTACCTTCTTTGGTTATATGACCAACAAGAAATATTGTTATATTTTTTAATTTTGCAGTTTGCATTAAAGCCCAAGCGCAGTTTTTTATTTGTGCAGGGGAACCTGCTATACTATTAGTTGAAGGACTGTATATTGTTTGTATAGAGTCTATTATTGCTAGGGTAGGAGGTTCATCTAATAAAGTGTTTATTATATTATCACAATTTGATTCTGATGATATTAAAAAGTCTGAATCTGCAAGATCTAATCTGTCAGCTCTTAATTTTATTTGTTCAAGTGATTCCTCGCCTGTGAAATAATAAACTTTTTCATTTTTAGCTATATTTGAAGCAACTTGTAAAAGCAATGTGGATTTACCTATTCCCGGTTCACCTCCTATAAGAATAACGCTTCCAGATACTAAACCTCCGCCTAAAACTCTATTAAGTTCATCTATGTTGGTTGACATTCTTGTGCTTTCATTAGTTTTTATTTTTTTTATAGATGTTAATGGTGCTTTATCGGTAGCAACTGAAGTTTTTTCTCTTATACTTTTATTAACGTCGGCACTTGGTTCTGTAAATGGTTTTAAAGTATTCCAAGAACCGCAGGAAGGGCATTTACCCATCCAATTAATAGTGCTTTCTCCGCAATTATCGCATACAAATATAGTGTTATTTTTCTTAGCCATATTTTTATCAATTCTATAGTTTATTTATTTTATTATAATTTTTTTATTTCTTTTATTTCCCAATAAAAACCTTGTTCGCTATTTATATTTAGTAAATAAATTTACTAAATGCTCACAAGTTTTTTATTTCTTTAATTTATTTATAAAAAAATTATTCGCTATTTATATTTAGTAAATAAATTTACTAAATGCTCACAAGTTTTTTATTTCTTTAATTTATTTATAAAAAAATTATTCGCTATTTATATTTAGTAAATAAATTTACTAAATGCTCATAATTTTTTTATTTCTTCTATACTTAAATTTGTTAATTCACTAATAAGGTTTAAATCCATATTTTTATTTTTCATATTTCTAGCCATTGATATTTGAGTTTCTTTTATACCTTCTTCTCTGCCTTTTATTCTTTCTTCATTTAAAGCTAAAATATCAAAATAATTCTTTTCATATTCAGCATAATTATCAAATAAATCTTTTGTGTTTACAAATTTGTTATACTCATCATAAACTTCTTTCATTATAGGATTTTTTTTAACTAACATTTCCATAATATCCTCCATTTTTTCTTTAGTTGTTAAAAAATAAAACCAAGCATCTAATTCATCTGTAAGTTTTGAATTACTAGATAAATATTTAGGAAGTTCTAGGAAGTGCATTTCCAGATGATTAGTAAGTATATGATTAGTTTCTAATTCTTTTATTACATAACAGCTATGTTCTTTATCAATATCTTTTAATAAATTAAAGTCTAAAATATTAATAACTATAACTTGTTTTAAGTCATTATATTTTTCATTATTTCTCAGATTAGAAACATAACCTTTAGCCCAATAATATAAACTTCTATATACAAATGATTGATTTCCAACTCTTTGTATTTCTATTAAAACAGTTTCTCCGCTTTTTGTAATTGCTCTAACATCTACTATTGACTGTTTATCATTTATGGATTCTTTTAAATTAAAAGTATTAAGTACTTTTACTTCTTCAAAAGCCTCTTGATTGTAGTCCAATCTTACAGAATTAATGAGATTCTTTAAAATACGTTCATGTCCTTCTTTAGCAAACATATAACGCATAAAATAATCGTTAAGTACATTAATATCTTTTCTTTCATTCATAATTTTATTATAACAAAAGAATATAAATTGTCAAAGTAACCAATAATCATAAAAGCTTTCAAATATTATTCTGTTTTTTTATTAAACTTTTCAAATATTTGCTGTCTTCTCTTTTTATCTGAACTCCATAACATAAGTCCGAATACTATAATAGCAACAGGAAGCATTACTATATTAATGATTCTTACAAAGAGCTTAACTGTTTCAGGCACTTGATAAGGAGGATTATATATAGCTCCTTTTCTTCTTATGCTCATAAGTCCATTATCCCCAGCCATATAATCAACTAAATTCATTAAGAATATTTTATTAACAGTATAAGCACTGTTTTTAGCCATTTCATAAGAACCAACTACTATTACTTTTCCGCTTGTAGTAGAATTGATTCTGTTTATTCCGCTGTTAATATTGTTCTGAGTATTTGTAGATGCTGGTATATCTTTTCCTTCAAATGCACTATTCATTTTGCCTTCAAAAGAAGCAGCTAATAGTCTTTTTGATAATTTGCTTGCATCTGTTGGCATTCCTGTCATAGATGCCATAAAGTTTTCTGTTTCAACCCAGCTTTTATCGCTTGTATAAATCAATGGAGTTACTTTTATATCTGTATTATTTGTATTTGTTATTATTTCTGATGATATAGGAGCAAGCATTAAATTAATACTTTTAGTTATATCACTTTTAGCATTAATGTTTTCAGCTGCTATTAAAGGTATGTAGTACATTTTTTGTTCAGGCATACCTTGCTGTACTTGAGCTCTGTATGCACTATCATCAAATATCATATTAGTTGCTATACTAAAACCATAATTAGGAAGTATTTCATTTAATCTATTTGTAACAGGCATAAGTTTTGGCCCATACATTTGAGCATTTGGATCATTTTGATTTATTTCTACACCATTAAGCATAAATAGTACAGGTTTTCCGCTCATAATGAATTGGTCCAATTTATATAATTCATAATCAGTATAAGCTGTTTTACTTCCGGCAACTATTAATGCATCTATACTTGAAGGTATATCATTTAAAGATATATCAACCGCTTCAAAATTATAATTTCCTTGTATTTCAGTAACATATTCGCTTACACTGTCATAAGCATCATTAGGATTTCCTCCAAATTGAGGAGGTATAGTTATATAATTAGCTTCTTCATGTCCTTGAACATAACCTATTGTAGCTTTAAGTCCAAGCATACTGTCTATATTTTTTGATATTTCATTTTTTATTTCATCAAATGCCCCATATAATATATATGAAGTTGAAAGTTCTCTTATATCATTTCCATTTTCTAATACTAATGAAAAATATGCACTTCCTTTATTTGCTATAATATTTCCGCTAGGGTCTTTTATATCCTGCCATTCTATTTTTTTGATATTAAGTTTTTTTAATAGTTCTTCATTTTCTGCTGAAGGATTTGACATATCAACATGTATAAATTTTACTTTATTCATCAAGTCTTGATTAGCATCAGAAACAGCCTGCATAATTGAATCAGGTATTAATTCCATAGCACCTATAGGAAGAAGTTCATATATTTCAGGAGAAGAAATATAATAAACATTTAAATTGTTTTCTAATCTTGCTAACTTATCATTTTTATCCATTAATTTTCTCATAATAGTATCTATATTATATTCCAATCCTTCTGTTGATTGTACGAATGGTATTGTTTCTATAGAATCTCCATATATGAACGAAAGTCCCATATAAGCTACTTTAGTTTGAGTTTGATCCTTTTCTAATACACTTATTTGTGTTGGATTTATTCTGTATTGAGTAGCTAAATCACCATGTTTTGAAGCATCTACCACTTCAAAACTTATATTTTTACCGCCTGCAGATTTATATCCTTCAAATAAGTCTTTTATATATCTTTCATAAGTTGAAAAAGGAGGCGGAAGATTTGGGGTAACAAAAAATTTCACAGTCATAGGTTCTTTTAGATTTTTCACTAAATTTTTACTTTCTTTACTTAAAGAATATACTTTATCTTTTGTTAGGTCTATAATTGGTGTAAATTGATTAATTATTGCATTTATTAAAATTATAATTACTACTACTAATGAAAATGTGATAATTCTGTCTTTTTTCTTTGTCATTATATTACCTGCTAATAAATTTTTAAAAAATGATTGTTTATTATATATTTAAGAATATTATTTGTCAAAAATATACAGAAGTATAAACCTAAAAATATATTTTTTGTAATATTTTTTTGTAAGAACGCTTGACATTTTTATCTACTGTGCTATAATAACTATCACTTGCCGAGTTAGCTCAGTAGGTAGAGCAAGGGACTGAAAATCCCTGTGTCTAGGGTTCGATTCCCTGACTCGGCACATTCCTTTATTTTTCGCAATTCTTTAATCTCAAAAAATATCTATTTATATAAATTAATAACTTGTAATATATAGCTTTTTAATTTATTTTTATACAAAATATTTTTTATGGTGCATCAATATGGATATTGAAAAAGAAATTAATAATTATATTAACCCAATATATGAAGACAATCATATAATAGTTGCTGTAAAGCCTCCTAATATACCAACTCAAGGCGATATAACAGGAGATGTATCTTTTTTTGATAATATAAAAGATTATATAAAAATAAAGTACAATAAAAAAGGAAATGTATTTTTAGGTCTTGTACATAGACTTGATAGACCAGTATCAGGAATTATGGTTTTTGCTAAGACTTCAAAAGCAGCATCAAGATTAAGCGAGGCTATAAGAGATAGAAAATTTGAAAAAACTTATTATGCTGTTGTTAATGGCATACTTTTGGAGAAAGAGGGCAGACTTGAAAATTATCTTATAAAAAAGACAAATAAATTAGGCAATATTGCTCAGGTAGTTTTTGAAAATACTAAGAATGCCAAAATAGCCAAATTAAAATATAATGTTGTTAAAGAAGATGTAATTAAAAATTTGAGCTTACTTAGAGTTGAATTAGAAACAGGAAGATTTCATCAAATAAGAGTTCAGCTTTCCAATATAGGTCACACTATATATGGAGATAGGAAATACGGCAGTTATATAAAATATGATAGAGATGATGTTCCTTTGGCATTGTTTGCTAAAAGCTTGAAATTTCCTCACCCAACTAAAGATGAGGAAGTTTATGTGGAAGCTGAGCTGCCAAATTATAACCCTTGGAATATATTTTAAAAAAATATAAAAAAATACAAAAAAAATATATTTTACGCTTGACAAAAAATCAATTACATAGTATTATAATGAAACATTCAAACGAATGATAAGAAATACGGGCCAATAGCTCAGTCGGTAGAGCATCGCCCTTTTAAGGCGGTTGTCGAAAGTTCGAACCTTTCTTGGCTCACATAGAGTTCTTACAATTTATATAATATGCCGGTGTGGTGAAGAGGCTTAACACACAGGATTTTCATTCCTGCATGCGCGGGTTCGAAACCCGTCACCGGTTCATTTCTTTTACCATACTTGAAAAAGTGTGGTTTTTTTATGCCTTTTATTTTTCACTATACAGTTAATTAAGTTTATTTTTATTGATTATTAAATAATTATTTATTAAATTTGTTATACAAATATTTATATTATATAATGTTATTATAAATAAAATTAGGACTATATATGGAAAATTCAAATAATGAAAATAAAAAAGTAAAACAGCCAAAACTAAGCCTTAAAGAAAGATATAATGAAGATTTTTTGGAAGAAGCAGAAAATCGAAGAAAAAAACTTCAGTATCAAAGAATGCATGTCGGACAAATTAATAATCCGCGTCTTGAACATATGATTAAACTTCTTTATCAGGTACATCAAAACTATTATTTTGGATATTTTGAGGCTAGCTGTACTTTAGCTGGAAGTATGTTTGAACAATCTCTAATGATTTTGCTAGAAGAAAAAATGCAGGAAGAAGGATATATCTCTATATACAAATTTAATAATGGCAAAAAATATGAGGAAAAAATTTCTAATGTAGAAGATTTAGCTCAATGTAATATAGGTTTTTTGATATCAATAGTAAATAATTATAAGATGCTTCCAAAAAATGAATATAATTTAGCTAAAACACTTCAATGTATAAGAAATTGTATAGTACATGATATGCTTCCTCAATTTAGAATAAAAGGTAAATATTATGAGGCAGATTTGAAAATTAATTTAAGCTATGATACAACTAAAACTATAAGTATTTCTGTAGATGAGGTAAATACATATACCGCAGGACAAAGCTCAATAGAATTATGGTCATATTATTTGCTTACAAGAACAAGAGAATTAATAGATTTTCTATTTAAAGAAAGAGTAAAGAAATTTCCGCCAGATTTTTTATAATTGTACATAAAATAAAAGGGGACTATCTTTATAGCCCCCTTATTTATAATTTTATATAGAAATTATTTTTTATACTTTATTATTTTTCAACTTCAGCTTTATATTTGATTAAGCCTTGTTTTAATATTTCCATAGCTCTTTTTAAGTCTTTTGAGTCTAATGCATAACACATTCTAACTTCATCAACACCTAAACCAGGAGTAGCGTAGAAACCTTCACCAGGAGCAAACATTACAGTTTCACCATCAAGATTGAAATCTTTAAGCAACCATATAGCGAAATCCTCAGCATTTTTTACAGGAAGTTTAGCAAGTACATAGAAAGCACCTTCAGGTTCTTTCATAACTACTCCGTCCATTTTTGTGAGTTCTTCAAATAATATTTTTCTTCTGTTATCGTATTCTTTTCTAGCATCTTCAAAATAGTTTTCTGGTAAATCGTATAAAGCAGCAGCACCAACCATTTCAAGAGTAGGAGCTGATAATCTAGCTTGACATTCTCTAAATAATGCATTGCTGAAATTTTTATTTTTACTTATAACACATCCTATTCTAGCACCGCAAGCAGAGAATCTTTTTGATATAGAGTCAATTATAACAACATTTTCTGCTACATCTTTATATGTACCGAAACTTATAGCTTTTCTGTCACCATAAACAAATTCTCTGTAAACTTCATCGCTTATAATGAACATATCATGTTTTTTAGCAAGATATGCAATGTTATCAAGTTCTTCTCTAGTAGAAACAACACCAGTAGGGTTTGAAGGGTTAGAGAACATATACGCTTTTGTTTTTGGAGTAATATGTTTTTCTATTTCATCACGATTAGGAAGATGGAAGCCGTTTTCTGCATAAGTTCTAACAGCATTGCGTTTGATGTCTAATACATCATAAAAACTGTTATAGTTAGCATAATAAGGTTCTGCTACCAAAATTTCATCACCTTCATCAAATATAGCAAGCAAACTGAATAATAATCCTTCACTTCCTCCATTAGTGATGTTAATTTCATCTTCTTCGTAATGAACACCTAATTTATCATAATATTGTTGAATTTTATTGATAAGCGGCTTCATACCTCTTGAATGTTCATATTTAAGGGTTTTACCTTTATATTTAGAAATAGCTTCTAAAAATACGCTAGGTGTTTCAATATCAGGCTGACCAATATTAAGATGGTATATTTTTATACCTCTTTTTACTGCATCTTCAGCATGTGGATTTAACTTTCTTACAGGCGAAGTTTTTAGCCTCTGAATTCTTTTAGATATATCCATATTCCTCTCCAATATTTTTATATATAGTAATCTAAAAAAATAAGATATATCAAACTATAAAAATTGTCAATATATCTATATAACAAAATTAATAATAATAAACATTATTTTAATATATAATTATTAAATCTGTATCATAAATTAACAAATAAAGTGAAAATAAATCATAACTCTACAAAATAATTTTATTATATAATAAAATATTTCATATATTGATTAAAGATGTTTTTTGATATAGAATGAATAATAAAAAAAATTAAATAGAATATATGCATATAAGACAATTTATTATAATATTACTAACAGCATTATTATATATTCCGTTACACCCATTTGGCGGAAAGCCCATAAAAATAGAAGAAGTAAGACCATACTATACAACTGATGATACTGCTAAGATAGAGGTTTATATTTATACCAATAAAGGTGATAATACTAATTATAATTATTTGACTTTTACCATAGCCGATGCAATAGCGAATCAATTAGAATATAATAAAACTATAAAATTACAATCAGCAACAAATTATGAAATTACACCAAACAATTTTGAAAAAGCTTATGATTATAAAGTATTCAAATTTACAAATGTAACATATACAAGCAGTACTAAAGGTACAAATATCACTATTCGTACTAATTATGAATATTCTACTTATACAAACTGGGGAGATGTGCGAAGTAATGTAAAATTAATAACTCCGGAAACACCTGGGTTCGTATTGCAAACGAATGAAATGATTTTTGAGCATAATGGTTCTAATATTATACTAAGAGGTACTAATGATTTTGTTCAAAAAGTTGATATTGGTAAAAACTATTATGAGTATTCTGGGGACGATATAAAAAAGTATGTGTTTACTAGAAATACAGATGTAGCTATATTTGGAACTGTAGAATATAAAAGGCCTAATATTGAAGTTGTAACGTATATAGCATATATAAAGTATAAGAAAATAGTTTCATATTCTCTAACTGTACCGGAAGCTAGAATTGATGAGCAAATACCTAATTACGCATTAGAAATAGCTAATAGAATAAGTTATGTGGATAAAACAGGGATAATAGCTATAGATGTAACTCCTCCGGATTCATTTGTTTATGTTGATGATGTTTTTATAGGAAAGAGCGGAAGTACTTTATATGTTCCGGCATTAACAACTAATAGTCATAGATTTACAATAAAAAAAGAAGCTTATGAAACAATTGATACTATGCTTTCATTTGAAAATCCTAATGAAAATGTATTATTGCAGTTTTCATTGACAGAAATGACAAATAGGGCTAGGGTACAGATAAATATACCAGGAGAAGAATCAAGTTCTGTAGTTATAAATGGCGTAAAAGAAAGTCCTACAAATACTATAAACAGATATTTTGGATTTGGTACATATTCATTAAAGATTACAAATACCAATTATATAGATTATTATGGTACTTTTACAGTAGATAGTACTAATGCCTTATATTTAACTCCTAATATGAAAAAGTTTAAAGAACCAACTTTAGCTGATAAAATATTTAAAAACTATGAAAGAAATACAAAGATATTTTTTGGTTTAACAATAGCTTCAGCAATATTTTCTATAGGAACTTATGTATATGCCGGTGAAATATTAGATTCTACTATGGTAGATTATTATAATAAATATCAAAATACAGCCAATAGGCCTCCAGTAGATTTGAGAAATTACAATACAGCAATGAATATATATATAGCTGGAATGGCATTGACGGCAGCATTTGCTGTAACTACAGGTATATATTATATGCTTTGGATAAATGAAAACAATTTTGCTGTAGAACAGTTATCTTTTAATGCAGGTTATGGCTCTGCCAATATTATGTATTCTTGGCGGTGGTAACAATATTTCTTCTATAAAAACAAATAAATAACATTATTTTTTGAAATAATATTTGACAAAAGAGTATTATTTACTATACTACTAATAATAATGTATTTTAGGAGTTTTAATATGCTTAATATTATTTTTATAGGAGCTCCTGGTGTAGGCAAAGGAACTCAATCAGCTTTAATAGAAAAAGACTATTCTATCGTACATATTGCAACAGGCGATATGTTAAGAGAAAATATTGCCAATGCTACAGAATTAGGCAAAACAGCCAAAACTTATATGGATAAGGGAGAATTAGTTCCGGATAGTTTGGTTATTAATATGTTAAAGGAAAGAATAACAAAAGATGATTGTAAAAATGGTTTTATGTTAGACGGCTTTCCTAGAACTATAGAGCAGGCAAAAGAATTATCAAATATATTAGATAGTTTAAATTATAAAATAAGCAGTATTGTTTATATATATGCTGATGAAGAAATTATTATAGAAAGACTCTTAAAAAGAGGACGTGCTGATGATAATGAGGAAACTATCAAAAATAGATTGAAAGTATTTGAAAGTCAAAGCAAGCCTGTATTAGATTACTATGAAGGAAAATTAAAAATAATAAAAGTAAAAAGCGGAAGAGGCGAGCCGGAAGAAGTTTATGCTAAAATAAAAGCAGAATTGGATACATTATAATTTTATAAAAGAATATATTTTTTATATAAGGCTGCAGTATTTAACTGCAGCTTTTTTATTTTCATGTAAATTTTTTAATTAAATAAAAACATTACTCAAAATTATTTTTATAATATATATTCCGAAAATCTAAAAAACGACACATCAAAAAAAATTATTAATTTATAGGTTTTATAAATATGTCTGAAGAAAACAATATAAACAACAGTATTGAGAATAATGATATCGAAAACAATAACGAAGAAATTGTTTCCGAAAATGCTCCAAGAAAAGTTGTAAAGAAAAAAATGATAGTTAAGTCCAAGAATAAAGAAAATATCAAAGACTTAGATTTATCAGCTTATGGAGCTAGAAGACAATCAAGAATATATGCGGTTATGTCTTTATATTCTTATGAAATAAATGATAGAAAACCTAGTATAAATGAGATTTTAGATTTTGATTATGATAATAAAATACCTGAAAATATATTCTCTTTTACTAGAACTTTGGTAGAAGGTACTATAAGAAATTTAGAAAGAATAGATAACTTAATAGAAAAATATTCTAATAACTGGGATATAAAGAGAATACAGTATGTAGATAAATCTATAATTAGAATATCTATATATTCTCTAATATTTTTAAAAGACATACCAAAATCTGTAGTTATAGATGAGGCAGTCGAAATTGCTAAAATATTTAGCGATAAAGATTCTTATAAATTTGTTAATGGGATTTTAGATGGCATACAAGAAGACGACATACAATAGAAGACTAGCTAAATATAAAAATCTTCAAATGGTGGTTTTTATATTATGCATAGGAGCTTTAGGTTTTATTGCTATAATATCTTTAAATGTAGCAATTATGCAGGGTAAAGTAAAATTGAATTCTCAAGTAGTAGATGAATATACCTTAGCTAAGGAATATTATAAAAATAAAGATTATAATAAAGCTAAGTCTATATTAAAAAAAGAAATAGAAACTACTATAGACCCTAGAAAACAATATGAAGCTAATATACTTCTTGGACAAATATATAATGAAACAGGAGATTATGATTCTGCTATAAAAGTATTTAATACTATGACTAATTCCTTATATTTAGATGAAAAATTAAAACATAATTTAGGAATATCATATTTAGAAAAAGAAATGTATGATGAGGCATTAATATCATTAGAAAATTCATTAGCAATAAACACTAATTATATACCTAGCTTATTAACTTTGGGACGTTTCTATATGGAAAGAGATTTACCTCGTTTGGCCAAAGGTTATTATGAGAGAGTATTAGCTTTAGAAGATAATGATGAAGCTTTATTTTATGTTGGATTAATAGCACTTAATGAAGGTTTTCAAAGTGTAGCTTATGATACTTTAAGTAAATTAGTTAGAAGAAGCAAAAGCGAATATGCTGATAAGGCTGCCACTATTTTAGGTGATATATATGTAATATCAGGTGATACTGACAGTGCTATAGAAATGTATTTAAAGAGTTTAGTTAACTCTGATACAAAACCTGATTCAGTAAGAAGACTTGTAAAAATATATGAACAAGTTGAAGACTATGATGGTATAAAAAAAGTATATGAGCAAATATTAGAGCAGAATCCTAATGATATTGATACGATACTTGCATTAGGTGAATTGTATGAAAAAGAAAATGCTTATGACAGAGCAATAAAATATTATTTGAAATTAGTAAGAATGAAAGATTATACCAATACTTATGAAGCTACTGGTTTGCTTGCCAATGCTTATTATAAAGGAAGTATGCTTAAAGAAGCTGAAGCTAATTATAAAAAAATAATAATGGCTGACAATAAAGATGAATTATATAAAACAGCATTAGAAAGACTTGGGGATATAACATATAGACAGAAAAACTTTTTACCATCTCTTAAATATTATCAAGAGATATATAAATTAGAAACTAATAATACTATATTTATGCCAAGACTTGGAGAATTGGAATTATATTATGGTAATTCAGATAAAGGTATTAAATTATTAAAAGATTCAATAGAAGCAGATGTTGGAAATGCTTTTCCTAGCAGAACGCTTGCTATTTATTATGAGAGTATAGGAAATAATAATGAGGCATTAAATTATTACAATTATACACTTTCAAAATATCCGAAAGATAGAGAAAGTATATATAGAGCCGGAATGCTTTATTATAAAACAAAAGATTATGAAAAATCAAAAGAATCTCTGCTAATTGCAGCTAATGATGAAAACAATACAGTGCTTGTTAGAGAGAATGCTTGGATAACGCTTGCTACTATGATGGAAGAAATACGCTCTTATAATGATGCTTCAACTTATTACAGACAATTAGTTGAAATGTCTCCTACTGTTGAGAATTATATATTATATGGGGCATATTCTTACAGAAGACTTCAGTATAATGATGCTATATATGCTTATAATGAGGCTTTAAACTCTGCTACATCAAAGAAAGATATGTTTGATATTAATTTAGCTTTGGGTAAATGTTATTACAGAATGAATGAACTTGATAATGCAGAAGAAAGTTATAGAAATGCTTTGGGTTATAATGGAAGCGATTCTCAAGCTAGAGATGGTTTAAGACAGGTTTTAACTAAAAAAGAACTTATGTATAATAATTGATTTTAATTGTTTGTTTGTAGGCTAATTTTAATTCTACAATTTACTTTAAGGGGCTTAAATAAAGCCCCTTATTGGTTTTAAATTTTTTAATTATAGTTATTTATTTTATGTTATATAAAAAAGTATTAATCTATTTCTTTAATAACTTTAAAGAAATTATTAATAGATTTTTGAGATATTAAATTTTGTTCATAGTATTCTATTATATTATTTTTTAATAAACCAGAAGATAATGCATCTTTATTATTTTTATCTATTTTGTATTTTTGTCTATCTGTATCATCAAATAAATCTTCTATTGTGATAAAATCAGAATCTATATCTTTTATTTGTGTTATTTTCAAATTAGTGTTTTCTGCCAATTCTCTAAACTGATCAGCTGAATCATCACCATCTATTAATAAAATAGGGTATTCCGATAATTGACATAAAGAATCTATTATATTTTTTTTCCTTTTCTCATCATTTGGTCTTCCAATTCCATTAATAGGCATAAATGCAATATTACTCTCTTTATTTTCTATATGCTCCATTAATATTTTGAAAGCTGTAAAATAATTATAATCTGTTATGCCTTCAACATATATAATTTTAGTATTTCTGGTAATATCAATATGTTGTACCCCAAAAGCATTAACTATCTTTTCTAATGTATCTACTTTTCCGTAAGTTGCAGAGAAATCATTTTCTATTTTTACTCCTATATAATCTTGTTTTCTTTCTACTATTTTTAATTCATCTAAATAATTAATGTCTGCAAAATATGGTATTTGTATAGATGTTATTATTGTAACGCCATTATCTTTTGCGAATCTTTTTAGAAAATTTCTAAGGTCTTTTATTAAAGGTACAGATAAATGCTGTTCCGGTTCATCAATAATAATTATATCTCCTTTTTTTAATTCATTATTATTTATGGTATTAAAGAATAAACTGAAAAACCAATTAAATCCTTCAGATTCATTTTCTAAATTTGTAAGTCCGTTTTTAGTTTCAAAATATATTTTTATAAAATATTCATCTAATGATATTTTAAAAGTATATTCATTATTTGATTTATACAGATCATTAAATTTTTTTGATATAGTATTTTCCAAAAGTTTATTTATTTCATTTTCTATTTGTTTTGTAAATGCCACATCTGATAATATATCATTGTAATTATTTAATAAGTAATCGTACATTTCCATATTATTAGTTGATTTAAATAAAGAGTATAAAAAACTGGAATTATCTAAAATATTTTTTGCTTTAAATTGATAGCAATCTTGATAATTTCTGTAGCATTGTATTATAAGTTCTTTATTGTCTATATTTTTTTTATGAACATATACATTGGAATTTACACAATCAATTTCTTTTAATATATTTTCAATTTTTTGTATATCACTATTATTGATTATATTTTCATTGAATACAAAGTCATAATATTTAGAAGTTTGATTTAATTTGTAATATTGAGTATTAAGAAGGCTTGTTAATAATTTTAATTTATCTGTATTATTATCATATTTAGAAATTATATCTAACATTGATGATGCTGTATAATCTAATATATCTTCATTAGTATATTCTTCTTTTGTATTATTAGCATTTCTATAATTGTATTCATAAATTGGATATATAGTTTGTTCTTGCTGTAAATAATTATTTTCATTATTGGAATTAGTTTGATATATATGATTTATTAATTTTGTTAAATAATTTTTATCAAAAACAATATTATTTATATTTTCTTTTAATAGCTCCCATACAATAGAATCATTTTCTGCATGACCTTTGTATTTTAGTCCTATATCTGTTTCAATGAATATATTTAACTCTGCCTTACATGATATAAATCCTTCTATTTTTGGATTATCTTTTTTACCTTCTATACCGCCTTTAAATGTTTTTTCTATTGCTTTTAGTATATTAGTTTTACCAGAACCATTGGCACCTATAATACTTATTAAAGCTCCTTGTTCTAAATCGCCATTAAGATATAATCTACCATATTTTAATTCACATTCTTTATTTTCAGAATCTTTATTAACTATTATAGGGTTAATATTTCTAAAGTTTTTGATTGTTATATACCTTTTCATAAATGTCTCCTTAAATAATAGAAATATTTTGTGCAGACATATTATAAATTATTTTTATTTTTTCAAGTTTTTTGTTTTATAGTTTTATTAAATAAAATAGTTAAAATAAAAAAGGACTGTAATTTTCTTACAGCCCTTTATTGTTTTTATTAATATATAACTTATTTATTTAATTCTTTTGATAATTCAGCATATCCGCCGTTTTTTAAATAATTAATATTTTTGAAGCCTAAATCAATCATTATTTGAGCAGCTTGTCCGGCACGGTTTCCTGATTTACAATGTAATAGATAAGTTTTATTTTTATCTAATTTAGATACTTTAGTTTTGAAATCAGCAGCTTTGAAATCTATATTAACAGAATTTTTTATAGCTCCTGTTTCTTTAACTTCTGCTGGTGTTCTAACATCTATTACAGTAATAGATGGATCAGATTTTAATAATTCTACTACTTTTTTAAGTTCTAAACCGTTTGCTTTTCCTTGAGAATATGCCTGCAAACTCATAATTAATAGTGTAAAAATACTTAAAGAAATAATAATGTGTTTTCTCATAATAAAAACTCCTAATTTAATTAAACTTATTATAATAATAACACTTTAAATATTATAGTCAATGAAATTTGGTAAATATTTTTATATAAGGGATAGGGGTATATTATAATGTGAAATCTCTAGGATCATCAAAATATTTTATTAAACTAAACATCATTAAACTTTTAAGAGTAGGAACAACAGAATCGTCTAAATTTATCATGAATAATTTAACTTTAAGAGATTGAAGATTTTTATATAATTTAAGGATTTTAGCTATACCAGCACTATTGATTTCTCTAACATTTTTCATATCAAGTACAACAGCAGGCATTCTAATATTACATGCTTCATCTGAATCTTCTATAAATTGTTTTATTTCATCTGGAGTGGAAAGATTGGCTTCCATAACTATGGATATGTATTCGTTATTAAATTCTATAGCCAAAATCAATATCCTTTTATAAGAAATAAGTTTATAAAAAGAATGTGGGCAGGGAGGGATTCGCACCCCCGTAGACTCACGTCGACAGATTTACAGTCTGCTGCCATTGACTGCTCGGCCACCTACCCATATTAATTTGAAAACGTGAGATTATAATAGCATGTATAAATAAAAATGTCAATAGTTATTATTATTTTTTTTATATTTTTGTATCTTTTTATTGTATAATGATGTATAATTACTATATAGTTTGTTTTAATGGGGATTAGAATGCGAAATATTCTTGCTATAATGATTGTAATTAGTTTTTTAGTTTTTTCTTGCAGTTCGGCTAAATATAAGCTAGAAAAAAAGACTTCTGGAAATAATTCTTTTGAAACTGCTCAAAAGATTAATAAAGATGGAATAACTGGACAGTTGGAAGGGGATAAGGTAGATTATTATTATTTTACTGTTGAAGACAGTACTAAAATTATAGATTTTTATGTATCAAATTCAACTTATTCTCCTGTAATAATGACTTTATACGATTATCAAACTAATATCATAAAATTGATAAGCGAGCCGTCTACAGAAAAAGATAATATCAAAGAAACTAATACGAATGATATATCAGATGATACCAATGCTACTGTTGCTTCTAATAAAAATGTAGAAGATATTATATATTCAACTCAAATAATGAAAGGAATATATTTGAAAGCTTCAAGCAATCCTGATGAAAATAAATATTATATATCTATAGCCTCAAAAGAAGATGTAAAAGAAAATATTGATTATTCTTTTATTTTACAGAAAAGAGACTATAAAGAAAGTGATGAAATAGAGCCTAATGATAAAATTTCAGCTGCTCAAATAATAGATGTAAACAGCGATAACAGACTCTATACTATAGAAGGATATTATGGTCAAACTTATAATCCTACATTAAAAACCGGCGATTTAAAAAATATGGAAATAGACGCTTATAAAATAACAAACAGTTCTTTTAATACTTATTCTATTTCCATAGAGCTTTCAGGAGTTCCAGCTATTGATGCTAGTATAAGACTTTATGATCAAAAAGGTAATTGGATAACTATGAAAGACATTAATAATACAGGAGATGGAGAAACAGTTGATAAATTAATACTATATCCTTATATGTCTTATTATTTTATATTGGCTACTACAAATGCAGTTAATAATATACCTTATAGAGTAAGCATTATAGCTAAGCCTTTCGATAAATATACAGAACATGAACCTAATAATAAACCTCAAGAGGCTCAAACTATAGAATTTAATCAAACGTATAAAGGAGCTATAGATTATTCTTATGACAGAGATTATTATAATTTCAGCGTACCTATAAGATCCAGTGTTAAAATTTCTTATTTCTTAATAGATTCTCAGGCTATTAATATAAGTATTTCTAATGATGTTTTAGGAAAAATTGCCTCAATGCCTCAAACAGATGATGAGCAGGTAATAAGTTTAGGACAGGGAAGATATTATCTTATATTTGAAAGAGATTTGACTAAAGAAAAATGGAGAAAAGGTTATTCTAAAGCTAGAAACTATGAATTTACTATGAGTGTTTCTAATGAAATAAGCGGCGATTATAATTATGGTTATTATGATGATTTGTATAATAATACCAATGCTTATGAAACAGATTATTATAATTACAGTAATAATTATTTAAATAATGAAGATAATGTTGTTCAGGAAGAAACATTTGAAGAAAATTTGGAAAGCAATTTCAATAATACTAATAATGTAATAATAATAAGACCAGAAGATTATAATTCTGAATATTATTATTACAGCAGTGAAGAATATACTAATGAATATACTAATACTGAAGAAGGAACTACTAATAATAACACAGAAAATGATGAAAATGTGTATAGATTAGATGATAATAATGATCAGTATTATGAGAATTAATTATTTTTGCTATTGCTAAAGAATATATTTTATAATATACTATCTTTTAAGTGTAAATTTGTTTTATAAACATGTAAAATATAATTTAAAAAGACGGTTTGTATGATAAAGAAATTATTTAATAAGAAAAAAGAACAATCTATTTCTGAATCTGTATCAGCAAATACTGAAAATAAAGATAGTAAGAAAAAAAGAAAATTTAAAAAAAGATATATTCCTTTAATTCTGCTTTTTATATTAATTATAGGAGTTGTAGGAGCTAGAATATATTTTAATAATGAGAGAGTAAAGAATCTCATTCAGGATATTGTATACTCATCTATGAATAGGAAATTAGAAATAGGTGACTTTAGTTATGGCTTATTATTTCCAAAAGTAGAAATGAGTAATGTTGTTCTTTATAATTCATCTAATTTTAATAATGAAGAAAATATAAAATTGGATAATTTAAGAATAAAATTTTCATTGTTTTCATTATTCTTTTTGAAGCTTCATGTTCAAGATATAACAATTGATAATTTATATGTTTATATGTTCACCGATGAAAGCGGAAATTGGAATCTTCCGGATATGCCGCCTTCAGAACCTAAAGTAAAAGATACAAATAAAGAACCATTTGATATAAGTAAATTAGATTTTCTTAAATTAAAGGCTGAAGTAGAGAATGTAAGAATAAATAATTTGGCATTCAAAGCAGATAGTAAGTCTTTTTTAACTAATAAGCCTAATAATGGACTTATAGCAAGTTTAAGTAATTATAATCTTCATTTGGATTTGCATAGTAAGAGATTTTCTTTATCTCAAGTTATGGGTGTAAGAGCTCCTGAAGTTTTAAAAGATATTTATTTAAAAAGCTTTATCAGTAATAGTTTAGCCTATAATGATGCCAGTATTTATTTTAATGATAAGCCTTTATTTAATTTAGATGTATCATATCCTAAGGAAGAAGACGGATATAATAAAGATGAAATAATAATAAGATTTGATTTTGAAATAGATGAGCCTGAGTTTAAATACAATGGTAAAAAAAGAGATGATATGCAGTTTGCAGCACATTTGCTTGCTAAATATAATATAAAAACTCAAAGTTTATCTATAGAAAATTTATCTTCAGAACTTTTGAAAGATGAGATACTTAAAGTTGTAGCATCAGCTAATCAAATATTCGGAAGCAATATAGGAGTGAATTTAGATACTCTTTATGCCAGACTTAATTTAAATAAGATAAATACTTTAATTCCTATGTTTGTCCCTTCTTTAGGTATAAATGTAAGCGGTATGGTTAATGTTGATGCTGAAAAGAGCAGCGGAACTATTAATAATTTAACAAATACTATACATATTGCTTTGGATAAAGTGAATATGTCTATGGGAAAAACTATAAATTTAAATAATTTAAACTCTAAAACTACAGTGGGTTTTACTTTCAATCCTAACAGTATTTCAAGCGAGGATATAAGATTAGATCATAAAACTACTATTGATAGAGTTACAGCTCTTAATAAATATAGATTTAATAATACAGATGTATCTTTTAATGTTTTATCATCTTTAAATGGAGCTTTAGGTGTTGCTTCAGCTATAAGCGACCCTAATAAAACAAGCGATACTGTAGTTCATATAGAAAATATATCAACAAAATATTTAAATACATCTGATATTATTGTTAATGGAGATGTGAAGTTTAAAGAACCTACAGATTTGAATATAAAAGTAAGTTCTTTGCCTATAGTTCATTTTTCAGGCGGTATAGCTAGAGGTTCTCTTAATTTAGATGTTAATGTTTTTGGAAGAATGATAAATGATATTAATGCCAGTGTTAATGGTGTTATAAGGAATTTTTCTTACAATTTAGCGGGAGAAGTTTCATCAACCGCCACAGCTAAAGTTAATGTTGAGGCTAATGCTAATTTACTTACTCAGGCAATAGATGTTTCAGCATTGAATTTGGATTTGGATAATTTCCTTAACTTTAGATCGAATTTAGATTTGGAAGGTATGGGATTAACTGGAGGATTTGTTAATATATCCACTTTCAGAATAGCACCTTATGCTATGAAAAGATGGCTTTCTCCTAAGTTTTCTGAAATATTAGACAGTTTGCCTTTTGAAGATGATATAAAAATGACAAGTGCTCTTGGATATGATTTATCTTTAGAAGATACTTTTGCTACTGTAACTAATTTCAGTATTTTCTATGTAACAGAGAAACAGTACAATCTTCAAGACGTTACTATGAAAGTAGATGCTGATGTTAATTTTGGTGAAAATTTATATGCTAATATAAGAGAATTTAATTTACAAAGTCCTACTAATAAATTAAAAGTATATGTAGACGGATATTTCACTCCTGTTATAAAGAATGCTAATTTAAATTATAATGTTGGACTAGATACAGACAGCTTATATCTTCCTTTTGGTATAGAGATAGGCGGATTATTTGATGTTAATGGTAATTTGAAGAATAATATAGCTAATGGAGTATTTAAAACAGATAAGTTTTTTGCCAATATGGATTCTCCAGATAAGATGTCTATAGTATTAAAAGGACTTACTTCTAATATAGATTATCATTTTGATTTGACTCCTACTAAAAACGAAACTTTAGTTACAGCTACAAGATATACTCCTCTTATTTCTCAGGTACCTAACATATACTTTGAGCAATTAAGGGTTTATTTGAAAATACCTCCTTTTGTAGATGATAGTATAAGAATAAGAGATTTTTCTTCTTCTATAAAAGTTCAGGGACACGGAGTTACAATACAGGATTTGAAATCATCACTTTATATAGGCGGTGAAAAATTCGATGATAATTTATTCTTAGCTTCTATATCTAATAATACAGCTCCAAGAAGGGGTGCTATACATGCTCCTTGGATTAATGTTGATTTGGGAAGTTTCAATACAAGCACCATAAAATATGATATGCGTGTTTTGGCTAGTGATATAAACTTTAAATATTTGCTTACACCAGAAAACAGAGAAAAGATTAACGATGAAAAATTATTGGTTAATTTAACTGCTGATGTGGCAGGCGTTGGTATAAGTCCTTTGAATAATATAAGACCTACTACATTCTTTGTTGGTATAAGTAAGATGTCTACCGAATTTTCTAAATTCTTAATAGAAATGATAAGACCTATTAACCCAGGTATATCTACAGTTGAAAATATTGTTCAATTCGGTTATGACCCTAACTCAGTAGAGTTTAGTATATCTGCTAATAAGGTATTCACAACATTCTATTTTAGAGATCAGAATTTGGATAAAGCTAGTCAGCAAAAACAGCAGCTTATAGCATTTGAAGGCGATAAATTCGGACTTGAACCAATGCCTTTTTCTGATGTAATATCATATTTGGAAGGTAATTAATTATATTAGGAGAATACTGAATGAAAATTTATAATATAATATTTATTTCTTTAATTGTAATACTATTTACAAGCTGTTCTAAACTTATTTTAGTTCAGGAACCAGAGATGCGTGTTTTGGGCGGTAAAACATTAATAGAAGCACAGGTTTTGGGAAGATACAGACAAATTGATGAAAGTGCTTATCAAATATCAACATTGTCAAGTGAAGAAGATTTAAACCTTATTATGGTAAGTACAAATGTTTCTGATGAATTGGCTCAGGAATATAAACAGGCTTTGATTAGAAGTATGTTCAATCAAGATGAAATAAATCTTTATAAAACTAATTATTATATTGGTGAGAATAATGGCGGTTATTTGTCTTATATAGCTTTTGATGTTTCAAAACCAAAAAATACATACAGTGAAGAAAGAGTAAAATATATTAAAGAAATCATTGAAAAAGAAAATACTGACAGAAGAACAATAGCAGAATATTTAATACTTTCAGATCCTAAATTAACTATGGCTAATATTAAAGAAGTAGAAACAGCTTTATATAGAAGAAATGTACAAAGATTAATAGAAAATAGCTATTATCAGCTTCCTGATGATACTTGGAGTATTTACACTAATACAGGTGAAAAAAAATAATAAAATTATTGTAAATATTTTTAATAAAAAAAGAGGCTACGTTTTATAACATAGCCTCTTTTTATTATTCTAAATAAATTATTTACGACTTTCTAAGTTTGAAGCAAAATTAGATAATATACTTCTTGTATTCTTGTATAATTTTGCATCATCTTCATATTTTAATAATTCTATTCTTTTGCTGTCAATTTCTTTGATATTTGCTAAATAGGTATTAAAATATTCATCTATGATTTTATTGTATTTAGATACAACATTTTCTTCTTCATAAGCTTTTATAACTTTCTTAGCGAGTGTCTTTTTCCAATTTCCAGAGAATGACATAAATCCTGATAATATGAATACCACACTAGGTAAGAAAGATAATGATACACCCATAATATTTATTAATTTTATATTACTGGTTTGAAGAAGATTATAAGTAGGTATTATGCCAAGACTAGAAACAGCTATACTTGTTGAATTTTTAGCTGTTTTATTAGCTTCTTTATTGGCAAAGTCTTCTTCAGTAATAGCTAAAATACTATAAAGTTTTGTATCCAATTCTAAGTTGATACTATTACATAATACTTTTATATCATCTTTTTTTCTGTATACATTATTATCATCTATAGCCTTGATAATATTATCTATATTTAATGTATTTTTATAAATATCATTAAATGATTCTTTAGCATTAATTTTAATTTTGGCTAAATTAATTTCTAATTTGTCATTTTCTTGGAATTCGCTTTTATTATCAATTATTTCAATATCAAAGTTTACACAATCTAATATTTTAGCATAATATGCATATTTGATACTTTCAGCAAAGTTGTTTTTTATTTCTTTTATTAGATTTGTATTATTGATAGAAAATGGGAAAAATCTTTGTCTTAAAGCAGGGTAATCAACTTCTTTATTATTACTGCTTTTAGAAATAAAATTCTTCAATACTTCAAATTTCTTATCAATAACACTTCCTAATTCATTTTCATCAAAAATATTAGCTTTAGAAAATATTACGAATATATTATTAAAACTATTTACAAAGTTTACAAGAGCATTTATATTAGTAACATCTTCCTGAGAAAATGCATTTATATCACAAAGATAAATAAACATGTTATTTTTGCTGTATTTTCTTGTATCAAGTACATTTTCCTTATACTCTATAATTCTAAATAGCTTGGAATCATCTTGAAGATAATATTCTTCATTACTTGTATCTTCAGCATAAGGATTAGTATCTATGTTTTTGTCGAAAATAGCGTTTATGAATGATGTTTTTCCTGAACTGTATCTTCCATAAACTATAATATCAAATGTTTCATTTATTTGAGTATATACATTTGATAGAAGTTCGGTTATCTTATCATTATTTTTCTTGTCTATAGTGTTAATCTCATCATTGAGCTTATCAACTATATTTTGTATATTGATAAGATTGTAGTATAATTCAGAATCTTCTGATTCAAAAGAATTTTTTTTGTATTTTGTTAATTCATCGATACTTAGTCCTGTATTTTCTGCAAGCTTATCTAATAGGTCAAGAGTTATATTGTTAGCATTTCTTTCTAATCTTGAAATATAATCTTGACGCACACCTAACATTTTTGCAAATTGGCTTTGTGTTAATTTCAAAATTTTTTCTCTAATATCTTTTAAATTAAAATCAATCATACTTTCTTCTGTTTTTATTAAATTTATTTTTATCTTATATCTATTATAAACGATATGTGTAGAATTTCAAGATGTTTTACGTATGAAATATAGTGTAAAAAGCTATATATTATATTTTAAAATTAATATAGCATTTTTAATTGAATTTTTGATTTTAAATAATATTAAAATATAGAATTTTTTAAATTAATTTTATTGAGTTATAAAGGGAATTCTTTATTATTTACTTATTTGTAAATATTTTTTTAATATTCCCTTAGGGTATTTTGTATTTATTTTTACGAAATTTACATATAATAGTATTAAAATATGATTTTTATAGCATTAGAAGAATTATACTTATACTACAATTTTTTTTGATGAATTTTGTATTAATATGAATAATGTTGCTATATAGTAGATTTTAATATTTTTATATACATAAAATATTGGATTTATTCTTTTTTATATGTTATTATTTATATGTGTCTTATTAATGTTAAATTGTAATAAAATACAGGGTTAAAAATATATAGTTTGGCTATATTGTTAACAATATTTTTATACTATATTTAATTATAATTGTTTGAATTTGATATTTATATATAAAACTAAGCATAATATTTATATGGAAAAAAAGTTCTTGAAATTTTGAGAAATAAGTATGATATTATACTAGGTAAACAAAATAGTTTATTGATAAAAAAATAATCATATTTATAAGGGTGAATATATGGAAGAATTTATATCTAAAGAATTTGAATGTCAAAATCATCTTAATTCTGATAATAAAGTAATTAATTCTATTGTTGATTTTTTTAGGACTGTAGGAGATAAGATAGAAATAGAAAATAAAAATGGAAAAAGAGTTAATGCTAAATCATTCGTTAAAATGATGGGATTGGATATAAAATATGGAGATATATTTACAATATATGTTTCTGGAGAAGATAAAATAGATACTCTAAAGAGAATAGAGGAAGTTTTAGACAAAAAAGAATTTTATACTTTAGAGAAAATTGAAGAACTCAATAAAGAAAAAGAATCTGAAGGTAATAAACTTTTAGAGGAAGAGATATTGCATTTAACTCCAGATGATAAAAAAGATACTATAAAAGAAAATATAGAAGAAAAAGTAAAGCTTTTAAAAGAGAAAAGAGATAGTTTTAATTTAGAGTATTCAAAGTACGTTAACTACAATATTGTATATATAAAAGATAATGATAAAACAGAAATTTATAATATGATAAACAATAATATACCAGATGTTGTAGAAATAATGGCTTCTCATTATGAAATACCTGTGAATAAAAATGAATTAAAAACTTTTGTATCTGAATTGGTAAATATTGTAGAGAAAAAAGAAATGAAATATTTTTATGAGTATTTGCTTTTTAATAATGTAAAAAAATATTTTTATAATCAATTTGATACTTTATTTATAAAAAAATTAATAGGAATCGGACCTATAAAAGTAGAATATAACATGACCATTAATGAGGGTTTTGTCAATGATGCTATAAAGACTTTAGATTATGTATTGGAAGATAAGGCTAAATCCTGCGATTATTCTATAGATATTTACATGATGCCTTCTACAAATGTTTCTTCAGTTGATCTTTATAGGCTTATAAATATTATACAAAATATTGGTAAGATTTATGAGATTAATGAACATTTGATGGACAATATAATCGAAAAAATAAAAGAGAATTATGAATTAAAAAATGTAAGCAAGAAATTCTATTCAAATAATAATGAATATTTAGAATTGGTAAGAGAATTAAAAGATGACTTGCAAAAAGAATTTGAGAATGTTTATGTTGCAAAAGTAAGGGATAATAAAAATATATCTATTGATTATAAATGTTTAAATAGGTTTTTAAGGAGGCTTTAAATGAAAGTTGCTGTCATAGGTGATTTACATGGTAAAGATTGCTGGAAAAAATTACTTGAAGGAAGATTCGATAGTTTTGATAAGGTTATCTTTATGGGGGATTATAGCGATGACAGTTGGGTTACTTTTACAGATGAGGAAATATCAGACAATCTTAGAAATGTTATAGAGTTTAAAAAGAATCATAATGATAATGTTGAACTTCTTATAGGAAATCATGATTTTCAATATATAGTTGGATATCCTACAGCAAGCAGATATAGAAAGAGTTATTCCAAAGAAATGCATGAGATATTTAATGATAATGCAGATTTATTTAAAATGATACATATAGAAAATAATTATATATTTACCCATGCAGGACTTACAAACGGCTGGATTGATTATATAAAGGCACAGTATGATATAAAGGATATTAATATTGATAATGTTTGTAATGTTGTTAATATAGTTTATAACAATGATAAAGAAGATTGTAATGTTGTCTCTTTTAGACGCGGAGGCTTAAATAAATTTGCCGGTCTTTTATGGGCAGATACAGAAGATTTACTTGAAGATGCTTGGATAGGATATAATCAAGTTGTAGGTCATAATAGAGTAAAACCGGGAAGCGTTATAAAAAAATATAGTTATACTATATATATGGCAGATCATTTTGATACAGAGCAGAATAAATTATTAGTGTTAGATATATAAAAAAATTATGGAGTTTATATGTTTCCGGATAGACCTCCTTTTCATTATAAATGTAAAAATTGCGGACATTTTTTTACTACAGATAAAAAATTAAATACTCCTTCAGAACTTTCATTGATTTCATTAGATTTTGATAATACTGAAATAGATGAAAAAGGCAATGTGAAAGTTACAATAAAACAAAACAAAAAAGATAGTGTATTAAAAAGATTATTAAAGAAATTATTAGAACTTAAATGTCCAAAATGTCCAAAATGCAATGAACATGCTGTTGTCAGTGTAGATTATATGATTCATAAATAATTGACTTTTACTACTGTTTAGGATATTATTTAACATATTTTGTATAATTTTATGTTAATGCTGTTTTATGAAAAGAGTAGTTGTATTTTTATCTTTTATTGTTGTGATTTTCTTATTTGTCTTTACTTTTATTAAAGTGAAGACAAATTATAATATTAATTTTGAATATTCTGATAATATTTCTAATGAATCAGAAACTAATATAATTTCAGATAATACTATACCAGAAAAGAATACAAATGATGCTTTTCATTTAGCGGATATAGATTCACCTAATATAGTAGAGCCTATATTAAATAATGTAATAAAACCCATAGAAAGCAGCAATCGTATAAGCATTATAATAGATGACAGCGGAAATACATTGGATTATATAGACAGGTATTTTCATTTAGCTAACGAATATGGTATAACATTTGCTGTTCTTCCAGATTCCAGCCATAGTATTGATTTTTCTTATTTGGCATATAGCAATAATCTTAATGTTATATTGCATATACCTATGGAAGGAAGCGAATATTTCGGCGAGCAAACTTTAATTAGAACTGGTATGAATAGAGATGAAGTTTTTAAATTATTAGACTATTCATTTTCAAGAGTTCCTTATGCCAAAGGAATGAATAATCATACAGGCTCTGTGGCAAGTAAAAATATAGATACAGTTTCTTATATGGTTGATTATGCTAAAAATAATGATAAGTATTTTGTAGATTCTTATACAGTTGCTGGAAGTTTAATATATGATATAGCATTAGGAAATAATGTGAAAACAGCAAAAAGATCCGTATTTTTAGACAATGAAAGAGATTATGGTTCTATAATGAAGCAATGGAGAGAACTTATAAGATTATCAAAAGAACATGGCATTGCTGTTGGAATAGGGCATTATCAAAGCGAAGAAACATTGAATGTGCTTGAAAATAATTTACCACTTCTTTATGAAGAAGGTATAATTAGTGTAAATATAACAGAAGTTTTGGATACAATTTCAACCAACCAATGAAAAATTAGAAAATAAAAAAATTAGGAGTGATTAATGATTGGTTATAAAGATAATATACTGATGTGTGAAGATATTGATATTAGAGAACTTGCAGAAGTTTATGACAGTCCTTTTTATGTTTATTCAAAGAATGATATTTTAAATAAAATAAGGTTTTTAAAGGATATATTTTCATCTTTAGATAATGTATTAATAGCTTATGCTGTTAAAGCTGAAAATAACTTATCTATATTAAAAATGATGGCAGATGAAGGTATAGGTGCTGATGTAGTATCTATTGGAGAGACTTTAAAATATATAAAGGCTGGCGGAAAGGCTGAAAATATAGTATTTTCAGGAGTTGGTAAAACAGAGGAAGAAATAAGAAAATCAATAGAACTTAATATAAAACGTTTTAATATAGAATCTATTCCTGAGGCAGTAAGAATTAATAGCATAGCTAAAGAAATGAAAAAAAGAGTAAAATGTTCTATAAGAGTCAATCCTAATGTTGATGCTCATACTCATGAAAAAATTACAACAGGTGTTACTGGAAATAAATTTGGAATAAGTATAAAGACTATAAGAGAAAATGCCAGCTTATTAAAGTCTTTGGATAATATATCAATAGAGTCTTTATCAATGCATATAGGTTCTCAAATGACAGATTCTGAGCCTTTTTATAAAGCTATTTTAGCTATGAAAGATTTTATTAATGATGTTAATAGTATGGGATTCAATATTACCGATATTGATATAGGCGGAGGATATGGGGTACGTTATGATAAAAATAGTTCAGGATTCGATTTTGAACACTTTAAGAGTAAAAGTATTAGTTTATTAAAAGAAATGAATCTCAATGTAACAACAGAACCAGGAAGATATTTAGTGGCAGAATCTGGGGCTTTTATAATGAGAGTTGAATATATTAAAGAAGAATTTGGAAGAAAATATGCTATATTAGACGGCGGTATGAATGATTATATAAGAGTAGCTATGTATGATGCTTATAATGATATATGCCCATTAGTGAAAAAAGAGAATGTTTCTAATTATGATTTTGTAGGACCTATATGTGAAAGTTCAGACTTCTTTGCTTATAATAGGGAATGTTCATTAATAGAAGAAGGTGATTATGTTGCTTTATTAGATGCTGGTGCTTATGGATTTAGTATGTCAAGCAATTATAATTCAAGACCTTTAATATCACAAATTATGGTTGATAAAGATAAGCATTATATTATAAGAAAAAGACAAACTTTTGAAGATATGATAGCAAATGAGATAATTTAAAATTTACTCTATATAAAAATATTAATCTGTCAGAATTATATAAAAATAATTTTGGCAGATTTTTTTATTTATACTTTAATTAGTTATGGAAAGATTTCAAAAATTTTATTTCTTCGTCTCTTAAATTAAAGTCTATATTATTATAATCTTTATAAAGTTAAAAATTTTTAGTATATACCTAAACAACTATATTTTGTCAATTTTTGTTTTTTCAATTTTATTGTTTGTGGTGGCTTTGCCCCCACACCCCCAGTTCTTTTACCGAGTAGGTACCTTTCGGTATTGGTATAAAAGAACCAAAACAACTGTATTTTTAATATAAATTTAGGTTATATCCTATATTTAATTAGTATATATTTAATATAAAGTTCTAACAATTGCGTTTTCGCGAAGCGTATCCGAGCTTGTTGAGGATATTGGTACTTTTTTGTGCGGCAAAAAAGTAGATAAAATTTATATAAAGTGCATCAGTTGAGAAACTTAAAAATTTTTGGTATATACTGAAAATTTTTAAGTTTGTCATTTTTTTATTCAACTTTTTCCCGCCGCAAAAAGTTGCAAAAAGTGCA
>NZ_CALXRM010000036.1 GCF_944390845.1 uncultured Brachyspira sp.
TAAATTATGATACACCTATGTTATACTTTAAAAAACTAAGGAATACTTAATGCAATATGTCTGGCTCCTGTGCATATTATAATTTTATATAATCAAAATAAATCTGTCAATCTAAAATCCCAAATCATTAATGCTAATAAAGTATAAATAAATCTTTCTGACACTTGAGAATTATTTTCATTATAGAATTTAATATTTATTTTTACTTTATCTTTATAATCAATATTATCTTCAGCATCTATACTTATATCAAAAGCATCTCCATTATTTATTTTTAAATTATATTCTTTAACTGTGCCATAGTCCATATAACTAGGAATCATTGAATACCTATCACCGAAAGCCTTAAAAGTACCATAAGCTATTTCAATATTTTGTAATTTGTTTATTTCATTTTCCAAATTATTTTTATCTAATTTTATTATACTTAATTGATTTATCGGCTGAAGTAATTCGTAATCTTCTAATTGTTTTTTCCATTTGTTTATAGTTTCTTCATTCATTTCTATAGGGATTGCTAAACTTATAAAACTGTCATCATTAATTTTAATTTCTTCATCATCACAATTTGAATAGCTTCCGTCATTATTATATCTGAATGTATTTAAAAACAAATTATCTTTATCATACAAATTCCAAATAAGTGAAGAAGAAAATTTATTCATTAAAGGATTATCAATAAATATTTCTTTGAAAAGTTTATAATTATATTTCTTTTCATACATTAATGATTTATACAATTTTAAAGAAAGTTTCTTTATAATATCAGGAATTTCTTTCTTTATATATTTAATTTCTTCTTTTATATTATCCTCAAAATTTTTAGGCACTGATTTTAATATTTTATTATTTTTTATATCAAATACATTCACAGAATAATCACTATTCAAAATCAATTTATAATCATCATTAATAATTTTTTCGCCTTTTAAATCAAATCCGAAATTTGAAGTAAATTTCAATTCCAAATCTTCAAGCGATAAATGTTTTTCTTTTGATATTTCTTTTAATAAATGTAATACTGAACTGCGTATTTCATGTTTTTTAGCTTTTGAATAAATATCATACAATAGTTTTATAGCATAATCAGTAATTTCTGTAATTTCTATTGAATATAAAATCATTAAAAAGAATTTAGAATCTTTTTCTTTCTTATATATTTCTCTTAAAGCCTCATCACCTCCATACAAACTATAAATAATTGCTGTGGTTTCCTTGTATGTTTCTTTATAAATATTTTTAGCAAAAGTCAAAAAACTTTCTTTATCAAGTAAATTAATAATAGAATCTATTTCAATCAAATGATAAATATCTCTTTTTAATTCTAAATATTTTAAGTATATATATTTTATTACTTTTGTATCAACTTCTCTCGATTTATCTTTTATTAATACATTACAATTTTCTATATAAGAAACTTTTGCCTCATCTTTTTTCTTTAATTTTTTATTAATACTTTCCTCATACTTTTCAATATTATCAAATAATTCATAATTAAGAAATTCTTTTAAATCATTATAATAAAGATTTTCTAATCTTGTTTTAACCGCTTTAATTTTTTTATTATTACTTTTTGATGCTATTTCATAAATTTCTTTTATATTTTTTTCTAAAACAGTTAAAACATTAATATTAGAAAAAGTATATAAATATAAAATCCATTTCAAACTTAAACTACTAACTGCACTATCATCAAAAATATTATCGATTATAACTTTGTCATTAAGCTCCCAAGTATTAAGAGAATCATATTCTTTAAAACCGCTGTTATAAAACATAGCAGACATAGCATTAACATTGATTACATTCCATTTATCTAAAGGCTTATTAAAACTTTTAGCTTTCCAAAACATAGAATTCATACTTTTTACATTTGAAGTATCCCATTTATCTAAATCCTGATTGAAACTTTTACATCCTTCAAACATGTTACTCATATTTTCAACTCTTGACATATCCCAATCATTTAAAGGCTGATTGAAATTATGACAATCTTTAAACATAGCTGTTAAATGTCTTACCTTTGATATGTTCCATTTATTCAAAGGCTGATTAAAATTTTCACATCCATGAAACATTTCAATTACTATTGCCAAACTAGATGTATTCCAATTATTTATATTCTGATTAAAATTAGTACAGCCCTTAAATATTCCATTCATATATTCAATATTAGAAGTATCCCACTTATCTAAAGGCTGATTAAATTCCTTACATCCCTCAAACATATAAATTGCATTTTTAACTTTTGACATATTGAAATGATTTACACTCTGATTAAAATTGGTACAGTTTCTAAACATATATTCTATATTTTCTAAATTAGAAGTTTTCCATTTATTCAATGGCTGATTAAAATTTTTACAACCATTAAACATGCCTCTCATATTGATAACATTTGATACATTCCATTCAGAAATATTTTGATTAAAATTTATGCAGTTATAAAATAAATCTCCCATATTATTAACATTAGAAACATTCCATTTACTTATATCTTCATTAAAACTATAACAATTATAAAACATTCCTCTCATACTGGTAACGTTATTAACATTCCAATTTTCTATACCTGAAAAATCTTTTCTTCTTTCAAAAGAGAACAGTCCGCTCATATCAGTGATTAAACTTGTATCAATATCACCCAAGTAAATATTTTCATCTTGCACTAACTTTTGCAATTCTTCTCTTGTTTGCGGTTTGTATTTCATTATTATGTTTCCTTGTTGTATTTATTATATTTATATTAACTTTCGGTAATTTTATTAATATAGCTATAGTATAATATATTTAAATAATTAGTAATTGGGGCTTTGCCAATCTCTCTGCGTGCTTACGCAGCACCCCAAGTTCTTTTACGACCGAAGGAAGTACTGTCAAGTATTGGTATAAAAGAACTGCATTTAACGAAGTCCACCTTTGGTGTAGTATTAATTTAGGTTATATATTATATTTAATAGGTATATTTTTAATATAAAGTTCTAGCAATTGCGTTTTTCGCTCTGCGTGCCGTAGGCAGCAACTTTGGCGAAGCCCGCAGAGCGTGTGCGACAAAAAAGTTGATAATAATTATATAATGTGTAGTAGTCGGCAAAATGAAATAGTTTCAGTATATACTAAAAATTTTTAAGTTTGTCAAAATTAGTTTTTATATTATTATTTTCGGGGACTAGTCCCCGAACCCCTACTTCTTTTGCCGATTAGGCACCTACTCGGTGGTGCCCCAAAGAAGCTATATCCTCGACAGGCTCGGATACGCTTCGCGAAAGACTGCATTTTTGACTCAAATCTTGATTTCACATTACATTTCAAACGAAACTTAACAATATTTTATGCCATTAATAAAGAAAAATTACATTTACAAAAAAGTAAAAATTGACAAAATCTAATTGCTCCAGTATATACAATTTATAAAGTATATTACAATCCACTATAAATAACTTTTAACTTTTATACCAAGAAGGAGGATTATTTTCAATAGGCGAATTTGAAAAAGCATATTTCATATTAACATTTTCTCCTAAATTCCAAGATTCTAAATCCTGATTGAAATTAATACAGTTATCAAATAAAAATGATATATATTTAATATTAGACATATTCCATTTGTCTAAAGGCTGATTGAAATTTGAAGCCCATTGAAACATTGAGGTTATAGATTCAGCATTACTCATATTCCAATCATTTAAAGGCTGATTAAAACTTTTTGCATACCTAAACATAGCATCTGCATATTTTAATTTGCTTATATTCCATTTAGAAATATCCTGATTAAAAGAATATGCACTTTCAAACATAAAGCTCATAATTTCTACATTACTAACATTCCAATTACTTAAATCCATATTAAAATTTTCGCAATTTGAAAACATAAAACTCATATACTTTACATTAGAAACATTCCAATTATTAAGAGGCTGATTGAATCTGGTACAGCCTTCAAACATATAAGCCATATCTTCTACTTTAGATACATTCCAATTTTCTATATTATGATTAAAATATACAGCTCCTTTAAACATATTATGCATATCTTCTACATTGGAAGTATCCCAAGTTTCTAACCCATCAAATTTTTTAAGTTTTGAGTTCTGAAATAATCCTGACATATCAGTTATTAAGCTAGTATCTATTTTATCAAATTTTACTTTTTCTTTTATTAGTTTTAATAATTCCATTTTATTTTTAGGTTTATATTTTTCATCATCTTTTAATTCTATTTTTTTAGCTTTTTTATACTCTGATATAATACTCTCTTTATTTTCAATTAGTTCTTTTAATTCATCATAATAAGTATTTTCAAGTTTTTTAATGAAATCTTTAAGTTTATTATATTTCAAAACTTCTTTATAAACTTCTTTTATATCACAGTTTTCAAGCATAGCTAAAAGTTTTTTTCTATTATTTCCTTTAGATAAAAAATAAATATTTAATATAGACTTCACATTCTTAAAAGAAGAAGCACCAGAAAAAATATCATCAATAAAGCAAGCCTCATTAATAATCCAATTTTCTATAGAATGATTAAAACTTTCAGCACCGCTAAACATATATGACATATAAATTGCACTAAAAACATTCCAGCTTCCAATATCCTGATTAAAATTCCTAGCATTAAAAAACATATAGTTCATATATAAAACATTAGAAGTATCCCATTTATCAAGAGGCTGATTAAAATTATAAGCATTCTCAAACATACCAATCATTTTTTCTGTTTTACTTACATTCCAATTATTTATATTTTGATTAAAGTTTTTAGCGTTATAAAACATAAATTTCATATTTACTACATTTGAGGTATCCCATTTGTCTAATGGCTGATTAAAAAGTTCACAACCACAAAACATATATGACATATTAATGACTTTAGATACATTCCAATCATTCAAAGGCTGATTAAAGTTATAAGCATTCTCAAACATAGTAGTCATATCTTCTGCTTTACTTACATTCCAATTATTTATATTTTGATTAAAGTTTTTAGCGTTATAAAACATACCTCGCATATTTACTACATTTGAGGTATCCCATTTGTCTAACGGCTGATTAAAACTTTCAGCTGCAGAAAATATAAACTCCATATCTTTTACATTAGAAATGTCCCAGTCATTTAAAGGATGATTAAATTTTGTGGCACTTAAAAACATACCTGACATATTAGTAACTTTAGAAACGTCCCAATTATTTAATGGCTGATTAAAAAGCTCACAGCCGCAAAACATACATTCCATATTAATGACTTTAGATACATTCCAATCATTCAAAGGCAAGTTGATTTTTTTACAATTATCAAACATTCTAGACATATCCTCAACATTTGAAACATCCCATTTATCTAAAGGCTGATTAAATTTTTTAGCACTTGAAAACATACCTGACATATTAGTAACTTTTGAAACATTCCAATTATTTATATTACTATTGAAATTAACAGCACCACAAAACATATAAGACATATTTTCTACATTTGAAACGTCCCAACATTCTATGCCTTCAAAATCTTTCCTTGAACTCTCATAAAAAAGATTACTCATATCCGTAATTAAACTTGTATCTATATTACCTAAATATATATTTTCATCTTGTACTAATTTAATTAATTCTTCTTTTGTTTGAGGTTTGTATTTCATAATACTATTTCCTGACAATAATTTAAATAATTTTATATTCTTTTATATATTTTGCAATTTTTGATATTTTTAATATTCTAATATATAATATAGAAATGTTAATAAGACAAGCAACTACAAAAGATACATTATCTATATTATCAATATACTCTCAATATATTGATACCCCTATAACCTTTGAATACGATCTTCCAACAGAAAAAGAATTCAAAGAAAGAATAGAAAATATTCTTAAAACATATCCATATTTAGTATGTGAAGATAATAATAAAATAATAGGATACTGTTATGCACATAAATTTATGGAAAGAGAAGCCTACAAATGGAATGCTGAATTATCTATATACTTAGATAAAGAAAATAGATCTAAAGGAGTTGGAAAAAAATTATATTCAGCATTGATTGATATACTAAAATATCAAGGAATAAAAAATCTTTATTCAAAAGTTACATTTCCTAATATACAAAGCGAAAACCTGCATAATCATTTTAGATTTAAAAATATTGGTATATTTCATAATGTAGGATATAAATGCGGAAAATGGCATGATATAATTATATTTGAAAAAAATATTTCTTCATATTGTGATTATCCAACAGATATTATTCCAATAAAAGAAATTTCAAATGAAACAATTCTTAATATTATAGAAAATGCTAAACAGTAAATATAGTAAATAAGGAGATAGCAGTATGGAAAAAAGAAAATTAACAGAAGAAGAAAAAAATGTCATTATTTTCAAAGGCACAGAATATCCTTTCACAGGAGAATACAATAATTTTTTTGAAGAAGGAGTATACTGCTGCAAACAATGCGGTGCTGAATTATACCGTTCTGAAGATAAATTTAAATCAAATTGCGGCTGGCCTAGTTTTGATGATGAAATACAAGGAGCTGTAAGAAGATCATTAGATGAGGACGGATATAGAATAGAGATAACCTGCAGTAATTGCGGCGGACATTTAGGTCATGTATTTCAAGGAGAACATCTTACTGAAAAAAATACAAGACATTGCGTAAACTCTATATCATTAATATTTAAACCTAAAAAATAATTTAATATGTAAAAAATAGGACTTATATAAATATATATAAGTCCTCTAAAATATTAAATTTTATTAATTATTTATCTTTTTTGAATTTTTGATACTCATTATATAAAACAGAGACAGTGCCGCTTAAAGCTAGTACACCTATAATGTTAGGAATAACCATCATAGCATTGAAACAGTCAGCTAAAGACCATACTAAATCAACTTTTAAAGTAGAACCTATGAATATAAATATTATAGCAAGTAAAGAATATACTCTTACTGCTTTTTCACCAAATAAATATCTTATATTTTGTTCGCCGAAGAAATACCAAGCAATGATTGTAGAGAATGCAAAGAAAAATAAAGATATTGCTACAAACATAACACCTACAGTTCCAAATTTAGTTTTGAAAGATTCCTGTGCCAAACCTATACCTTTAAGTGTTTCTGGAATAGTAGCCTGAGTCACATTACTATTATATACTTGATCCAAAACTCCAGAAGTAAGCATTACTAAAGCAGTTAAAGTTACTATCATAAATACTGCAAATACCCCCATTATAGCAACTGCACCTTGCTCACATGGGTGTTCAACATCAGCTAAAGCATGAGCATGAGGAGTAGAACCCATACCAGCCTCATTAGAGAATAAACCTCTTGCAATACCTAAACGTACAGCATTCATTACAGCTATACCTATAGTACCTCCTACTACAGCCTCAGGATTAAAAGCACCTACAAATATCATTTGGAAAGCATGAGGGATTTTACTTGCATTAAGAATTAGGAAAATAACAGCACCTAATATATATAATACCCCCATTATAGGAACTATTTTTTCTGTAGTTTTAGCTATTCTTCCTATTCCGCCTAAAAATATAAATCCTGAAAGTACAGCAACTACTACGCCTACAATAATTTTGTTAACACCAAAAGCATTATTAAAAGCAACGCCTATAGAGTTTGACTGAACCATATTACCCATAAATCCTAAAGCAAGTATTATCAATATAGAAAATAATCCTGCTAAAAATTTACCGAAACTATTTTTGAATGCCTGCTTTAAATAATATGAAGGACCGCCTATCCATTTACCTTCTTTAGTTTTTTCTCTAAAACGGATAGCCAAACTAGCTTCAGCAAATATAGTAGCCATACCTAAGAATGAAGATACCCACAACCAAAATACAGCTCCAGGACCTCCTGCTAATAAAGCTGTAGCTGTACCTGTTAAATTTCCAGTACCAACCTGACCTGCTATAGAAGTAGCCAATGATTGAAAAGAACTGATTTTTCCCTCTTCTGTACTGTCTGATTTTTTTTCCGACTTTTTGAAACTGCGTTTAATACTATAAATAAATTCTCTTACCTGAACAAATTTCAATCTGAAAGTAAGAAATAGACCTGTACCTACTAGTAATATAATTAGTAAAGGATCCCATAAAAAACCAGCAACCTTATTAACTATTACTAATAATTGATCATTAAATTGTTCAAATGTCATAATTTTCTCCTCTTTTTTTAATTTGACAATAATAAAATTTTCATTATATTTTCTTACATATAATGAAATGAATTGGTAAAACTTACACTAATTAAATTTAATCAGTAATTACTAATTAATATCTATGTAGGATAAGTAATAAAATAAACTAAACGCATAATAAACTCCTATGATTTTTAATATATTAATGAAAATAAAAAATGGAAACACTAGATATTATTATCTAATATCTAATGTTTCCATAATTTGCAAAATTAGTAAAAAAAGTTACTATAATTGTAATTAGTCTTTATGATGGATAATCTTAAACTAAGATATAAATCCACCTTTTCTCAAAATATTTTCTGCATTTTCTTTATTCTTATCACTTACTAATATGATAGGCCCAGTACAACCCATACCAGACTCAGCATATATACCATTTTCCATTACTAATTCTACAGCTGCATCTAAATCCATTACTTCTACACCTGGTATTTGTGCAGTTACAACTTCTTTAGCAACAGTAGGTTTAGCTTTTTCAGCACCTGAAGAAGCATTAGCTTTAGGTTTTAAACTTTCTAATATAGCATCAAAACCATACTTTTTAACTTCTTCTTCTTCTTTGTTCATTACATCTATCAAATTACCTTGAATACACTGATAAGCATATTCTATAGCACCAGCAATAACATTAGAACCAGAAGCTCTTGAAATAATGAATATAGGAGTTTTGAAACCAAATCCTATACCAGGACCATAACCATATCCTATAGCTTCATAGCTTCCGCCGCTATTGAAAGATGAGAACATTTTTATAAGAATGTTTCCTGTAAGAGAATCACAAACTACAACATCAACAGCACCAGTAATAAGGTCATTACCTCTTAATACAGCACCGCCGTCAGCACGATTTGAAGCACCAAATTTAATATTGTAGCCATTAGAAGCAAGTTCTTTTAAAGCTCTTTCTACAGTACGAGCAGAGTCAATATTTAATATACCAACAGTAGGCTCTTTAATACCACAAGCTTTAGCTGTTATGATACCATAAATAGCATTTTTGAACATAGCTTGATCTCTAACAGTAGCTGAAGTACCTGTAGTAGTAGCAATATATGTTTCTTTACCATTAGCTTGAGATATAACTCTACCAACAGTAGATACACCTATAGGGAAAGGATAATGCATAGTAACGCAAGCATCTAACTCGCCTTTAGCAAGCATTTCTTCCATTAGTTTATGAGCTTTTTCATCGCAATCAGTTTCTATTGTTTGTAAACCAGTAGAATTTTTCTCACCAATCAAAACAACTTCAACATTTTTGTTTCTGCTCATAGCTATGACACCGCCAAGAGATACAGACTCTGCACCATGTTCAGAACCTCTATTTGTAATACCAATACGTACTTTTTTACCAAATTGACCAGTTTCTAAAGCATTAGCAAGTGAAAGGAAAGTCTCTCCTATCATAGACTTTATAGCTGAATTAGAAGCATCACTCATCTAATACCTCCTTACTCACCTAACATAGTTTTAGCGAAATCTCTCATAGCATTAGCAATAAGTTTATTAACTTCTTCTTTTGAAACACCATCGCCAGTGCCTTTATCACCATTATTTTTCTCTATAATAACAGATATACCATCAAATAAATTAGTCATTCTTCCTAAGAATAATGAACCTTTACCTATTAACATTATACGGTTAATTTTACCAGACATAATATCTTCAATAGCATAACCTAAATAAGGTACTCCTGATGGAATATGTCCTTGAGTTGGAGCCCAACCAGACATACCATGTTTTTCAACAAATTCAGCTAATTGACTTCTGTCAAGGTCGCCTTTTTTAACACCTATAGCAGCTATCATTTTGTAGTTAGCTTCAGGTACATCACCAGCACCAGCAGGTTTAGTTACATCTGGGTTTTGCATTTCAACAGTATATTTATCTATATCTGTAACTTTTAAGTTAGCTTTTTCTAATGGATTTACTATTAAAGAAGTCATAACAGCTTGAGGAGCAGAACCTGTAGCAACTGTATGTCTTCCAAGTATATCAGTTCTAATAACTGGGTGTACGCCATCATTTTCACTGATTAATACAGCAAAAGCACCTAATATATCTTCGATGATAGGAAGATTTTTAGTTACATGGCTTTTACCATTCATACCTAATTTAGCAGTAGCACCACCAGCAACTATTACAACATTTTTGTAAGAACCAGCTTTAACTAATGAAGCAGCTGTTACTAAAGCATGTGAAGGAGCAGCACAGAATCCTCTGATATCAAAACCAGTAGTGTTAGGTATACCAGCAATCTCAGCTATACTTTTAGCAAAGTTACCGCCACCTCTTTGGTTCATATCACCGCAAGCTTCTTCAGAACATTCAATAACTAAATCAATGCTTTTAGGATCAACATTTTTCTTTCTAATAAGTTCTTTTAATGCCATTATACCAGAAGCTTTAACTGCTAAGTTTTCGAAGATAACATGTGCACTTAAGTTAATATCTACATCATGAGCTCTTTTTACACAACCAACTAATTTTTCATTGAAATACAAACCTTCTGCATGTTCTTCTTTCATTAGTTTTTCTATTTCTTCTATCTTAGTTTCACATTTTACTTGTGCTAAATCTTTTTTAATTTCATCTTCTGATTTATATTTAGATTCTACAGCAACATAAGCATCTCTCATTTTCTTTTCAAATTCTGCTTCTAAATATACTAATTCAAAAGTATCAGCTATTTTCATCATGAAAATGAATTCATCTTCAGCAAAGATTTCACCAAATTTACCATTTCTGTCGCCTTTACAAGGAACACCTATCCAGCTTCCGCCAGCTTTTTTAACTTCATCAGAAACTTGAGAAGCTAATTTTTTCAATTCTTCTGGGTGAAGATTACCAATATAAGTTTGGTTAGGAGCATAATTTACAACATCTTCAAAAGGTCTAAGATGTTCTTTAATTTTTTTTAAGTAATCAGAATTAGGATTAACTTCTCTTTCAACTGTTTGCGTAGTACCATTATTAATAACCATGTCAGGAGCATGTACTATGGCATAAGCAGCAGCTTTTAATACAGCATAACTCATCTTTTTAATCTCCAATTATTTATTTTTATTTGATAAATCAAAAATAAGGGGACATACAAGTATAATTAAATATTTGTACTCCCCTTTTTTTTATTTATATATTATAGTATATATAAATATTTTTAGTTTTCAACATTTAAATTATTCTTCAAAAACTGTTTGAGAATCTACAGGAGTTGATAAAGCTTTTAAAGCTCTTTCAACTAATTTACGTCTTAATTTTTTCTCATCCTCTTTAGATAAGTTTGGATTACCTAGTGGGTGAGGTATAGCAACAGCAGGAACTATTCTGTTAGCACCAACTGTTAAAGAAATAGGAACAATAGTACAAATATGAACTACAGGTATTCCAGTAGCTTCTATTGCTTTTACCATCGTTGCACCGCAACGAGTACAAGTTCCTCAAGTAGATGTTAAGATAACAGCCTGAACTCCATCTTTAACTAAAGTCTGAGCAAATTCAGTGGCAAACGCTTTAGAATTTTTAACTGAAGTACCATTACCAACTGTAGTATAGTAATAAGGATAAAGCTCTCCTATTTTGCCTTCTTTTTGTATTTCCTTTAATACATCAACAGGTAATACTCTGTTAGGATCTTGGTTAGCATAAGTAGGGTCATAACCGCCGTGTGCAGTTTCTCCCATATCATCTATAGAATATCTTCCATATTTAGAAGCAGAAGAAGATTCTATATGGTCTGGATTTCCTGATGGTACTATACCGCCGCTTGTTACTAATGCTATTTTAGCTTTAGTTATATCTTTAATAGCTTCACCAGGAGTAACTCTGTCGAAGTCTGGCATTGGATATTCTGTAGTGAATGCTTCACCTTTAAGTTTTTGTATAAGCATATCAACAGCTCTTTCAGCACCAACTTTATCTCTGAATAATACTTTACGTATACCTCTTGGGATATAGCCTTCTGTTTCTGGAGCACCAATTTCTTCTTTCTTAAGAAGTTTAGCAGCTAATTTAGCTACAACTGGTAATGCACTTCTCATACCAGCAGCAGAATCTTTAGTAGAAACGATGTAAACATCTTTCTTGAACATATCTGCACCTGGATTTTCAACATACATACCAGTAACAGCTGGGATTTTTAATTCATCTTGTACCATTTTAGCAACAGTACCGCAAGCTGTACCATAACGACCAGCATTAAAAGCAGGACCAGCAATTACTAAATCTGGGCTGTAGCTTTTAATCATGTCTAAAACTTCTTTTTTAGCTTTTTCTAGGTTTTCGTTGAAATAAGAGTCACCGCAAATAACTGTAGCAACTATTTCAGCATCAACACCTACTTTCTTTAATTCGCCTTGTAATCCAGCACCTGGACCTACAACTCCATCTCTTTTTTCTGGAGCTATATCAGCTTTCTCTTCTCCACCAATGTTAGCGAAGAACTGATTAATGTAATGTACAATTTTATATTGTGGCATTTAAGCCTCCTATTTTTTAATGTAAGGCAACCAAATATTTGAAATATCAGGCTGCCGATTTTTTAAAAAACCAAACTGGTTTTAATTACAATGGATTTTTTTATTTTTAGAGAATTTGTTTTTATAAAAAATTAATTAAGTATTAGTTGTATTATTAGTTTTTGTTTTCTTCACGCATTCTTTTCATTTCTGCGATGATTTCTTCTACATTTAATGTCATTTCTGCCATACCAATTTGTTCATCGTAAACAGCTGAATCTACTGCTTCTTTGAATTCTGGTTCTACAGCATGATATGCATCTAAATGTAAAGCAACATTAGCTAAAGCACCAGCATAAGTAGGGTCACCTAACATTACTGTTTCAGCAGCTAAACCGCTAGCTTCTGCTTCTGCTGCACCAAATAATACTATTAAATTCTCCTTACCAAATTTTTCTGCAAATTCTTTAATTCTCTTTTGATTCTCTAAATCCATCGCTCCTGCGGCTGTTCAAACGAAACACTCCGTAGCAGCAAACAAAACTTCTGCGTCACTTACTGTTTCAACGCAAGCTTTGATAGCTTCTCCAGGAATGCCGTCTCTATCGCCAATGATAATTACTTTTTTACCATTTAAAATACTCATGGCTTTCCTCCTAAAAAATTTTGCTTATATATTTTAAAAAATCAGCATCACAAAACTAAATTATAGTCCTGTAGCACTAAATTTATTAAAACCTAATTCGTTAGTAGCACCTGTAATAACTTGTAATTCTGCTTCAATAGAACCATCTGGTTTTAATGAACCATCGAAACCACCAGCTATTTTATCTGTATAATCTAACATACCTATTACTTTATCCATTTTTGGTAAGTTGATAACTATATTAGCATTACCAGCTGTTACTACTGCATTTGCTGATACATCTGAATCTGCTAAAGATTGAGAAGAACCATCTCTACCAGCATATTCATCTGTTATAATACAAGTTTTAATTCCGAATGCTTCTGCTTTTCTGCAGTTCATTATTAAGTCAGCATCTGGGTTACCAAATCCTTCTTCAGAGATGATTACTGCATCTAATCCGAAATATTTAGCTAATTTTGATGACCAATCTGAAGAACGTACTTTATCAGCTAAGAATACGTTTTCGTTAGTTATTATAACACCCATAAAGTTGATGTCTTTACCATGTTTTTCATATAAAGCTTTGATTACTGGGTTGTTTAAGTGGTGATAAGTAGTGTTTTTATCACAAGCTGATACACAGTTACCGCTTACAATAGCACCATCCATTACTTCTGTTGGATAAATGAAAGTTGGAACTATTTTCTTAGCATCAACACCATAAACATAAGTATCATGTAATAAACCTTGAGTTTGAAGCATATATACATAACCTACTTTTGGTAAGTTTGGATACATAGCAGCTTGTTCAAATATAGGTTTAGTTTCATAAGTAAATGTTTGATCTGGTTTTACTTCTTTAGCTAATTTACCTAAATAAGAAGCAACTCTTAAACCTGCACCTCTTACTGCAGCTTCATAATCATGTTTTTCTATAGGCTCAACTGGCTCTATAACTAAACATAAGTTATTAAGTTTAGAAAATGGTGTATAATCTGCACCAGGACCAGACATATCGATGATACCTTCTTGGAAACCTACTATTTTACCGCAAGTAACAACAGCAGCACCTTTTAATACATTAGTTTTACCTTCACCTACTGTATCTACTTTAGATATCATGCCAGGGAATACTCCGCCTTTGCCTTCAACTTTTACTCTAGGTTCGATTACGTCTTTTACTGGTGTAATACGTACTGATTCACCAGGACGAGCTACATCGATTTTTACACTTTTTAATTTGTCATCTTCAAGTACAATCTTTGTAACTTCTTCTTCGTTTACATAGAGTACACCGTTCTCGACTTTTGAAATTTTGTCAAGCTTTATATCTTTAATATAAATCTCGCCTACCTCTAACTTCATATAGTCTCCTTTATTTTTTATTTTTTTTATTTAATAAATTAAGTTATGTTTCAAACCAATAAAAAAGAGCAGAATGCATATTATAATTAATATGCTTTCCACTCTTCATTTGTTACAAAAAAATCCAATAAATGAATTCCAATACCTGAGAAATTTATCATTTGCAAAGCACATAATTCTAACATAGAATTAATACTGAAGTTATTCATTGCACCGCAAGATAAGTTAGTTACTCAGCCATTAAATTTCATTATATCTTCCTTCCTTAAATCTTTATAATTTACACTATAAATATAACATTTTTTTTATTATTACTAATAACTTTTTTATATTTACTCTGAATATTTCTCTTCTATATATTTATTTGCAGAAATAGCAGCTATAGCACCATCAGCTGTAGCAGTAATAACTTGTTTCAACATTTTTGGCCTTAAGTCTCCGCAAGCAAATACACCTTCTACATTTGTTTTCATTTCTTCGTCAGTAATGATGTAACCATCTTTCATTTCAACTTTACCTTCAAATAATTTTGTCAAAGGTACATAACCAACAAAGATAAATACACCAAATGTACCATCATTTTCATCTGCTTTATATTCGTAAGTTTCACCAGTTTCATTATTTAAGAATATAGCAGATTCAACAATACCATCACCTTTAAGCTCTAAAAGTTCTGTTCTGAATTTGATTTCTACTTTTGGATTAGCTTTTGCTTTTTCTTCTATAGAGTTAGCACAACGTACATAATCTTTTCTAACTATTAATGTTACTTTTCTAGCAAATTTAGATAAGTACATAGCTTCTTCTACTGCTGTATCACCGCCGCCGATACAGAATACCTCTAAACCCTCAAAGAAGTTAGCATCACAAGTAGCACAATAAGAAACACCTTTACCTGTGTATTCTAATTCACCTTTACAACCTAATTTTCTAGGCTGAGCACCTGTAGCTATTATAACAACTTTAGATTGATAAACTGTACCATCAGAAGTTTTTACTTCTTTAACTTTACCATCTAATTTTACATCAACTACTTCTTTATGCTCTATTTCAGCACCGAATTTTTTAGCTTGTGCTATCATTTTATTGATAAGATTTTTAGGGTGTCTACCCTCTTCTTCTTCCTCAAAGAAACCAGGATAGTTAGCTATTTCGTCAGTTATACTAATTTGTCCGCCGAAACTGCCTTTTTCAAAAAGAATTGTTTTTAATCTAGCTCTAGCAGAATATATACCAGCTGCTAAACCAGATGGACCACCACCTATTATAATACAGTCATATAAATTACTCATTTATAATCTCCTTACAAAATTCCTATTATTATAAAATACTCTCTATAGCTCCGACAACAAGTTTATAATCTATCAACTTGAAATCCTCATCTATAGTTTCAGTAAGTTTTCTTCTTGGCTTATCTAAAAAATTCTTAGTCAATGCAATAGAATTTTCTATTAAATCTAATGATTCCAAATCAAGAACACCATCATTATTAGAAAGAACTATACTTTTATATGGGGTGTCATAAGGCTTAATACTGCTTACTATTGGGTGAGTTAAGAGTTTATAGTTCAAATGTATATAATCTCTAGCCTTATAAAGTATACCCATAAAATCCAAATCCGGTAAATAAATGACATTTAAATTATCACTTTTCACTTCTTTAAATATTTTAGGGTTATTAGTTATTAATATATTATTTTTAGTATTACTTACTTCCATATTACATATATATGATATATCATTTTAAAGATTTGTCAAGTTATTATTAACACAATACCCTATTTTATTTAAAAAATATTTAAATAAAATAGGGTATTACTATTGATAATATTACGATATACAACTATTTTTTAGTATAAAAACATATTATTATGTTCTAAAACCGTTGCATTTTATATTAATTTTTATTAGTCTTTTTCATTATAAAGTAAATAACTGCACCTATTACTAATCCGCCTAAACCAAATATAATTTTCTTCAAATCTGATTGTGATAATAACCATAAGCTAACTACTGTAGCTATTATAGGGATCACTGGACCAAGAGGAAGTACAAAACCTCTTTCCATATTTGGAGCTTTTTTCCTCATTACAGGCACTGCCAAACAAGTTGGTATATATTGAGCAAAACGTGATACTACACTTATAGCTGCTAATGTAGTAAAACTTCCTGTTAATGTTACTAAAGCTGTCAATACAACTGATATTATTACTGCCACATAAGGTACATCTTTTGAATTTCTTTTAGAAATGAAACTTGGTAGCTGGTGTTCATCTGACATAGCAACTCCAGCTCTTGGAGTTAAGAATGAAGAAGCTATATTTATACCGCCTATAGATATTAATGTTCCTGCAGTTACCATAGCTCCTGCCCATTTACCTAAAAACTTCTCTGCTGCTGTAGCTACTGGTGTACTTGTTGTTGCTAAAGAAGCACCTAATATACCTATACTGTTTACTTGTATAAGTATATATATTATAGCAACCAATATTAAAACTATACATATAGCTAATGGAACATTCTTTTTAGCATTGTCCATATCACCTGCTGCAACACCTATAGATTCAAAACCTGTAAAAGCATAGAATATAAGCAATGCTGCACTTCCAAATGTACCTTTTAATACCACTTCACCAGTTTCAGATACAGGATTAACAAAATTTTCACCTTTTATAAAGAAGATACCTACTGTAACAAACAATATTAAAGGTATTAATTTACCTGTAGTAACAATATTATTCATTATTTTAGATATTTTTACACCCATAATGTTCATTATACCGAGCAATACAAGTATACTTATAGCTATTATTTTTTGTACAACTGGATTTTGTGCTGGCTCCCAAACCGCACCTAATGCTGTAGGAAATCCCATAGCCATAGCAGCCCAAGCAATTATACTAATAGCCCATTTCATTATACCTACTTCAAACCCTACAAAATCGCCAAATGCATCTTTAGCATAAAGGTAAGGACCTCCATTATTCTTATACATTCCGCCCATTTCTGCAAAACACAATGCTATACTTATAACTAAGAAAGCATCAAAAACTATTACTGCAATACTTGTTACACCTACTTCAGCATATGCCTGATTAGGTAATAAAAAGATACCTGTTCCAACTATTGCATTTATACCAAGTAATACTATACTAAATAATCCTAATTTGTTTGATGACATAGAAACTCCTTATTTTTCTATTTACTCAATAATAGATGATAATAATAAAAATTACTTTTTCGCTTTTGAAACTAATTTCTTGAAAATATTCAAAGCAAAATCATAATAAGCATGCATCATTTCTGGGTGAAACTGCACACCAAGAACAAAATTACCATCTTCCATATATTCTATACTTTCAACCACACCGTCTTTAGAGTATGCTGTAGCAATTAACCCATTACCTAATTCTTTAACAGCTAAATGGTGAAAAGAATTAACTCTCACACTTTCTCCAACTATTTCTCTTATAACACTGCCATCTTTAGTGTCAATAGTATGAGTAGCTTCATAAGGTTTAGCACTTTGTGAATGTTTTATATAACAGTCCTTTATAAATGATAAATCCTGATATAAACTTCCTCCAAATGCCACATTGATAATTTGACAGCCTCTGCATATACCAAGTATTGGCTTTTTCATCTCTAAAGCGTATTTAACCATTTTTATTTCATGATTATCTCGCCTAGGAAATATTCTGCCTAATTTTGAAGTAATTTCTTCACCCCAATAAATAGGATCAACATCATATCCCCCAGACAACACTACCCCATCGACATGGGATATCTGCTCCTTTATATCCTCATCATTGTCTATCATAGGTACAATATAAGGAACACCACCAGCCCTTGATACAGAAAGAACATAATCGTCATTGACATAAGCTCTTTCGTATCCTGAAAACACACCGTCATTCTCATTACTTAGAATACTTCCGCTTATTCCTATTATAGGTTTCATATTAACTCCAAAGTTGATTTTTTTATACATACTTATAATATAAGAAATTATTATATCATATTCAAGTTATATAGAACATAAATTCATTTTTTATCATATTTATTTTATTTTTATGTATAAAATATGTATAATATTGGTAAATATTTACAATAGATATTAACATAATATATTTTTATTCCAAACATTACTATAACAAGAATCACATAACTATATAAAATAATATTACAAATAATCATGATTTTTATATATTTTTTACAATATAAATTCAAATGATAAGCAAATTAAAAATTCATTTATAAATATAGAAAATAAAATAATTCTCTATATTCGCTTGTAAATGTGATAAAATATAGAATTATACTGATTGATTATAATTGATTGATATATTTACTTATGAACAATATATTAGTATATAAAAATACTTAATATACAATACTCGTATAGAAAGCAATAAAAAAATTTAATTGTATGTATTAAATATATTAATTTTTGTAAAGAAAACAAAATAATTTATAATGATTTTTATATATTAATTTACTTTTTTAAGAACATCATTAATATCAATATCTTTAAAAGAATTATCTATTAACATTTTTATAGACTTTACACCTAGATTTTTTAATTGTTCAACTGCCTCAGAATAAAAATAATCTAAACCGTTAATAGAATGTGCATCTGTATTAATAGTTAATGATATATCTCTTTTTAATATTTCTTTAATAGTGTTTATATTAGGATAACAAGCATTCATATTATCTTTACTCATTTTTCTAGTATTAACTTCAATAATGCAATCACTATCCTTTATAACATCTAAAACTTCATTAACTTTATCTAAATACCAATCTTCTTCTTCTGTGAAATAATCTTTATTAAAATTATATTTTCTTGGCAAATCCAAATGACCTACAATATCAGGCTTCTGATTCTTAACCATTGATATTACATTATCAAAATATAATTCAATGAGTGTTTTTATTCCATTAAAATGATTTAAAGCTTCATCAAATTTTAACTTTGACATATCTATAGAAAAATATTTTTTATTATTTACATCACTATCATCACATATACAATGGACTGAACCTATTCTATAATCTAAATGCATATCTTTATCTGTTTCTTTATTAAGATTAGAATAAAAATCTCCTTCTATACCTGCATATATTTGTATTTTATCTTTATAAATTTCTTTATATTTTTTTATATCTTCCAAATACTTTATAGTATTTTCTTGAGACATACAGCCTTCGTCAAAATAAAGATATGAATGTCCTGAAAAACCTAAACTGATAAATTCTTTTTCTATAGCATATAATATATTTTCCTCTATAGAATTTTGACCGTCGCAATATATAGAATGAGTATGCAAATTAGATATATATTTCATTTTGTATCCTTATAATAAAGTTTGCAAATTATAAACATTGATTTAATTTTGTAAATAGTAATATAAAAATTATTTCTTTAATTTAAAAGCATATTTATGGAAATAAATGCAAGTAGGAAGTATGCCAAGAGCCCAGCCAACAGGATTAGCAAACCAAACACCTATATAACCAAAAGGTATAGATAGAAGCAAAGAACCTCCAATCTTAATAACTATTTCTGTAATTCCAGATATTAAAGGTATAAATGCATTTCCAATGGCCCTTATAGAATTATTATATAAAAGTATAATTGCTAAAAATGGGAAAAATGCTGATGATATTCTTAAATAACCTTTGCATATTTCAGCTATTACATCTACATATTGATCATTTTTTGATATAAACAATTTAACTAAATGATCACCGAATAAAAATATAATAACTGCTGCAAGTATGCTTAAAGTCAAAGATAATATTATAATACTTTTAAAACCCTCTTTTATTCTGTCAATTTTTTGTGCTCCATAATTTTGAGCAACATAAACTGCAAAAGCCTCTGATACAACAAAATAAGCCATTGATGCAAATTGAATTATTCTATTTCCTGTTGTATATGATGCTACAACATTAGTACCAAAAGTATTAACTACACTGCTTATAATCATTTCACCTATTGATAAAAATACAGATTGTATGCTCATAGAAGCACCAATTTTTACTATCATAAGTAAATTGGAAGAATCGAATATCATATCTTCTTTATTTAATTTTAATATTGGAAACTTTTTTATAATATAAAATACACTTAAAAAAGCAGAAATCATTTGAGATACTACTGTAGCTATTGCAACACCCGCAACATTCATTTTTAATAAAGCAACAAACAGCAAATCTAATATAATATTCAAAATTGTAGTAAGTATCAAAAAGTATAATGGAGTTTTACTATCCCCTAAAGCCCTTAATATGCTAGCAGCCCCATTATAAATAAGCTGACCAAAGGATAAACCAACACATATTTTTAAATATATTACAGAATTATCTATAATATCAGAAGGAGTTTTTAATAATACCATTAAAGGTCTTGAAAAAAACAAACCAAATATTAAAAGTATTACAGAACTAAACAAGGTTACATATATAGAGTTTAAAAATGTTCTTTTAAGCATAGTTTCATTTTTAGCACCAAAGAACTGCCCCATTACTATAGAAAAAGCATTGGTAAAGCCTATAGCAAATGATAAGAAAAAAAACATTGTAGAAGTAGTTGCTCCTATAGCTGCTAAAGCTCTGGAGCCGACAAATTTACCTATTATAATAGTATCGGTAACACCATAAAATTGCTGAAATATCCCTCCTATAAGCATAGGAAGAGAAAAATATATTATTGTCTTGAATGGACTTCCGACAGTCATATCTTTTGTCATAATAAAACTCTAAAATATAAAGTCTAAAATTTAGATAGCATATTATATATCATAAATAAAAATATTGAAAAGTGATATTGTTAATAAAATTTATTTTCTTCTTCTTTTCATAAAGAATTTCATAACTTCGCTAACATAATCGCTAGATGTATCAAGGACAATCTTTTCTATAGAATTTCTTTTAAGAAAATCCAATCTATCTTGCATAATTTTATTTTGTTCATTGAAATATTCTTCGCGTATACGTTTATTTGACATATCAAAATATACATAATCTTCATTTTCTAAATCTGATAACACCAATGTACCGCCGAAATTAGGTAAATGATATTCCAAATCATCATTAACTAAACATACAATAAAATCATGACGTTTTCTAGTAATATCTATTTCTTTTTTAGGAAGATCAGCACAAGAATCTGTAACTAAAAAAGTAATACTGTCTCTTTTTTGTATTCTATTAAAATATTCTAAAGCATTGGCAATATTAGTATTTGTACTTTTAGGCTCGAATTCTATAAGCTCTCTTATTATTCTAAGTACATGATTTCTGCCTTTATTCAAAGGTATAAATTTTTCAACTATATCAGTAAATATTAAAAGACCAACTTTATCATTATTTTTTAAAGCTGAAAAACTAAGCAAGGCACTAAGCTCAACAATCAAATTATGTTTTGTTTTTGTAAATCCAAAATCAGTAGAAGCTGAAAAGTCGGCAAGTATTATAACACTAAGTTCCCTTTCCTCTCTAAAACGCTTTATAAAAGGTTCATTATATCTGGCACTAACCTTCCAGTCCATAGCCCTTACATCATCGCCTACAGTATATTTTCTTACCTCATCAAATTCTATACCATGACCTTTAAAAGCAGAATGATACTGTCCTGAAAAATAAGAATTTACTATTTTTGATGTTTTTATCTCTATTTGTCTAACAGACTTCAATAATTCCTGAGTTGTTACATTACTATCTTTAAACATTTACTACCTATTACTTTTTAAATATAATTAATATTACATTATTAAACAATAAAAAACAATAGCAGTTAAATATAAGTTTATATATAAATTATGTTATTAATTTTTGAAGCGATAAACGAGCAGCTGATAACTTTAGTTGTCAGCTACATTTAAGCGAGTTTATCACTAGCAATAATAAGAAATTATTATTTTTTATTATCACTAATATTAGTAACAAAAATTATGTATTAATTTATTAACTTTTTAAAGTGATAAACGAGCAGCTGATAACTGACGAAGGAAGTTGTCAGCTACATTTTGGCGAGTTTATCACTAGCAATAATAAGAAATTATTATTTAGCACCATTTGATTTTAAGAAATCCGCCATTTCCTGCTGTTCTTTTTCTAAAGCAATTATTAAAGCAGTTTTTCCATTAGGAGATTTATAATTAATATCAGCCCCAGCATCTAATAATACCTGAGCCATTTCTATATTTCCTTTTAAAGCAGCACCCATCAATGCAGTGTACCCTTCTTTTGTTGCAGCTTCTATATCAGCTTCAGCATTAATCAAAGTTTCAACTATAACTATATGATCCTCTATAGAAGATACTATTAATGGAGTATAACCTACATTATTAGGCATATTCACATCAGCATTATATTTTATTAACTCTTTTACAACATCGCTATATCCGTCTATACATGCTGCCAATATAGGAGTAGTACCATCATCAGACTTTATATTTACATCAGCACCGCTTTTTAATAATTCTTTTAAAACATCTAATTTTCCAAGTCTTGCCGCATATATCAATGCACTTCCGCCATTTGATCCTTTTTCATTTATATCCGCACCAGCTTTAATAAGAGTTTTAACAATATTTAAATCTCCTATAATAGCTCCCATCATTATAGCAGTGTCTCCAAAATTGTTTTTTTCATTAGGATCGGCACCTAATTTTACAAGTTCTTTTACAACATTTGCATATCCGCTGTCAGAAGCCACCATAAGAGGAGTACTTCCATTAACATCTTTAACATTTATATTAGCTTTGGCATTAACAAGTGTATTAAGTATTGATAAATCACCATTAACAGCAGCCCACATAACAACTGTCCAGCCATCTTGATTTCTAGCATTCAAATCAGCACCGCTATTTATAAGTTCTTTCACAGTGCTGCTTTTACCTTCCAATACTGCTGCCATTATTGGTGTATTTCCAAAACTATTGCCCATATTTATATCAGCACCATTTGCTATAAGCTCTTTTACTATTTTATCATAACCAAGCAAAGATGCCCATATTAAAGGAGTATTCCCTTCAGCATCTTTAACATTAACATCTGCCCCATTTTTTATTAATTTTTTCAAACCTTCAATGTTATTGTTGGCAATGGCTTTTATTATTGGTATATTAACAGGAGGTTCCTGAGCCTCTTGAGAATACAAAATATTTACAGATAACAGCAAAATTACAAAAAACAACTTTCTTAACATAACACATTCCAAATAAAGAGATTGATTTATTATAACATATTATGTAATCATTAGTATATCATTTTTTTATTTTTTTATATAAAATCATATTGACAATAATACGTATACGTACTATTATTGTAATATCGATACTTCAAGGAGGTTTAAATTGATTAATTTATTACAAAAAACTTTTTTCATTTATTTAATTTTCATTTTTTCGGTATTTGCTGCTGAAAAAACTCCAATGGATTACCTAAATGATAACACTCCTTTAAAACCTACAAAAGTATTTGATAATGTATACTGTATAGGAACTGTGAGTGTTGTTGCTTGGGTAATCAATACTTCTGACGGTCTAATACTAATAGATTCTATGTGGGATAACAGAGATGCCAAACTTATAGAAGAAGGCATAAAAAATTTTGGATTAGACCATAAAAATTTAAAATATATAATATTAAGTCATGGTCATGGAGATCATTACGGCGGAGCTAATTATTTAAGAGAAAAATATGGTGCTAAAGTTGTACTTACAAAAACAGATACCGATTTAATGAATAATTTAAATACTGGGCCTAATTCTTCCCGCTCTCCAAAAACAAAAGTTGACATTTACTCAAAAGATAAAGATGTAATAAAACTTGGAGATATGAGTATAACTATATTAGAAACACCAGGTCATACTCCGGGATGTACTTCTTTTATATTTCCAGTAAAATATAAAAATAAAGAATATACTGCAGTACTTTGGGGAGGAACTGGACTTCCTAGAGAAAAAGATTTAATTGCTAAATACAAAACTTCTGCTGGATATTTCAAAAAAGAAGCTACAGCAAGAAATGCATCAGTATCATTAACTGCACATTTATTCGCTGATAATGGATATGCCAATTTAGAAAAAGTTGCTAATTTGAAGGAAGGAGAACAAAATCCATTCATTATGTCAAAAGATTCTATGGAAAAATATCTTAATTCATTAATAGAAAGAGCTAAATAAAATAATATATCCCTTAACAAAAAAATAAATATATGCTATCATGATATAAAATTATGATAGCATTTTATTTTAGGAGAATTTATATTAATACCAATATAGGATACGAAGTTTGCTATACAGCCAGAAAAATATACCAATATATCGGCAAACAAATAAATGAATTTAATATTACACCGGAACAATTAGTAGTAATCAAAGAACTATACAAAGAAGAAGGAATATCTCAAAAAGAGCTTTCTATAAGACTTGATAAAGATCAAAATACAGTTAAAGCAATAATAGACAAGTTAGAAAAAAAATCTCTTGTAAAAAGAAATGAAAACAAATCAGACAAAAGAGCATTTTCATTATTTTTAACTGATAAAGCTAAAAATGATCTTATGGAAATAGAAGTTTATGAAAATAAAGTTGTAGAACAAATAACAAAAGGCATTGATAAAGAAAATGCTGATAAATTTATGTCTATATTAGAACAAATCAGAAAAAATATAATAGAATAAATTCAGTTTGATATTTTAATTTTTTATAAATATATAAGTGCTTTATGTAATAAGAATACAAATAGTATATAACTAAAGCCCTAATATAAAAATTTTTAAATCATTTCATTTTGATAAAATAAAATACAAAATCAAATTTCATAATTTTTAAAATAGAATTTCTTATCCTTTTCATTTATTTCTCTTACCACTTTACAAGGATTTCCAAATGCTACAACATTACTAGGTATATCTTTAGTTACAATACTTCCAGCACCTATAACAGAATTCTTTCCAATTGTAACTCCGGGTAAAATAATAACTCCCGTTCCAATCCATACATTATCTTCTATATTAACAGGGAAAGTATACATCTTTGTTTTACGCAACTCAGGATCAACTGGGTGTCCAGTTGTTGTTATTGAAACATTAGGAGCTATAAGACAATATTTTCCAATATTAATAGTATAATCATCTACCAAATTTAAATTAGAATTAATATATGAGTTATCACCAATACTCACTTTATTTCCTCTGAGTAATGTAAGAGGCGGAACAACAATAACATTTTCTCCAATAGAACATAACATTTTCTTTAATATTTCTTTTCTTTTTTCTTCTTCTGATGGTCTTGAATGATTGAAATCATAAAGAAGTTCTCTTGTTATACGCTGTTCTTCAAAATATTCTTTTGTATCTTCCCATAAATAACCATTTTCCATTTTTTCTATTTCTGTCATAAAATCTCCAAATAAAAAAATACGAGAGGATATAAAAAATATAATCCTCCCGTATTAATTCTACTACTATAAATAAACTAAAACACTATTACTTTTTTGAATAATCGTAAAAGCCTTTACCAGTTTTCTGACCTAATAAACCGCCGCGAACCATTTTTTTAAGTAAAGCACTAGGTCTATACTTAGGATCGCCAGTTTCTTTTTGAAGAACTTCCATTATAGCTAAAACTATATCAAGTCCTATTAAATCTCCTAAAGCTAAAGGTCCCATTGGGTGATTAGCACCTAATTTCATAGCATTATCAATACCTTCAACAGAAGCTATACCCATAGAATATAAATCTATAGCTTCATTAATCATTGGTACCAATATTCTATTTACAACGAAACCAGCTGTTTCATTAACTTCTACAGGAGTTTTACCTATTTCTTCTGATATTTTAATAATTTTTTCAACTATTTCTCTAGGAGTGTTAATACCAGAAATAACTTCAACTAATTTCATAACAGGAGCAGGATTAAAGAAATGCATACCTACAACTGGTCTTCCTATTCCAGCAGCAATTTCTGTTATAGAAAGAGAAGAAGTATTTGATGAGAATATACAATCTGGTTTACAAATTTCATGTAATTCTTTGAAAGTTGTTTTTTTAACTTCTAAATTTTCAAAAGCAGCTTCAACTATTAAATCAGCATCTTTACAAATATCTTTTAAACCTGTAGTAATTTTAGCTAAAATTTTATCAGCAGCAGCTTGTTCCATTTTACCTTTAGCTACTCTACCTTCAAAACTTTTAGCAATTCTTGCTTTACCATTAGCAGCAAATTCTTCTTTTATATCGCATAAATAAACTTCATAACCTTCTGTTTGAGCAAAAGCTTGTGCTATACCTGAACCCATAGCACCAGCACCAATTACACCTACTTTCATTTTTAACTCCTTTATTATTTATTATTGATAATAAAAATTGTTAATTATTATTTATTAACAAATTTTTCTACTTTTCTTTTTTCCAAGAAAGCTTTCATACCTTCTTTCTGATCTTCTGTTTCAAAACAATCGCCAAATAATTTTTCTTCTATAACTATAGCTTTGTCCATATCAACTTGTAAACCTTCATTGATAGCTTTTTTACAATTGCGTACAGCAATAGGAGCTGCTGATGCTATAGCAGTAGCTAATTTTTCAGCTTGAGCCATAAGTTCAGCTTGAGGATAAACAGCATTAACAAGACCTATTCTTAAAGCCTCGTCAGCTTTAATGTTTTTAGCTGAATATATAATTTGTTTAGCCATACCTACACCAACTATTCTTGGAAGTCTTTGAGTACCGCCGAAACCTGGAGTAATACCGAGACCAACTTCAGGCTGACCAAATATGGCATTCTCAGAACAAATACGTATATCACAGCTCATAGCAATTTCACATCCGCCGCCTAAAGCAAAACCATTAACTGCAGCTATTACAGGTATAGGGAAAGTCTCTATTTTTCTAAATATATCATTACCCTTTTTACCGAATGCTTCTCCTTCTGCTTTAGTACAAGTACTCATTTGAGATATATCAGCACCAGCTACAAAAGATTTTTCGCCAGCACCTGTTAATATTAAACATCTTATATTATTAAGATCAACACTATCAAAAGTTTTTTCTATTTCATCTAAAACTTGAGAATTTAAGGCATTAAGAGCTTTTTCTCTGCTAATAGTAATAATACCAATCATGCCTTTTTCTTCATATTTAATGAATTCCATTTATTTCTCCTTCTTAAATTATTAACACTATAAATGAAAACCTATTCAATATAGAAAAATTTCAAATTTAAAATAATTATTCCATATAGCCTTCACATTGGTAAAACGAAATGTAAAGGCTATATGAATCAAATAACCTTAAAAATAATAAAGCTATTTCATTAAAAATCAAACTCGTAACACACTTTTTATAAAAAATAAGGATTATTGTCTTTCTACTATAGTAGCACAACCCATACCGCCGCCGATACAAAGAGTAGCAAGACCTCTCTTAGCATTTTTAGCTTCCATTTCATGGAGTAAAGTAACAAGTATTCTACATCCAGAAGCACCTACTGGGTGACCTAAAGCGATTGCACCGCCATTAGGGTTAAGTTGTTTTTCTACATCTATACCTAATTCTTTACCAACTGCTACAGACTGAGCAGCGAAAGCTTCATTAGATTCAATGATATCAAAATCTTTAATAGTTAAACCTGTTTTGGCCATAAGTTTTTTAGTAGCAGCAACTGGTCCTATACCCATAATTCTAGGTTCAACACCGCCTAAACCGCCAGCAATCCAAGTAGCCATAGGAGTAATTCCTAATTCTTTAGCTTTTTCTTCACTCATAACAACTACAGCAGCAGCACCGTCGTTAATACTTGAAGCATTACCAGCAGTTACCCTACCTCCGTCTGGTTTGAAAGCTGGTTTTAATTTAGCTAAAGTTTCTACAGTAGTACCAGGTCTTGGACCTTCATCTTTATCTACTACTACATCGCCTTTTTTAGTTTTTACTGTAACCGGTACTATTTCTTTATTGAAAGCACCTGATTCCTGAGCTTTTACAGCTTTTTGCTGAGAATTAGCAGCAAATGCATCTAATTCTTCACGAGTTAATTTCCAATCATCACATATATTTTCTGCAGTAATTCCCATATGATAATTATTGAATGCATCCCAAAGAGCATCATTAACCATAGTATCTATTATAGTATCATTACCCATACGGTAACCATAACGAGCTTTTTTCAAAGCATAAGGTGCTAATGACATATTTTCTGTACCGCCGGCAACTACTATATCAGCATTTCCAGCAGCTATCATATTAGCAGCCAAATTTACAGCATCAAGACCTGAACCGCAAACAACGTTTATTGTCATAGCAGGAACTTCTACAGGAAGTCCTGCTTTTATAGAACATTGACGTGCTACGTTTTGTCCTAATGATGCTTGTATAACACAACCCATATATACCATATCAACTTGATCTGGTGAAACTTTAGCTCTATTTAAAGCTTCTTTTATAACTATCGAACCTAACTCAGCAGCAGGAACTGTACTTAAAGCTCCGCCCATACTTCCTATTGGTGTACGGCAAGCACTTGCTATCACTATTTTCCTAGACATATTTTAATCTCCAAATAATTATTAATTTTTTCACATTTATAATTCAATATTGATGTGTTGCTTTTAGTATAGTACATTTTTTTTTTGAATTCAATTAAATATTGCATTTTTTTTATTATACCTAACTATAGTATACTTTATAACAAAATAATAATATATAATCTATATAATATAACTTCTATTCATTTTTATATCTTTTTACGATAATATATATTCAAAATATGAGTATAAAAAGAGAAAATAAGTATATGAATAAGAACATAATAAAGTTACCACAATCTGTTGCAAACCGTATAGCTGCTGGAGAAGTTATAGAAAGACCTGCTTCTATGCTTAAAGAATTACTTGAAAATGCTGTTGATTCCGGAGCTTCAAATATAGAAGTATCCGTTGAAGAAGCTGGAATTAAATCAATGATTGTTGAAGATGATGGAAATGGAATACATTTTGATGAACTTCCTTTGGCTATCACACATCATGCCACAAGTAAAATTCATACCATAGAAGATTTAGATTCAATATATACTTTAGGATTTAGAGGTGAGGCTTTGGCTTCTATATCAGATGTTACTAATTTGGAAATAGTTTCAAAAAATATAGATGAAAGTAATGGAGGAAAAATCGTAGTTGAAGGCGGAAAAATAATAGAACATAAACCTGCTGCCGCTTCTCAAGGTACAAAAGTAATAGCTAAAAATCTATTCTTTAATATTCCTGCCAGATATAAATTCTTAAAACATATTTCAAGAGAATTTTTTCTTGTTAAAGAAGTTTTTGATATGGAAGCATTAGTGCAGCCAAAAATTGCTATGAAATTAAAAAATAACGGTAAAGTTGTAAATTCATATATAAAAGTAGATACTTTAAAAGAAAGAATAGAAAATTACATATCTGACAGTAATGTATTTAGAAATTTAGTAGAGATTGAAATAGAAAAAGAAGATGTAACTATTTATGGGTTATTTTCAAATTCTAAAATAAGCCAATCTATGAGAAAGAATAATTTTATATTCTTAAATAACAGACCTATAGAAAATAGAGTTTTATCTTATGCTATAAAAAATGCATATTCAAATGCTATACCTAAAGAAAGATATCCTTTTTTCTTCTTATACATAAACATAGACAGCAATAAAATAGATGTTAATGTTCACCCTAGTAAAAAAGAAGTAAGAATAAAAAATGAAAGAGAAATTTCAGGTATACTTTATAATGCAATAGTTAACAATATTAATGTAGGAAATACATTTGATTCTGTTAATATAGAAGTTGATCTTGATAAAGATATTACTCCTACATTTCCTATTCAAAATAATAATATAGAAAATACTGCCTCAGAAACAAATTATATTTTAAATAATACATATCAAAACATTAATACATCAGATAACAATTATGTTAACAACGATATTAATACCACAAATGATGATATAATACATAATAATGAAACCAGTTACAATAATACTAATCAATCCAACAATTATTACAATGAATTTGGTGAATACATAAGGGCTGTAGGACAAGTATTTTCTTCATATATAGTTGCTGAACGAGGTAATGAAATGTATATAATAGATCAGCATGCCGCTTATGAAAGATTAAATTATGAAAGAATATATAAAACTCTTATGTCAAAAAAAATAGAATATGAAAAATTATTAATACCTTGTGAAATTGAGTACAGAGATTATGAAATTGATATTTTAAATGCATCAAAAGAATCAATAGAATCAATAGGATTAAAATTTGAAGCTAATTCAAAACATAGCATTATAATAGAAGATATACCAATATACATTCCTAGAAATCAAAAAATTGAAAAAATAATAAAAGACATTTTGGATATATATATTTCAAAGGGCGACAATAACAATTTAGAAAAAGTAATAAAACATACCTGCTCTACTATATCATGTAAATATTCTCCAAAGGCTGGAGATAAACTTTCGAACAGTGATATGCAGACATTGATTGATTTGCTTGAAGAAGAAAATATACTTACAAATTGTCCTCATGGAAGACCTTTTGTATTAAGGCTTTCAAAAGAATATTTAGATAAAAAATTCTTCAGATAACAATCATTAATACAATAGATTTTATTATTAAGTATAAACTTATTTAAGAATAGTTAATGCTTATTATGATTAAAACTTGTAACTTTACATTTATAATTAATTTAGTATAATAAACTTATGAAAGATTTAGAGAAATTAAAACAAATACTAAATGAAA
>NZ_CALXRM010000037.1 GCF_944390845.1 uncultured Brachyspira sp.
TTATAGCAATTTAAATTATAAGGAATACCTTCTTTTTTTAAAATAAAAGTGTGCAATATCTATGGCTCTTAAACAATTTAAATAATATTAATAAATTGACATAAAATTAAAAATGATATATTATAGGGATTGCTTGGAGGTAGATGAGTCCCGGTGGGCTCCGCGCTCTTCAAAAGCGTTGGACGCTATAGCAGCGTTGGCAGGTTCAACTCCTGCCTCTTCCGATAAATAAGCGATTATAAAAGTTATAGTATGATTGAATTACTAATAATTAATAGTCTCTTATCTTGAATTGTATTTTATATTTTTAATTTTAGAAAAGGGGCTTAAATGGATAACAAATTTAATTTAGTACAAACCAATACTGTATTAGAACATGATTCTATCAAACCATATCATAAAATTCTTTCCCGTCCTATAGTTGCTGATATTATTCGTGATACTTTAGACAAATTAAGAGCAGAATTAAAAAATAAACCTAATGTTTCATACACTAAAGAAGATATTATCAAATTATGTGAAAAGAAAATAAAGCAGAAGTCTAATCTTCCAATAAAAAAAGTAATAAATGCAACTGGCACCATTATGCATACTAATTTGGGACGTTCTCCGATAGATGCAGAAATTTGGGACGAAGTTAAACAATTAAATATATCAAGTAATAATCTTGAATATAATATTAATAATGAGGGCAGAGGAGTAAGAGGAGAATTTTTATATTCTCTTTTGGCTAAATTAACAGGTGCTGAAGATGCATTAGTTGTTAATAATAATGCTGCTGCAGTATTTTTAATATTAAAAACTTTAGCTAAAGATAAGGAAGTAATAGTTTCAAGAGGCGAGCAGGTACAAATAGGCGGAGGTTTTAGGATTCCTGATATACTTAGAGAGGCAGGAGCTAAACTTGTAGAGATAGGTACTACTAATATAGTAACTTTAAAAGATTATGAAGAGGCTATAACAGAAAATACAGCTTTGATACTTAAAGTACATGCATCAAATTTCAAAATTAGAGGATTTGTGAAGCATCCATCATTTAAAAAGATAAGAGACGCTATACCAAATAATATACCATTAGTTTATGATGAAGGTGCTGGAATATTTGATGAAAGTATGTCAGAAGAAGAACATATAAAGGCAGCATTGAAAAGCGGTGTTGATTTAGTATGTTTTTCAGGCGATAAAATGTTTTCAAGTGTACAGGCTGGTATTATAGTTGGTAAAAAAGAATATATAGATAGAATATATAAACATCCTTTAATGAGGGCTTTTAGATGCGGTAAAACAGTTCTTTCTATATTAGAAAAAAGTGTTATAAAAAGATTAAATGCAGAAGGTCAATTTAAAGGATATTGTGAAACTTTATTAGCAATTAAACCAGAAATTATAAAACAAAAAGCTTTAAAAGTGATAGAAAACATTGAAGGTTTTGAAGTTGCTGAGGAAACGGTAGAAACAGGCGGCGGTGCTATGGCAGATACTTTTTATCAGTCTTATGCAATTAGTTTCAAGCCTAAGGATATAAAATCCGTTATTAAGTTTATGCATAATTTAGATGTTCCTATTATACCAAAAGTAAAAAAGGATTCAGTGTTAATATATGTTATAACAATAAATGATGCTGATATAGATTATGTAAGAGAAGTTTTAATAAAAATAAAAGATAATGATTTTTTAATATAAAATTTTGATTGTTTGACAAGTTTGGTTGTTGGGGGTTTTTGTCGGGATACAGAGAGCAATCAATTGTTATTGGTAATAATATAAAGAATGTATATATTTTTTTAAGTGATAAAGTAGCAGCTGATAACTGACGAAGGAAGTTTTCAGCTATTTATAGGGAGTTTATCACTAGTAATAATAAATAATTTTTTTATATTAGAATGCTAAATATAAAAATTGTGAGTGTCTAGTAAATTTATTTACTAGACAATAAGCAGCAAACAATTTTTATTAGCAATAATATAAAGAATGTATGTATTTTTTAGTGATAAACGATCAACTGATAACTGACGAAGGAAGTTTTCAGCTATTTATAGGGAGTTTATCACTAGCAATAATAAATAATTTTTTTATATTAGAATGCTAAATATAAAAATCGTGAGCGTCTAGTAAATTTATTTACTAGACAATAAACAGCAAACAATTTTTATTAGCAATAATATAAAGAATGTATGTATTTTTTAGTGATAAACGATCAACTGATAACTGACGAAGGAAGTTTTCAGCTATTTATAGGGAGTTTATCACTAGCAATAATAAATAATTTTTTATATTAGAATGCTAAATATAAAAATTGTGAGCGTCTAGTAAATTTATTTACTAGACAATAATTAGCGAACAATTTTTATTAGCAACAATAAAAGGCGAACATAGCAACAATAGGAGTTTCATAGTATGAACAGAATCATAGGAACAGCAGGTCATGTTGATCATGGTAAATCAGAATTAATTAAAGCACTTACAGGTATAGCAATGATGCGTTTACCAGAGGAAAAGAAAAGAGAGATGACTATAGATTTAGGTTTCGGATTTTTTAAGCCTAATGATGATATTACTATAGGTGTAATAGATGTTCCTGGACACGAGAGATTCATCAGAAATATGGTTGCTGGTATGTGGAGCTTGGATTTAGTTATGCTTGTTGTTTGTGCTAGTGAAGGCTGGATGAACATGACAGAGGAGCATGCTAAGGTTGCTTTATCTCTTGGCATAAGAAATATTATATGCGTAATGAATAAAATTGACTTGGTTGATGAAAATAGATTGAAAGAGAGCGAAGAAGATATTAAAAAGAATTTATATAGAATATTTAACAGAGATATAGAAATAGTAAAAGTATCAGCAATGAATGGTACTAATATAGATTTATTGAAAGAAAGAGTAACAGATATATTATTAAAAGAAAAATATGAAGATGATATAAAAACTCATATTTATGTTGATAGGGTTTTTTCTATAAAAGGTGCTGGTTTAACAATAACAGGAAGTATTAAAGGCGGAAGTATTAAAAGAGATGATACCTTGATACATTATCCTACAAAGAGAGAAGTATCTATAAGAAATATTCAATCATATCATGAAGATAGAGAAATAGTATATGCCACTTCACGTATAGCTATAAATTTAAAAAATATAAAGAAAGAAGAAATAAGAAGAGGGCATTTATTGTGCGATAAGGAAGAAACAGTATTTTTAACTGATGAAATAATATTGGAACTTGTTAATAATAGCGATGTTGAATATTTGAAAAAAATTAAGAATGCTGAATTTGCTATTGGTACAGAATGTGTCGTAGCTCAAATTATACCTATGTACAAAAGGGCTGCTTATAATGAATCAGATAAGAAAATAAAAACAGATGTTGATATAAGAGAAATAGATAATAGATTTATAAGATTAAAATTTGATGAGCCTATTGCAGTATTTTGGAAGGAAAGAGGAATATTAATAAGCCATGGCGGAAGCACTATAATAGGTACAGGCGATGTATTTTGGGGAAGCAAAACAACTCCTCAAATAAGAAAAAATATAATGGATAATGCTCAAGAATTCTTGGGTAAGGTAAAAAGAGACAGATATACAGATTTAGTTATGTCTGTTAATGGCTATTCTGTTGGAAATGGCAAATTACCGGATTATGCTGTTAGTTTGGCAAATTATTTTGTTAAAAAAGATTATTTGAATAAATTATTAGAAGAATCAAAAAAATTAATAGAAACTAAAAAAGATGGTTTTTCTTTTGAAGATATAAGAAATCATCTTAATATAGATAATGCATTTACAAAACCTTTTATAGATCATTTAGTTCAAAATAAAATTATAATGCCTTTTAATAATATATATAAGAAATTTACTCAAAGTGTAGATTTAACAAATTCTCAAAAGGCTTTACTTGATAAATTAAAAAAAGCAGATTTAAACGGTTTAGATGAGAAAGCTATAAAAGTATTTCCAAATGGAATGAAAGATATAAAAGCATTATCAGCTTTGAAACAGGCAATGTATCTTGAAGAAGGTATATATTATCATATAGAAGTTTATAACAGAGTTAAAAATTTAATTATGAAAAATACTAAACCTAAAGATATCATAACAATAGCATTTGTTAAAGAGAAAACAGGTCTTTCAAGAAAGTATGTTATACCTCTTTTGAATGCATTAGAAAGAGAAAAATTATTAAAACGTCAAGGCAATGATAGAATAGTTATTTAAAATATAATAAGTTTTGACATTTTGTTTTATTTGTATAAAATGCAATAGGATAAGATACTTGATATTATATTTTTTTATAGTAAAATATCTTAAGTTTTTTTAGAGATGTCGATATTTTATAGGATAGTATAAAAATATTTGGAGATAACAATGAAAAAAATTATTTCTGTTGCATTTATATTGCTATTATCTTTACCTTTATTTTCTCAAAATGGCGTAACATTTCCAGAATATATAGAGGATTTGCAAAATAAATCTCCTAAAAAATCTATAGAATGGTTTAAGAAAAATTCTTATTCTGATGAATATGGAGTTAATAGATATGTTTTTGATTTTTATAGAGGAGTAAGCAGATATTTATCTTTTGTAAAATTTAAATCTGCTAGAACAGATGTTAATAGAGCAGCTAGTGATTTCAGACAGGCTTTAGAATTACCTAATGATCCTGTTTATTCTTATAATGACAGAGCATTCTTATATATAGGCGGTATACTTACTATCTTACCTGGTGATAAAGAACTTCCGGCAAGAATATTTAAGTATTATGCTGATAATTGTAAAACATCAAATCCTAATTATCCTACTGCCATATATTGGACTATGTACTTGAGTTATATTACTCCTATGGTTTATGAAAGCTATTATGAAACATTAAAAATATTGGCAAGAAGTCCTGAAAATACAATATATGATTATTTTTCTGGTGAGAATAAAAGCATCAGTGAAATGATGAGAAATTTAAAAACTCCTGAAAATATGACTCAAAAAGTTTATGAGTGGACTACTTCAAATATGGACGTATATACTCTTATAAAGAATTCTATTCCTATACTTCCTGAAGAAGAAGGTCTTCCTACATTCACAGGTGAAAAATTTGCTACTTTTGAAAGATATTCTCCAGCAAAAGAAATAGAAGATATAGAAAAAGAGATAGAAGAAAAGAAAGAAGTTGAGGAGGATTTAGTAGCTGCTGATATAGAACCAGAAGAAAAAGAAGAATTAGATCAGCTTCAGGATATAGCTAAGAAAGAAAAAACTCCAGAAAATGCTTCAAACAGAAGAATACCAGCTCTTGAAAAAGAAGTGCTTGATGAAGTAGTTATAGAAGATCCAGAAGTAGTGGAATATAAAACTAATGACACTAATATAGAAACAAATGCAGTTTTATATCCATTAACTATTTTGATAGATAAAAATCCAAATAATGGTCCTATAGGAATAGATATAGAAGATTATTCATTTAATACAGAAGTTTCTACTAATTTTATTATAGAAGTTTCTGAAGGTATGTATGATGCTTATATATCTTTTGGTGATAAATTATATACTAATCATGTAAAAGTAGAAAAAGATAAATACAACTTATTTTCTATCATAATACAGGATCAAACAATTCCTTCAAATGAAACAAATAATATTGATAATACTAATAATATAATTGATAAAGAAGATGCAGACGTAAAAGAAGAATTGGTAGATGAAGAAGAAGTTGAGGAAAATGAAGAAAAACAAGAAGATGTATCTTTAACAGTAGGTAAAGAAACTACACCAGTTAATAAATATGACGGCAATGCAGAAAATACTAGAGAAATAATAAGAAAAATATTATCAAGACCTGCAAAAGTAGCAACAGAATGGTTTGTTACTAATCCTTATAATGAATATATGGGAATATCTATAGAAGAATATAGCTATTATAGAGGTGTTGCTTATTATTCAAGATTTTTGAATGAAGGAAGAAGATCTGCAGAGTTTGCAGCTCAGGCAAAATCAGATTTGACATTTGCTTATAATAAAAAAGATAATTCTAATCTTTTAATGAGAACTAGACTTTATTTAGGAGCAGTTAATTTATTTGCTTATAATGATTTATATGAAGCAGATAAAATGTTTGCTGAAGTAGGTTCTTCTCTTTCAGAGGATCATAGATATTATCCTACAGTTCTTTACTGGAGAAGCAAAATAGGTATTGTTGATGAGGCACAAAGAAATGATTTTATAAAGGTATTATCATCAAAACCAGCAGATACTCAAATATTGGATTATTCTTCTACTATGTTTAAAAATTTATCAGATATGCCTTCTTATGAAGAAAGGATAAAAGGCATCAGAGCTGTTGATAAAGTTAAACCAATTTATGAACATCCAAAAAATGTTTCAAAAGCTGGAAGTACTAAAACAGAAGAGGTGTTAAATTAAAATAAAAAAATTAAATTAGGATATGATGAAATGTTAGAAATAAAAAAACCACGCGGTACAAATGATTTTTTCTATGATTCTTCAGCAAGATTGGAATTTATAGAAAGTAAAATAAAAAATATAGTTAAACTTTATGGATATGGAAGAATAAGAACTCCTTTATTTGAATATACAGACCTTTTCACAAGAGGAATAGGAGAAGGAACTGATATTGTAGGAAAAGAAATGTTTACCTTTGAAGATAGAGGAGGACGTTCTCTTACTTTAAGACCTGAAGGTACTGCTTCAGTTGCTCGTGCTTATGTAGAAAATTCTATGCAAAATGAATATGCCATAAATAAATTATTCTATTTAGGTACAATGTATAGAGCAGAGCGTCCGCAAAAAGGAAGATACAGAGAATTCAATCAATTTGGTATAGAATGTATTGGAGGTTCTTCTCCTTTAATAGATGCTGAAATAATTCTTCTTAATATAAATGTATTAAAAGAATTTGGTATTGATAATGTTAATCTATTAATTAATACAGTGGGCTGTTCAAAATGTAAAGGTGCTTATAATGAAGCTTTGAAAGAGGCTATAGGAAGCAGAAAAGAAGAACTTTGCGAAACTTGTCAAAAGAGATATGAAGGCAATATTTTAAGAATATTAGACTGTAAAAATGAAAAATGCAAAGAAACAATAAAAGATATACCAAAATTTTATGATTATGTATGCGATGAATGTAAAGAACATTTTGATAAATTATGCGAGGAACTTACAAGAATAGGACAGAATTTTACAGTTGATCCAATGCTTGTTAGAGGATTAGATTATTATACAAAGACTGCTTTTGAGGTTCAGACAAATGCTTTAGGTTCTCAAAGTGCTATACTTGGAGGCGGAAGATATGATAATTTAATTGGTATTTTTAATAATGGAAAAGATGTACCTGCAGTTGGAAGTGCTATGGGTATTGAAAGACTTTTACTCGTATTAGAAAGTCAGAATAATATATCTGCAGAAAGACTTGATGCTTTTGTTGTGGCATTTAAAGAAACTGAAAATGAAGTATTAAAAATAATGCAGACATTAAGAGCTAATAATATAAGCTGCGATTATGATTTTGCATGTAAATCTGTTAAAAGCCAATTCAAATCAGCAAATAAAAGAAATGCTAAATATGCTGTTGTAATTGGTGAAGATGAACTTAAAAGAGGAATGTGTAAATTAAAAAATATGGACAGCGGAGAAGAAAAAGAAGTATCTATTAATGATATACATTCAAATATAGAAAAATAATAAAAATTATTAATATACAAAATTATTACATATATATAAATTATCTGTTATATTTACAATATTTTATTAATTTTGAATTATATATTTTTATAAAAGAGAGAATAGAATGAAAAAGTTATTTATCATATTACTTATACTTGTTGCTATAGTGTCGGTTTCAACCGTGCTATTTGTACAGTATATGATTAGTCCAGTAGGAGGAGATTCAGAAAAAGTATATTTTGAAATCAAACAGGGAGAAGGTGCTTCTACAATAGCAAAGAAATTAGAATTACAAGGTCTTATTAGAAATTCTAAATTATTTGTTGTAGCTGCTAAATACCTAAAATATGATAGAAAACTTTTAAGCGGATATTATGAAGTTAATAGAGATATGAGCATGATTGATATCATGAAGCATCTTAATAGCGGTAAACAAGCTATGGTAAGATTAACTATTCCGGAAGGTAAGAATATATATGAGATAGGACATGCTTTAGAACAGAAAGGTTTTACTACAAAAGAAGAATTTTTGGAAGTTTGTCATAGTAAGGAAATATTAGAAAAATACAATATACCTTCTGATAGTGTAGAAGGTTATATATTTCCATCTACTTATTATATAGTTAAAGGTAATCCTACAAAAGTATTAGTGACTTATATGATAGATTCTTTATTCAAACAGTTCCCAGATTTAGAGGAAAGAGCTAAAAAGATGGGATACACTGTTCATGAAGTATTGACTATGGCTTCTATAGTGGAAAAAGAAATGGGACCATTAGATGATCCTAAGCTTATATCTTCAGTATATTATAACAGATTAAAAATAGATAAAAGACTTGAGGCAGATCCTACTACAATATATGCCATGACTTTAGTAAAAGGCGATTATATAGAAAAGCCTAATCTTAAATATGCAGACTTACGTATGGAACATCCTTACAATACTTATAAAAATACAGGACTTCCTCCAGGCCCTATATGTTCATCAGGGGCAAAAGCTATAGATGCAGCACTAAATCCTGCTGATACAGATTATATTTTCTTTGTTGCTGATGGTACAGGAAAACATGCTTTCTCAGTTACTTATGAGGAACATGAGGAAAATATTAGAAGATATATTTTTAAGAGATAATTTATATTAATGATATTATAGAAAAATTAGGTATAATTTAGTTATTATACCTAATTTTTTATATTAACAAATTTTATTTTCAATAATAATTACTAATAAAAATAGACAATAATTATTTGCCTTTACAAACTCTGTTAGAAACTTCATCAAAACCATCTTCAATAGTAAGTCCCCAATCAGTTTTTATTTTAAACCATTCTCTTACATATTCGCATTGATATTCTTCATTTGGCGGGAGCCATTCAACTGGTGATTTGTCTCCTTTGGAACGATTGGCACCTTTTGATACAGCTACTAAATGATTTTCATTTTTTAGATAATTATAATATTTATTTTTCTTTTCTTCGCTCCAATTACTTGCTCCGCTGATATAAGCATTTTTTAACGGTACTAAATGGTCTATATCCAAATCTTTTGCATTAGTAAAATATTTTCCAGTGAATTTATCATACCATTTTCCAGATATTACTCTGTTATTTGATATTACAGGCTTTACTAAAGATTCTCTTGCTAATACCTCATGTCTTGTATTGAGTCCGTCATTATCTTCATCAATCCAATTTCCCCAATCATCTCTATTGTATCTTGTAACAGTTTCTTTTGAAGTTTTTTTTATCTCTTTTTTATCGTATATATTATTGTAGTAATAGTATCCTGCAGCTATTATTAAGATTAATATTATAAATAAAGGTGATGATTTTTTCTTTCTTCTAGCCATAGTATTTTCCGCTATTAAATAAATATTTTTATTTTTTACACAACAATATTTATTTAATTTTAATTAAAAAGTATTATATAAACAATAATACTATATGGAAAAGAATATGTCAATATTATTATAATACAATCAAATCAGTAGGTGTATTATTAATAGATATTCCAGCCTCTCTAGTTACTATAACCATATTTTCTATTCTAACACCGCCTAAATTTGGAACATATATTCCAGGTTCAACAGTAACAATACAGCCACCATCAAGTATATGATCAACAAGAGGGGAAAGTCTAGGAGATTCATGTATTTCAAGTCCTACACTATGACCTAATCCATGTCCGAAATACTGTCCGTATCCATTATTTTTGATAATTTCTCTTGCAACATTATCAACTTCTTTTCCAGAAACTCCGGAATGTATTGCTTCTATGCCTTTGTTATGAGCTTCTCTTACTATATTGTATATTTTACTCATTTCATCAAAGTGTTCGCCTTTTCCAAAGAAGAATGTTCTAGTTATATCGCTTTTATATCCATCTCTTGATAAACCGAAATCCATAAGTATATTATCACCAAATTTTAACTTTCTATCTGAAGGAACACCATGAGGAAGCGAAGTTCTATCTCCAAAAAGTAAAATTGTATCGAATGCAGTTTTATCTCCGCCTTCTTTACGCATTTGATATTCTAATTCTGCAGCTAATTCACATTCTGTTACGCCTTCTTTTACAAAAGCTAACATTTTAGTCATAGCTTTTTCTGCTCTATTTAAATTCTCTTTTATTATTTTTATTTCTTCTTTTTCTTTTATATTACGTATAGTATCTACATCAGCTTTACTTATCCCTACTTTAATAGAATTATTAACCATAGAAGAAACTATATTTTCATAATCAGCTAGATAAAGCCCATTTTTAGCTACTTGTATTTCTTTTATGTTATTTTCTTTACAAAATTCTGCCAAAGCATCTGCATAAGTTGTTGCTACAAGTATAACAGTAGTTTTATGTGTAACTTTAGTAGCATGCTCACAGTATCTTGAATCTACAAATAAATATTTTTTGCCTTCACTGATCAATAACCAGCCAGCACTTCCTTTGAAACCTGTAAGATAAAATATATTTTCATTTTTAGTTATGAGTAAATTTTCTTTAGTTAATTTCAATAATCTTTCTAATCTAGCATCATAATCAAATTTTTTGTTCTCACCGCTTTTATTTAATGTTAATTTACACATTATCAAACTCCGTAATATATTTTAATTATTTCTTTTTTGTATTGATAGTAAATGAGCTAAAGCCAATATATAACTATTGTCTCCAAAACCTGTAATTACTCCTAATGCTATATCGGATAAGTAACTTTTATTTCTGTATTCCTCTCTAGCATGAATATTGCTTATATGAACTTCAATGAAAGGTATATTAGTTGCTAGGAATGCATCTCTTATTGCTATTGATGTATGAGCATAGGCTCCAGCATTTATTATGATATAGTCAATACTTTCGTCATAAGCTCTATGTATTCTATCTATTATAGCACCTTCATGATTTGATTGAAAAAAAGATACTTTAGCAGCATTTCCAGCAGCTTCTTTTATCTTATTTTCAATATCTCCAAGAGTTGCATTTCCTAAAATTTTTGTTTGAGATACTCCAAACATATTTGTATTTGGACCATTAATAACTAATATATTCATATAAGCCTTTATTTTATTATAAGAATTTTTTATTTGTAATTTAGTAATATAATATACCTATTATAAAAAAAATCAAATGTCAAAATTGTATTATGTTAATTTGATAAATATTTTATTTAAATAAATTTTATTTAAAATGATTATGTTGACATTAATATGATAATATTTTATAAAATTATATTATTATAACTTTAATAAATAAGGGGTATAAAATTATGGATAATGATTTTTACAAATTAGCAGAAGAAGCATTCGATGCAGGAAATTATGAAAAGGCAATAGAATATTATGATAAACTAATATTTTATAATGGAGATAATGCGGAAGTTTATAATTGCATAGGACTTGCAAAAAACAAGTTAGGTAAATATAAAGCTGCATTAAAAGATTTTAATACTGCTTTGAAATTAGATAATAATAATGCAGATATATATTATAATAAGGGTTTAACTGAATATGATATGGGTGATTATGAGAAAGCCATTAAAGATTACACTAAAAGTATAAAACTTGATAATACCATTGGCGATGTTTATAATAATAGAGGTTTATGTTATTCTGTATTAGGAGAATTTGAAAAGGCTATTGAAGATTTTACTTATGCTATAAGATTAAATAAAAATGATGCAGAACTTTACTATAATAGAGGACTTTCAAAATCTAATTTAGAAGATTATAAAAATGCATTAGATGATTACGATAAAGCTATTGAAATAAATCCTAAATACAGCAATGCTTATAATAGCAGAGGAAATGCAAAAAATGAACTAAATTATAATGAAGAAGATATTATAGCAGATTATGATAAAGCTATAGAAATTGATAATAATATAGATGCTTCTTATTATAATAAGGCATTATATTATGATATTAATGAAAATTATGAGAAGGCTTTGAATCTTTATAATCAATTATTAGAAATAGATGAGTATTATGTAGAGGCTTATGGAAATAGGGCTTTAATTTTATATAAGTTAAATAAAGACGAGGAAGCTATTAAAGATTGTGATAAAGCTATTGAATTAGACAGTAAGTATTGGCTTTTATATTTTAATAGGGCAGAGATTAAACTTGAAGTTGCTCAAAAAAATATTGATAATTTTAAAAAGTTAAATGATGAAGCATTTGAAGATATAAATAAATCTTATGAGTTAGCTTTAGAAGATGAAGACAATTTAAATGAATTTAAAGATTATGTATTAGAATTATCAAATGAAGGTTTTGAAATAGTTATTGATTTTTGTAAGGAGCATAAATTATTATGAATATGGAATCTATTCCAAAATGGGATAATTATTATATAGAAGCCGATGAAGATAGTGAATTTCAATCGGACGAAACAGAGCGTCCGCCATTAACTGGAAAAAATAGATATGTTCCTAATGGACTTTATGATGAAAAATGGGGGAATGTTTATGATGCTTATGGTAAAGCAGATTTAACTCCTTATTATATAGAAGCTTTAACTAGCGATGATGATAATGATGTTAATTTCGGAGTGTACGGACTTTATGCAGCAACTACCCATCAAGGAAGTGTTTATAAATCTTCAAAAATGGCTGTTCCATATTTGGCAGATTTATTGAAGTTCAATAATAATGCTTCGGAATTGGCATGCATATTTTTAGCTAGAATAGCATTAGGAGAAAAGCATTTTATTAATACGCCATTCTTTTATAAAACTAAATATTATGGTACTGTTAAAAAATATAAAAATGAAATTGTAGATTATTATAATAAAAGCAATTCGCTTGAGGCTATGAGATTATTATGTTTTATTGGGAATTCTTTAGATGAAATATTGAATTTTTCTTACGATGAATGTTTAAAATTAGAAAATGGAAATAAAAATAACTCCTATATTCGCCAGGCTTCAACTTTATTGGTACAAGGTTTTACAGCAGCACAGCATAATTATAAAATTTCTAATAAAGACTATTATAAAGAATATCTAAATATTAGTGATATTAATGACATAAAAAAATTAAAAGTTAATAAGCATATTGAAGAAGTTTATAATATTATGAACAAAAGTGAATCTCTTTTGGTAAGAGGCTCTGCGGCAATTTGTTTAGCTTATACTGGTATTTTTAATAAAGATATTTCTAATTTGCTTTTATATATAACAGAAAATAATTGTGCAGGTGTATATTGGGTATGGGACGATAATTTTTCTAATATAGCAAAATATGCATGGCTTTATTCTAGTGATATTGAAACGTTATTAAACACTGAAGGTATTAAAACAAAAAGCAATGTTACAGGTAATATTAATAGTGATGAAAAAAGTTATGATGATATATTGATAGAAGCCGTTACAAGAGTTTTTCCATATAAAAATAAAAAAGAAGAATTAATAAATCCAGAGTTGAATGATATACAAAAAAGAGTATTAAGAAAGATTGTTGATAATGCTCCTAATTTGTTTGGAAGTTATGAACTAGAAACCATTAATATGCCCTTAAATACTGAATCTGCAAAAAGACTTATTGATGATGATTATATAAAAAATAAAATTCTATGCAAAATAATTGATTCAAAACCTTTATGGTATATCATAGAAGAATCATTGATTAAAAAAGATGAAAAAACTATTACAGATATAATTATTAATAATAATATAGATGCAATGAAATTATTATTTGAAATATATGCTCCTATAAAAAATATTATTAATAGGGAAGTAATAATAAATACTTTGAATATATACAGCAGTTTTGATGATAAAAAGATATTAAATGAAAATAATAGTATTATTTTATCTTCGATAGCGAATTGCCTAACTAAAAGTATAGAAAACTATAAAAATGAAATATTTAATTATTTAGATGAAACATTAATAAAAGTAAATGATTTCAAAGATGATTATGATTATAAAGAAAAATTAGTTGGCGAGTATGTAGGAGTATTTTTATTAACATTAGGACGTTCAAAATTATTAGATGAAAAATATTATAAATTGGTTCGTCCTTATCATAAGTATATTCAATATTCAGTTTTTCCAAGTAAATTATTTTTTGAGCTTTTAAGTTATACATCTTTAGAATATCAGGAATTAATAAAAAAGCAGTTCAATATAAAAAATATTTAGAAATCCACTATTAAAAAATTGATTTTTTACCTAAAACTAGGGTATTACACCATATTTAATACATATTCTTAAAATATAAAGTTCTAGCAATTGCGTTTTTTGCAACTTTTTTGTGCGGCAAAAAAGTTGATAATTCTATATAAACTGCATCGGTTGACAAACTTAAAAATTTTTAGTATATACATAAACAACTATTTTTTGTCAAAAATAATTTTTTTAAATTTGAAATATTTGCAGGGCTTTGCCCCGCACCCCAGTTCTTTTACCGAGTAGGTACCTTTCGGTATTGGTATAAAAGAACCAAAAAAACTGCATTTTTAGTCTAAATCTAGGTTATCTATACATTTAAGACATATATTTTTAATATAAAGTTCTAGCAATTGTGTTTTTTGAAACTTTTTTGTGCGGCAAAAAAGTTGATAATCCTATATAAACTGTATCAGTTGACAAACTTAAAAATTTTTAGTATATAATACTACTTAAATTTTTAATTATTATTTATGGAGTCTTATTTTATTATGAAGAAGTTTATACCCATTCTTCCTATATTATCCGGTATATTTTGGGGCGGCGGCGGAATATTTATAAGAAGACTTATGGAATTAAATATTAATAGCTTTACTGTTGTTTCTTCAAGAGTTATCGTAGCAAGTATAATATTTTTTATATGTGTGTTTCTATATGATAGATCTTTGATAAAAATAAAATTAAAAGATTTATGGATATTTGTTTCAGCTGGAATACTTGGAATATTAGGACTTAATATTTGTTATAATGAAGCGGTAAAGCAATTATCATTATCTTTATCTGCTGTACTTTTGAGTTTATCTCCTATATTTGTTTTGATATTTGCTAATATATTTTTCAAAGAGAAAATCACTGTAAAAAAAATTGTTTGTATGATATTAGCATTACTCGGCTGTTTCTTTGCAAGCGGTGTACTTGAAACTAATGAAACTATGCATTGGACATATTTTGGTATATTTATAGGTTTTATGGGAGCATTTTTCTACGGGCTTTACAGTATATTTTCTAAACTTGCCATAAGAAGAAATTATAATACATTAACAGTTACTTTATATGCATTAATAAGTATAGCAATAATAACATTACCTTTTACAGACTGGAAGACTCTTTCAAATGTTGTAGTAGAAAATGGTTCTGGTATGTTGGTTTTTATGCTTTTTCATTCACTTTGTACATCAGTATTTCCTTATGCATTTTTTACTATAGCTTTAGGTTATATGGATGCCGGAAAGGCTTCTATATTAGCTTCTGGTGAACCTATAGCAGCTATGATTTTTGGTGTATTCTTTTATCATGAAATACCTACTGTGCTTTCTGTTATAGGTGTATTATTAACGTTAACTGCTTTAACTTTACTCAGTATACCAGAAAAAATAAATAGTAATTAATTTTAAAATTATTATACAAAAAATATATTTTTAATATATAATCTAGTCACATATTGTTATTAATTATATTAAAGGAATGATATTTATGAATATTAACAGATTAAACAGAGTTATTAATGCTATGAAAGAAAAGAATATCTATCAGTTTATAATAACAGATAGAATGTCAATATATTATCTTACTAATATTAATATATATTCAGGAGAAAGGTTTTTAGGCCTTTATGTGAATCAAGATAATGAAGTGCATTTGATTAATAATCAATTATTTCCTTTGCATAATAATGATATAGATATTTTATATTATTCAGATACAGAAAGTGCTGTAAAAAAACTATCTAAATTTGTTCATAAAGATAAAAATATAGGTATAGATAAATTAATGACATCAAATTTTTTATTAGAGATGATGGAATTAGGTATAGCTAAAGATTATATAAATGCTTCTCCTTGTATTGATTATGTAAGAATGCAAAAGGACGAAGAAGAGATAAAAAAGATGATAAAAGCTTCAGAAATTAATGATAAAAGTATGAAGGATTTAATAGATTTCGCACAAGTAGGAATGAAAGAAAATGAGGTTTTAGAAGAGCTTAAAAATATATACAAAAGAAACGGTGCTGATAATGTGTCATTCTCATTTGATCCTATTATAGCATTTGGAGCTAATGCTGCAAATCCTCATTATGCTACAGCCGATACAATTATAGGTAATAATGGCTGTTTAGTTATAGATATGGGCTGTATGTACCAAGGATATTGCTCTGATATGACTAGAACTATATTTTTTGGCGAGCCAGATGATGAATCTAAAAAAATATATAATATAGTAAAAACTGCAAATGAAAAGGCTATTGAAAAAGTAAAAGAAGGTATGAAATTTTCAGATATAGATAATGAGGCACGTTCATATATCACAGAAAATGGATATGGAGAATATTTTACTCATAGAACAGGCCATTGTATAGGCATGGACGTTCATGAATATGGAGATGTAAGTGCTACTCATAATGCTTTACTTAAAGAAGGTATGATATTTTCTATAGAGCCCGGTATTTATTATAATAATAAAGTAGGCGTAAGAATAGAAGATTTAATACTTGTTACTAAAGAAGGACATAAGAATTTAAATAGCTTTACAAAAGAAATGATAATAAAATAATTATTTATTTTTTGTATGAAATTATCATAATAAACGGTAAATATTTGACTTTAATTAAAATTTACATTATTATTAACAATTATATTATAGAAAAAATATTATTTATAGTTAATTTTTCAATTATAAAGGGATACTAAAATGGACAATAAACAATATACTGTAGAAGAATCTATCGAATTAATTACTCGCGGAATAAGCGAAGTTATAGGATTAGAAGAAATAAAAGAAAAACTAAAAAGCGGAAAACAATTAACAGTAAAAGCTGGATTTGACCCTACTGCACCTGATATACATTTAGGGCATACAGTACTTTTGAGAAAAATGAGACATTTTCAGTTATTAGGACATAAAGTTGTATTTTTAATTGGAGATTTTACTGGAAGAATAGGAGATCCATCTGGTAAAACTAAAACTAGACCTAGATTAACTTTAGAAGATGTATTGAAAAATGCTGAAACTTATAAACAGCAGGTTTTTAAAATTTTGGATCCTGAAAAAACTATTGTAGAGTTTAACTCAAAATGGCTTGAAAAAATGAGTTTTGCTGATGTACTTGGACTTACTTCAAGATATACTGTAGCTCAAATGATAGAAAGAGATGATTTTGCTAAAAGATATAAAAATGGTCAGCCTATAAGTATGATGGAATTTTTATATCCATTAGCACAAGGTTATGACTCTGTAGCTTTAGAATGTGATGTTGAGCTTGGCGGTAATGACCAGAAATTTAATTTGCTTGTAGGAAGAACTTTGATGAAAGAATATGGTTTATCTCCTCAGGCAGTTGTTACAGTTCCATTATTAGAAGGTTTAGACGGTGTTGAGAAGATGAGCAAATCTTTAGGTAATTATATTGGTATATATGACAGTCCTAAAGATATGTATGGTAAAGCTATGAGCATACCTGATAATTTAATAGCTAAATATATGGAACTTCTTACTGATATACCTATAGAAGATATAAAGAATTATGTTAAGTCTATGGAAAATGGTGAAAATCCTAGAAATATAAAAGGTATATTAGCAAAAGAAATAGTAAAAATATATCATGGTGAAGAAGAAGCTTTGAATGCTGAAGAAGAGTTTAAAAGAATATTCAGCTCTAAGGGTCTTCCAGATGAGATTGAAGAAGTAAAAGTGAATAAAGATGATAATATATTGAATATTTTATCTACTTGTATGTCATCAGAGAGTAAATCAAATTTGAAAAGACTTGTTGCTCAAGGAAGTGTTACTTTAGATAATGAGAAGATTAATGATATAAATACTATTGTTTCTAAAGAGGGTATATTAAAAGTAGGAAAACGCAATTTCTTTAAAATTAAATTTTCTTGATAAAGTTATAATTGAGTTTTAGAGGATATAATGCGAATCTTAATTTTGCTGTTATTTACATTTATATTTAATGTGTGTTTATATGCACAAGATACCAATACTAATAATGTGAATAATACTATTGCAACAAATAATATAGGTGAAGGTGCAATAATGCAAATAAATAGATTCGATGCTAAAAAGAATCCTATTTCTTTTATTAACTTGGTTAATTTTACTCCATTTTATGTTCTTAGGGAGTATGCAAGGGTTAATGATATAGAAATTTATCCTTATGATACAGAAGCATCTTTAAGAGCTAGGATTATAGAAAGACAGGTTAATATAAAACCAGAAGTCATAGAAGGTAAAGATCAAGTAAAACAAGTAGCAAGGATTACAATCAATAAAGGTAATGCACAGGTAGAACTTATAGGTGCAGATTTTGTTGAACGTTATGAGATAAAAGAGGCTGGAGAAGAACTCATAGCATTATATGGTAATGTAACCATGAGAATGTATAATAATACATTGATAGCTGATAAAGTTGTTTATAGCTTAAAAACAGGTGAAGTTTTTGCTGCTGGAAATTTGGTTGTACAATCTGGAGAGAGTACTCTTAATGGCGAATGGTTTATGGTAAATAGGGAAGATAAGAAAGGGGTTTTATACGGCGGCGGTACTAAATTTATGTCATTTACTGTTGAAGGTGAAATAATAAAATTTAATGACCAAGATTTTTTTGCTGAAAATAGCCGTGTTAGTTTTTCTCGTCTTACTCCTGTAGCTCATGATTTTTTAACTAGCCGTGTTTATCTTTGGAATGATAAAAATATCATGGTGTTTAATAGTATTTATAGGGTTGGAAGGCAGCCTGTATTCTATTTTCCTCTATTTGTTCAAAATAATATGGGTACTGGTATAATAACTTCATTTGGTGAATCATTACGTGAAGGTGTTTATATCCAAAATTATAAAATATTTAATTTGTATGGTGTACAGCATAAAGTTAGATTTGATGCATATCAAAAATTAGGTTTTTTACTTGGTGATGAGATAAGATATACAAGTAAAAATCAAGATTTAGCATTAGATGCTATGTTTGCTTTAGGAAGACAATATTATTTGCTTAATTCTTATATCACTTCAAGTATAGGATTTGGTACGAGATATGTTAACTATTTTGCTGCGGGAGAATCTGGAAAGTTTGTTCCTAGGTATAAATTCCAATATGATCATACTATTCAATTATATAATAGTAAAAATATTAACAGCTATATTACTGGTAAACTAAATTTAAATAGTGATTTATATTTTAGATCTGACTATTACAATCAAAGAGGAAAATTTGATATATTAACATTTTTTACATCTATTACAGGTAACTTACAAGATATAGGCGATTCTTATCCGGAAAGTTATATTGAAAATTCCGTTTATATTAATAATAACATTTATGGTGTTAATTTGAAAGTTGGTGCTGAATGGGATTTAGAAGCTGTTAGAAATATATCTGTAGATAATAATACAAATTTTGATTATTATATGCCGAAACCAAATAAGCTTATTTTACCGTCAGTAGAAGCTAGTTATAGTTCTGTATTTGGTGATGAAACTTCTTATTATTTTCCAGGACTTAATATAAATTATAATTTAAGAGCTAATTATAATCATACTATAAATTATAAAACTTCTGAAGGTATTGCTTTTTATAATAATCCTATGCTAGATGATCAGCTCAATGATAAATTAGCTGAAAGAAATAATTTGAATTTATATGGTGCAATATCAAGAACTTTTACCAATGATTTTATAAGATTTGTTCCTAATTTTAATATAGAATATTCTTATCAAAATAGTATTAATCCTACAGCTGAGGATTTAATTTATGATAAAGATAATACTTATTTGGGTTTAGGCACAGGAATGAATTTTTCTATGTTTTTGCCATATAGTATTTTACCTTATGATTTTACTAGATTTTTTGAACCTACTGTTAGATGGGATACTACATATACTTTAGGTTATAGATTTAAAGAAAAATATATTGATACAGATTCTCTTGGATCGCAAATAGGGGAGTTTAATAACCATAATTTTACTACTAAATTAACTGTTGGAGGAACTGGTTATAGTTTATTCTTCTTACCAGATTTAAATTTAAATTTGGAATCATTCATAAGAACAGGTTATGATTTTATACCAACATATAATTCTGAGACTAGAACTTATCAAGTAGAATTTTCTACAAATAAGATGCTTACTACAGAAGTAGGAGCTTCAGCTAGACTTTTATATAATCAGTCCTATATATCTTATGATGTATCAAGAAATTTATTAGGTACAAATTTAACAGTTAATCGTATTAATTCATATTTCCATTTCCCTATACCTCTTGGTAAGATTACAGATTGGATTTTGATTAAAAATAATAAAAAACCATTTTTTGATGGTGTTGTTAATGATTTTAATTTGTATTTTGGTTTTTCTTTTACTCATGATTTTATTAATTATAGATATAATACAGCTGCATTTACATTTGGTATAGAACTTCAAGTTTTAAATCAATGGAAATTTAGAATAGGTACTACAAGTGCCAATGAAAAGGCATATAGATATATAAAATCTTATGCGGAAAGAGAAAATGAAACTTGGGTTAATCCTTTTTGGGATATTATTAATTCATTTAATTTTGCAAATCCTCAAAAAAGGACAGAAAGTTTATTTAAATTAGATTCAATAGAAGCCAGTTTATGGCATGAATTAGATGGTTGGCAAATTCAGGCTACTTTTGCTGTAAGACCTTCTACTCTTCCTTCTGATATATCATCAGGTTCAGTAAAAGGTGTTTATTGGAATAAAGAGTTTTGGATTGAATTTACTCTTACTGATTTTCCTGATGTTGGTTTACCTAAGAGAGAATATGATCTTAATAGTACTATCACCGATTTACAAGATAGTGCAGCATCTACTCAGTAATTTTATATAAAAAATTGAGAGTTATTTTTTATGAAGAATATTTTTATTATAATGTTAGTATTTTGCATGTCTGTTTATGCTCAAGATATTATAGAAGAAGTTATAGAAGAAATTAAAAGAATAGAAGAAATTGATTCATCAGAAACTAATAATAATATTAATAAAAATTATAATTCTATATATGAAGCAATAGAGAATGATGATCTAGAATATCTAAAAGAAGTTATAAGTACCAATAATAATTTTAATATAAATTCTAAATTACCAGATGATTATGAAAATAATTTGGGAGGTGCTAGTCTTTTATTATATTCTATATATAAAAATTCAAGATATATAACAGAGTATTTAATAGAAAATGGTGCTAATCTAAAAATGAAGGATTTTAAAAATTGGAATAGTATTATGTATGCAGTAGCATATTCAGATTTATATACAATATCATTGCTTATAGATAAAGACAGCTCTTTACTTGACAGTAAAACCGAATTTAATGTAACACCTTTACATATAGCCAGCGGAAGTAATAATCTTAATGCTATAATGTATTTATCAACAAATTCTAATATAGATATTAACGGCAGAGATATTGATGGTTGGACTCCTCTTTATCATGCAGCACATTCTAAAAGTATTGAGGCATATAATTTACTTATAGAATTAGGTGCTGATACAAATATTACAGATAATAATAATGTTTTACCCGAAACTGTTTTAACTTCAACAATAGAAGAAGAGATCAACGAATTAAGAGAGATTGATATAGAATTATTTAAGGCTATAGAAATAGATGATTATAAAACTATTAGGGCTCTTGTAAATAGGGGAGCTAATATTAATGCAAAAGATGGTTATGGTTTAAGTGCTTTGCATTTAGCTGTAAAAAATAAAAGTATTAATTCTCTTAATGTTCTTCTTGCTAATAAAAATATTGATTTGGAGGCAAAGCTTCCTAAAGGTTATTTTACACATTTAGGAGATGACTCTACAGATGCAGTATATATAGGAGAATCAACCCCGCTTCTTTATGCTATATTTAAAAGCAAAGGGGATAGTAAAATATGCAACTTACTTATAAACAAAGGGGCTAATGTTAATGCTACAGATGAGGAAGGCTGGTCTACATTTTTGTATGCTTCTGCATTTGGAAATAGTTCTATATTAAGAAGTATTGTATCAAAAAATAGAAAATTGATTAATACAAAAACTAAAAATAATGTAACACCTTTACATATGGCAGTAGTTTATGATAATATAGATAATATTAGATATTTAGTTAGAAATTTAAAAGTAGATATTAATGCACAAGATGATGATGGTTGGACAGCACTTTATTATGCTGCCGCTAATAATAAAAAAGAAGCTTATAAATTATTATTGAGATTAGGTGCTGATAAAAATATTACTAACAATGAAGGTTTAAAGCCTTCTGATGTAATGCGTTAAAATAATATATCAGTAAAGTGTATAATTGAATATATTGATAAATTATATTTCATAAAATTGGTTTTATCATTTGATAATTGCTATATTTATAATACATAAAATATATTTAGTTTAAATAAATAAAAAACCTGCCTAAAATATTTTAGACAGGTTATATTTTTATGTGAAATTAAAAATTATTATTTGAATCTTTCACCAGTGCTGTAGTAATAAACCCATTTTGCTATATTTTCAGCATGATCTCCCATCTTTTCAAAATATTTGGCTATCATCATCAAATATATTGCTTGATCTGCATTTTCAGCACCGCTTTTTATCAATTCAACCATAGAGTCTCTCATCTTATAGAATAATTTATCTACATTATCATCGCTTTCTATTACATTGCGTGATAATTCAGAATTCTTTTCTTTGAATGCTTTTAGACAATTAGTTACCATATAATCAATGATGTTTGACATTTCTATTATAGTATCTATATTATTCTTATATATATTGCCTTCCAATAAAAATCTAAGTAAATCGCATATATCTTTAGACTGATCTCCTATTCTTTCTAGGTCTGTGGCTATTTTTAATGTTGCAGAAACTATTCTCAAATCAGTTGCTACTAGGTGTTCCAATAATAACATTTTTAAAGATGAACTTTCTATTTTATAAGATATTCTGTTTATGTTTCTGTCATTTTCTATAACTTGATTAGCCAATTCTATATCGCCATTTACTAAAGCTTTAGTAGAATTTCTTAAAGCTTCCAATATCATATCTCCAGCTTCAACGACATAATCAATTAATTTATTTAATTCTTCTTCAAATTTTTTCATTTTTTTCTCCGTTTAATTAATATAAAAAATAAAAATTATAAATCAACCAAATCTTCCAGTAATGTATCTTTCGGTTCTTTCATCTTTAGGTTTTGAGAATATTTCTTCTGTGTTTCTGTATTCTACAATTTCCCCAAACAAGAAGAAAGCAGTTTTATCAGATACTCTCATAGCTTGCTGCATATTATGAGTAACTATTACTATAGTGTATTCATTTTTTAATTCATCTATTAATTCTTCTATTTTTCCTGTACTTATTGGATCTAATGCACTTGTAGGTTCGTCCATAAGAAGTATTTTAGGATTAACAGATAATGCCCTTGCTATACATAATCTTTGCTGCTGACCTCCAGACAAACCTAAAGCATTTTTATTAAGTCTATCTTTTATATCGTCCCAAAGAGCTGCTTTAGTTAAACTGTATTCAACTATCTCATCTAATTTAGATTTCTTTTTTATTCCAAAAGTTCTAGGGCCATAAGCTATATTATCATAAACACTCATAGCAAAAAGGTTAGACTTTTGAAATACCATTCCTACATTCTTTCTTAAATATGATACATTTACATTTTTATTATATATATTAACCCCAGCTATTTCAATATCGCCTTCTATTCTGCAGTTTGGAACTAAATCATTCATTCTATTAAATGTTTTTAATAGTGTAGACTTTCCGCATCCTGAAGGCCCTATAAAAGCTGTTACACTATTTTTAGTTATATCAATATTAATTTTTTTTAAAGCTTGAAAACTTTCATAATATAAATCTAAGTCTTTTACTTTTATAGCTGTGTCAGTATTAAAGTCAAAATTTACATTATTGTTTGTTGTATTATTTATATCATTAGCCATTTTTTATCCTTTCAATAATATTATTAATAATCTTTCTTTAACTTCGTATTAACAATAAATAGTGAAGCATTAAGAAGTATAACCATAATAAGCAAAATACTGGCAGTTGCAAAAGTCTGATTAATATATAAGCCTTCACTTGAGAACATCCACATCATAACTGAAAATGAACTTCCCGGACTTAAATAGCCTTTAGGCATATATCTTACTGCTCCGGCTGTATATATCAAAGCAGCACTTTCACCTACTATTCTTCCTATGCTTAAAATAACAGAAGTCATGATACCGGAAAAACCGCAAGGCAATACAATTTTAAATATTGTTCTTACTTTTGAAGCCCCCAAAGCTAAACTTCCTTCACGCAAACTTGTAGGTATTGATAATAATGTTTCTTCTGTTTGTCTTATTATAGATGGCAGTATTATTAAAACTAAAGTTAATGAACCTGCTAATATACTTCTTCCTATACCAAATAAATTAGCAAATACTAACATACCAAAAAGACCAAATACTATTGATGGAATGCCTGATAAACTGTCAGTAAATATTCTAATTATAGATATTAATTTACTTTTAGCCTTTGAATATTCTGTTAAGTAAATAGCCGCAAACACTCCTAAAGGTATTGCTATTATAAGTGACATAAAAAGCATCATACCTGTTGAAACTATTGCCGGCAATAATGTCATTTGAGAGTTATTACTTTTTCCAAATAATAAATTAAAATTGATATGAGGTATTCCTCTTATTAAGATAAATAATACTATAAATACTAGAAGCAATGTTGATACTGCAGCAGCAAATACTGAAATATATTTTAATACATCAGCTTTTATAGTTGATACTTTCATTTTTATATTTTTGAAAGAAAAGTCATTTACATTGGCTTTTAATTCTTTATTCTTGCCGAAAAGACTAGAGAAAGAAAATGAAAAATATAAATTATTTCTTTTTAATAGTGAAAGTACTATATTAATAATGAGTATGAATAATAATAATACAAAAGCTGTAGCTATTAATGCAGATCTATGAATTCCTGTTGCATATCCCATTTCTAAGGCTATATTAATAGTCATAGTTCTGAAATATGAGAATAAATCTTTAGGTACAAAAGGTGCATTTCCTGCAACCATCATAACAGCCATAGTTTCACCTATAGCTCTTCCCATACCAAGCACTATAGCAGAAAATATACCTGATTTTGCAGCTTTAACAATAACTCCGAAAATAGCCTGTGAATGAGTATTTCCTAAAGCTATTGCCCCATCATAATAATATTTATACACAGCTTCCAAATTATATTTTGTAATTGATGTTATAGTAGGAAGTATCATTATTGCAAGTATAATAGAGCTTGCTAATACTCCTTCACCAACATCATTTGGAGAAATGTTTTTTAAAAAAGGTACTAATACTACCATACCAAAAAAACCGTAAACTATTGAAGGTATTCCAGCAAGTAAGTCTATAACTTGTGATAATACGATCTTTAATTTTTTTGGGCAGAACATTGATATATAAACTGCAGTGAAAAAACCAAATCCTCCGCCTAATAATGTGGCAAGAATTGTTACATATATAGAGCCCACTATCATTGGCAATATTCCAAAATCTTTTGATGATGGAGACCAATTCATACCAAAAACGAATTTGAAAAATCCAACTTCTTTAAATACCGGAATACTATAGATAAATATAAAAATACATATTGAAAATACAACTATAACAGAAAATATAGAACATATAAAAAATACATATCTCATAACATTATCTAGTATTTCATTACGTATATGTTTATTAATATTGTTATCCAAAATACATATCCTAAATTAAATTATTTTTTATGACATTGAAATAAAAAAGTCGATATACAAAAATTAATTTGTATACCGACCTTCATTATTTTATCAATTAGCTACATACCCGTTTTCATTTATAACCGCTTTCCCAGCTTCACTATTAATAAAATCTAAGAAAGCCTTAGTACCTTCATCTAATTCAGCACCTTTTTTTGTGAATATGTAGAAAGGACGATAAAGTTTATATGTATCGCTCTTTATATTTTCTACTGATGCAGGGACATATTCATTTTGTCCTTTTGCTTTGTAAGCTAAAGGTTTGATAGTATCATCAATAGAACCCAAAGAGATATATCCTATTTTTGAAGCATCACTGCTTACAGAAGTTTTTACTTTTCCAGTACCATCTAATATTTCAACTGTTGCAGGTAGTGGAGATTCTTTTCCTATAGCAGTTAAATCTGTAAAAGCACTTCTAGTACCAGAACCATCTTCTCTTGATATTGATTTACTGATATTTCCTATTGCTTTATTATTGATATAAAGATCATATAATTCTTCTTCGCTAATTTGATTAATTTCAGAATCTTTATTAGCTATAATTACTATACCGTCTTGGCATAATAAATAAGTGTCTAAATTAGGTAATTCATCTTCTTTCAAATTTCTTGAAGCCATGCCTATATTGTTGTTGCCGTTTATAGTGTCTTGAACTCCAATAGTTGAATCAGAAGTTTCTACTGTTACAGTGTAATTAGAATTTACTTCTTCAAATTTTTCAGCTAATTTGAACATTAAAGGTGAAACAGAAGAAGAACCTGTTATCACAATGTCAGTAGGGCTTGAAGCACCGCCGCCGCAAGATATAAGTCCGAATAGACTTACAAGAGTTAAGAAAATCAAAATCTTTTTCATAATATTGATTCGCTCCCATATAATTTTTTTGTGTTTGTTAAATCTAACGCGAACCTTATATACTATAAAAATAAATATGTCAATACGAAATTTGAAATTTAATTTTAAATTTTGAACTTTTTAAAGAAACTATACCTAGCTATATATATGAAAGAAATCATAATAATTTAGTCAAAGTTAACATAATATTAAAATATGTTAACTGAATTATGTTAATAACATATTAATTAAATCCTTAATTAGGTCTAAAATTACATATAAAAAATTTTACTTTTATGAGAATTTTTTATCAGCAGAATAAAATATTATTATTTTTTATTATTGTTATGCTCGTCTACGCCTACAATAAGCTAGTGAGTAAGCTCTCTAGCTGGCTACGACTCGCTTTTTATATTTTAATTCTAATTTTAAAAATTATTATTTTTTAATAAAAAACAATTAGAAAGCAAATCAATATTTTTTATATAAATAAGGATTTTATATTATATTATAAAAAATAGCAATAGGTTATAAAAAATTTTTAAAAAATAAATAGGCACTATAACAAAAATCATAATGCCTAATAGGGTATATTTATATTTATTTTTATTATGTACAAGATTCACAAACTTCATCTAACTCAAAATTAGACTTAGGAGTTTTCATATAATAAAGAGTTTTTAAACCTAAATCCATAGCATATTGTATATCGTCCCAAAGCTCTTTTGCAGAATCAGGCTTCACATAATATAAATTTAATGATTGTGCTTGGTCTATATATCTTTGTCTTACAGCAGCCAGTTCTATTATAGTTCTTGCAGGTATATTCCAACATCTTTCATAATATTGTCTGTTCTTTTTTATATTAGGTGCTAAGCTAGGTAATGTTTGTATACCTTCTTCTATAAAAAATAAATCTACTATAGGTTCTATACTTTCAGTTGCAGATACACTTTTACCAGATGTAGCAGTAGGGGCAATAGCACCATGGAATGAAAAACGAACACCATTAGCTTTTATTTTTTCAGCAAGTTTATCCCATTTTTCTTTATCTACTGTAACATCAAGATTATTTTTATTATTGTTATTTAATAATGATATATGGAATGGTGTTAATCCTTCTTTCCATTTAGATTCATTAAATGTTTTATAAGGTCCTCTTTCTTTAGCTAATAAATTTGATGCTTCGTATATATGATAATATAAATCATCAAAAACTTTATTAGTAAATTCTAAAGCTTCTTTGTCTGTATATTTTAATTTATTTGAAGCAAGTAAATTAGCATAGTTAATAACACCTATACCGATAGGTCTATTTTTCTTATTTGCTATTTCGCCTTCTTTTACAGGATAGAATTGTGTGTCTATTATGTTGTCGCATCCTCTTAAAAGAGTATAACAGAATGACTGTTTTTTCTCCTCATTGAATGTAACCCAAGACATAAGATTCACAGAAACTAGATTACATATACCTATTTCTCCGCTTTTTTTTCTTTGAATGATTTCATACTCCCCATCTTCATTGATAACATATTTTTCATCAATAAGTTTTGATGGATAAGAAGGTATAACTATTTCCTGACATAGATTAGAAGCACCTACAAATTTATTAACCATATTTTGTTCATTGATATTGTCTACAAAAGTAAGATATAAATTTCCTGTTTCCTGTCTTACTTTCAAAATTTGGAATAATAAATCTTTGGCTTTTATTTTCTTTTTTCTTATAGAAGATTTACTTTCATAATACATATAAGCTACATCAAATTTTTCGCCGTATTCTTCATTCAAAAGAGGAGTTTCTTTTGGATCGAAAAGTGTTACATATTCATCTTTGTTAACACGTTCTCTAAATATATTGCTTATCCTAATAGAATAAACTAATTTTCTAGCTCTTGTATCTTCTGTACCGCCTGCATCTTTAAGCATAATTAAATCTAATACATCTAAATGCCACCAAGGGAATGTTACAACACAAGCACCTTTACGTACCCCTCCTTGATTGAAAGATGATATAGTTTGTTCAACTCTTTTTATAAATGGTACAGGTCCGTCAGAACGTCCTCTATTAGTTTGTATGCTTGAACCAGCAGCTCTTATATATGAAGCATCATAAGCTATACCGCCTGAAAATTTTGAATATAGAGCCATATTTCCATCAGTTTGATTTAGGCTCCAAGTATCATCATCAGGCGTATTTAATATACAGCTAGCTAATTGTGCTTTTATTGTCATACTGTTTGCTATTCTAGGTGTAGCAAATGTAATTTCATGCCTTGAAAGCATATCATAAGTTCTTTTTATATATTTTAATCTTTCTGCCTTACTTATTTCTAATTTATCTTTATTTTCGCCTTTATAATAGTCATTATAAAATGAAAACATAGCAGCTACCATATAAGTTATTTGAGGCAATTCAAGTTTTTTATTTCCTATGTTTTTACAATATTTTTTATAGAAAATAGCTAATCCCTTATATGTAAAAAGTAAATCTCTATTAGGATCTATCATAGCATTGATTTTATCTAATTCTTTATCAGAGAATAAGTTTATTATATCTTTATCATAAATTTTATATTTAATTCCTTTTTTCAAGAAATTTTTTATATGTGGATAAGAGCCTATTTTTTTAAGTCCGCAAGTTTCCTTATATATTTTCATTAGATAAAGCTTTTCTGCTATTGTGTCATATACAGGATATAATGGGCTTATCATATTAACAGCAGTATTTATGAGTTCATCATATAATACTTCTATTTTCATTTTATCATTTATTTTTATATTCAGACTTTCCAAAAGATTATTAGCAAAAACTTCTTTTCCCTCAGTAGCCCAATTTACAACTTTTCTTAGTTTTTCTTCATTAAAGGGTTCTTCCCTTCCATCTCTTTTTATGATTATGTGTTTTTTATCTTTTGTAAGTTCTATCATATTTTTTACCCATCGATTCTATTTTGTTTAATAAATAATAACTATAAATAATTATAAATCGTTTTTTAATGCACCTTTTTGGTATGATGTATTAGTAGTTTCCTGTAAAGCTGCATTTTGTTTATTTATATCTCTATAGCTATTAAACCAATCTATTATATCGGATTTTTTTTCAGATAGATATTCAGTTTCTACTCCTAAATCTCTTAGTCTTACACCAGCCCAATATTTAATGAAATGTTCGCTTACTGAAGAATTAATACCTGCTACCTCATATCCGTCAAAAAGGTATTTAGCCCATTTTATCTCTTCATTAACAGTAAATTCTGTCATAGCTTTAGCCATGTCATTGAACCAACCACTTTTAAATAAATGTGTAAATCCCTGTTCGTTTTCTTTTCTAAGTATATTCATTACATTTTTACCAGTAGGTACATGTATATTTAATTCATCATGTGCTATCAATTTAATAGTCTTTGTGAATCCTGCTATTGCATTATCGTAATTATTATTAATTGTGAAAGTTACAAGAAAAGAGAATGGAAACTTTACACCTTCAAGTAAATATATTCCTATAAGTAATTTCAATACCGCCTGTTTTTTCTCATCTAATATTGCATGAGAATTTTCTAAATTACATAGTTCATCAACATTTCCGAATAATTCTACCTCTTTTTCCATTCTGTGTTTAACGAATTCATCATTATAAACTAAATCTAATGTATCTGTTGCTTCATGTCCGAAAACCTCAGAAAGTCCATAGGAATAACTTTCAGCATGTATATTTTCTTCTATTGCTATTCTTGCATATAGTATAGACCATATTGAACTTGTTACTATTCTATTTAATATTGATGAAAAACCGCTAGTAACGCCACTGTCCATCAAAGTTTGATATGCTATATTAAGTTTGAAAGCTCTTTGTGCATCTTCTGGAAGTGTAGAAAATCTAGTTTTATCAGATTTATAATCAACCTCTTTTGAAAACCAAGTATTTCCCTCACTAGCTTCTTTTAGTTTTCTTGCAACTTCATGAGATACATTGTCTATTCTAAGGTAATGACCAAAATCTCCGAAGAATATTTTTTCATTTTCAGGTTTTTTGTCTATATCAACTACTTTCATTGATCCTCCAAAAAATATGTTTTATTGTTATTCGAATTTAATTAGTTATTCTAATTTTCTTTTTTATATTTGTCAAGGGATTTTTATTGTACATTTATTCGATTGTTTTAAATTTGTTATACATTTTCTACTTTTTGTAAAATAAGTAAAATATATACAAAACTGCACAGGAGCCAGACATATTGCATTAAGTATTCCTTAGTTTTTTAAAGTATAACATAGGTGTATCATAATT
>NZ_CALXRM010000038.1 GCF_944390845.1 uncultured Brachyspira sp.
TAGTGGCATTTGATAAACTTGCAGAAACAGCAAATAAATATCTTACAAAAGGAAAGCAGGTTTGTATAAGCGGAACACTAAGGCAGGAAAGGTGGCAGGATAAAAACACAAACACTACCAGATCTAAGGTGAGAATTATTATGCAGTCAATGCAAATGCTTGCAGATAAAAAAGATGTGAATAATGCAGTAGAAAATAATAGTCAGGAAGATGATGAGGAGGTGCCCTTTTAATGAATATCACTAAATTAATTGATAATGATGAATTAAAGAAAGATATTGAAGAGTTTACCAATAAATTAAAAAAACGAGGCTGTATTTATGTTTTAGGAATAGCAGCAGAAAATAAAAAAGATATATTTATTAATGGTCATAAAAATTCAAGAGATATAGCAATGATAATAAATGCTATATTATTAAATATAGATGATAAAGTAGTAAGTGTTATAAAACTTCTTTATGATCATTTTAAAAAAGAGAAAAAACATGACATTAAATCAGAAAAAAGAATATGATTTTAATATGATTAAAGAATGGAAAAAGATAACCAATGAAGAAGAAAGTATAATAATGCGAAATAAAATATTAATTAATTTGAAACTTTTAGTGTATAAAGTAGTTAATTGTTTATATTATATAAAATCTTTTGAAAAAGAAGAATTAATTAACATTGGTTTTATGTGACTTATAAAAGGTTTGAATTATATAAAACATAGTACAAAACCTATTACAGCAGAAACTTATACAAAGATTTTGTTTTATACTATAAAATATTTTATTTTTAGAGAATTAGACAGATTTTTGCACGGCAGAAGAAAACATATTAATTATAGATTAGGTACTAAATCGCTTTTTGATAAAGTATATGATGATAAAAAAGAAAAATATTTAATTGATACGATAGCAGACGATAAAAAGTATGAGCCTGAATATATATTTTTTCATTATAAATATTCTGATATAGTTTTGTCTAATTGTTATAAGTCAATAAATAATGATTTAGAAAGAATAATATTTAATATGTATTACTATCAGCATTTAAGTATTTATTCAATAGCTAAAAAATTAAATATAAGTAAATCTAATGTACATAGACGAGTACAAAAATATGATAGTTATTTAAAAGATAATGAAGTATATACTAATAGACTGTGTACATCTGGGGTGATTAGAGCATTCAATAATAGACAATTATCAAAAATGAAGTAGGCATTTTTAATCTTATAATTGTAAAGGAGGGAATTCTCAAAGTCGGATTTTGAGGAAACTAATTTCAAGTTTTAACAGATTAACATTTATCTTCGTAACATCACTATGATACTGTAAAAATATCACCTACTAATATTTTTACAGTACTGATTGAAAATAATATAGTATAAAAGTCTAAAAATAAATAATAGCTATGTATATTTAAAAAGTTATAAAAGTTTATATTCTTTTCATATAAATAAAGACTAAAAAATCGTAATAAGTCTTTAATTTATGAAAAGGTATAAGTATGGCTTATAAAAAAAATAAAGAATTAATATTACAAGGCAATAATAATATAATAACTGAACAGCAGGCTGCGATTCTAGTAAAGCAAGCTAACTACTTGAATATACTTGATTATATGAAAGAAGAAGAGCTTATTAAACAAATAGATTATGAAACAGAGAAAGAAAACTTTTTTAAGCAGTGTTCAAAAACAAAAAGCAGTCATACAAAAAGACAGTATAAAAACGGACTTAATAAATTAGAAGAGTATTGCCGTATGAATAATAAGAATATTTTATTTATTAAAGCCAGAGAAGCTGATGATTTTATAACGGAAGTCAATTCAAGCGAGCTTTCTAATTTAAGCATACGTGCATTAGTTTCTTCCTGTTCTTCTTTCTTTTCTTTTTTAGAGAGAAGATATCCGTTTATGAAAAATCCTTTCCGAGGGACAAAAACTCGTCCGCCTGTAAAAAATAAAAAACGTTTGGAAGTACCTGCTAAAAAAGAAATTGAGCTTATTATAAAAGATATATCTGATCCGTTGGTGAAGATGGCCATTATTTTTATAATGGAATGCGGTGTGCGTGTCGGAGCTTTACCTAATTTAGAAATTAAAAATAACAAATATTATTCTTATTCAAAAGGCAAGGAAGTAAGCGGAAAAGTTACTGACAAAGTTATAAAAGAATTGAAAAAGAATAATCTCTCTTTTGATAAGCCTTTCAAAAATAAAAGTTCTGAAGTGATAAGAAACATTTTTTATAGGAGTTCAAAGCGTTTATATAATCAAGGCAAAATAAAAGCTGCCTACTCTATACATGATATAAGGCATTATTTTGCTGTTACTTTATATAAACAAACTAAAGATATAGAACTTATTAGACGGGCGTTAAATCATAGCAGTATAGCTATAACAGGAATATACTTAAAAAGTTTGGAGGTAGAATAATATTTTAGTTGCGATAATTACTGTTATCGAAATATATTTCATATATAAAATTAAACTAAACCTAAATAATTTTTCATTTCAAAAATAATAATATCATTTTCTTTATTCTTATCCATTTCTGTTATTATATCTTTATCAATTTTATTATCTAATATATTATAAAACTTAGAATATCTATTATCTATCAATATATTAGCTAATGTAAAACTAATACCATTATCTATTATTTTTATTTTTTCTTTATTAGTAGTTCTATATTTAATCTTATTAATTAATTCTTCTTCTACAATACCATAAGAATATATTAAATCAAAATATTTTTGTAAATTGTAATCTATTTCATTATCAAATTCTTGAAGTAAAAATAGAGCCAAACTATTATCTATATCTTTTATACTTATAAATTCAGTTTTAGCATTTTGATTCAATTGTTTATTTCCAAATTTTGTACCTACATATAATAATTTATTTTTTGTAATATTATTTTTATTATTTATGCTTTTTTTAAATGAATATATTCTTTGTTTATAATTAGAATCTATTCTATCATTTATGATATCAACTAATAAATTTATTGTACTTCTATAGTGTAGTATTTTTAGTTTATTACTCTTTTTTTTAAAATAAAAAATTTCTCTTGTTTTATTTAATAAATCTAACAAATCAGTAATTTTTATATTTTGTTTATTCAATTTATTTTTTATTTTTGATGCTTTTTTATTAATTTGATCATATTCACTGATATCAATATTAGGAAACATATTAAAATTAAATAAATTATTTGATAAAATAAAATCTGAACTTGTATTTGCAACTTTTTCTTCTATTTCTTTATGTTTCTTTTTATTAATTCCATATTTTAAATATGGATTTCTTACATCATCTTTAGATTTTTTATTTAATACTTTTTCTAAAAAAGTTTCTAAATCATCACTATTATTCTCCCTAAATTTTATATTATATATATTGGGTTCTAATTTCATAAGATTATTAGATTCACCGTTAAATATATCATTTAGTCTGCAAGCTCTACCAACCAAATTCCTAAATTGTGAGTTATTTAATAGTTTATTTCCTATTGTTCTATCTAACATAAATATATTGTATATAGGTATATTTATACCTTCTAATAAAGTTGATGAAGATATGATAAATCTTATCATATCATTTTTTTTATAAATATATTCTATATATATTTTCATATTATCTGGTAAATTTCCAAAATGAAATATGAAGCCTTTTTCCAAACATTTAGATAGAATAAAATCATCTGTTATATAATCAGATATAGCTTTAATAAACTTATTTATTTTCTTATCTAATATTTTTTGATAAATACGATTATAGAATTTATTTATAAAATCTAATATATTCACTGTACTATTTATATAAATTAAGTTTTTATTATCTGAATATTCTAAAATAAAATTTATATAGTCAGTATTATCCAATGTTTTTATGTAAAAAGGATTATTAGGAAAATTATAAAAATAATGATCATATAATTGTAATACATGTTTTTCTTTAGTAAAATCTATTAAATAATAGTTCTCTGATTTTATATTTTCTTCAATAGCAAAATAACTTGATTTATTATCTATTTTTTCAAATGATATCATATCATCATTAAAAGTTAGATTCTTAGGATCATTAATAAAAGGTGTAAAAAATTTTAGTATTGTATTACTATTTTTTAAATGCAATATACACTTAGATAATGTTAAAGCCCTATTGTCATCACCTAAAATATTATGTGCTTCATCAATAAAAGCTATATCAAATTTAACATTGTTATTTATAAATTGTTCCAATCTTTCCTGAGTTAGCACGCATATATATTTATTATTCTTAATACTACTTTTATAGCTGTCAATATTATCAAAAATAGGGATTTTTATATTTTTACTATTAATATAACTTACTATTTTTTTCTTTTGCTGACTAATAAGAGATTTTATTGGTACTATAATTACCATTCTATCAAAATTTGATATTAATGAAAGTATTAATTCTGATTTACCATACGATGTAGGAGCTATAACTAATGTATCAAGTTTTTGGTTTTTTATAAAATATTCTTTTAATTCTTTTTGTTTACCAGTAAAATAAATATTATCATCATTATCTTTAAAAAAATTACAGTATGAAGACATTAACATGTTGTTAAATCTTTCTTCAAAAAATAAATTGTATTTTACCATTTTTTCAATAAAATGACATATTGGAATATAATTTAAATTAATTGATATATCATATAATGGTATGTAATCATTAAATAAATTTGAATATTTAAGAATTATTCTATAACCTAACTTATTGAAATTAGTATTTTTATGATTGATAAAAAATATACTATATAAAAATAATATTAGTTTTTCTAAATCATTTATACAATAATCATGTTTTAATAATTTTGTATATATATCAATAAAATATTTTCTATTTATTATGTCATTTATTGTTATATTATAATCACTTCTATTATTATTGCTATTGTCCTTATGTAATTCTACAAATTCACAGTTATTTAACTCTTCTTGTAAAAATTCTATTACTTTTTCATATTCTTCCTGCTGTATAGAAAATATTATTAATTTTCTAAATGAACCTTCTTTTAATATTTTATATTTATGTCTTAATGTACCATCAAATTCTATTTTATCATGTATATTATTATAAACAACAGAAGATAGAATTACATTTTTATGATTTTCTAAATCTATTTTTCTATTATATAATTTATCTATAGTCTCCATTACATTGCTGTTATTTTTTATAATTTTAGAAGCATGATTCCTGGCATTATACCAATTACTTTGATCATTTTTGTTAAATTTATCTATGATGCTATTTTTTGCTGTTTCTATTAAAGTAATATTTTTCTTTTGTGAGCTTTCTTTTTCTGATACAGTAGCTGATTTTACTTCTGTAAGCCATATTGAATTTTCTTCATTGTCAGTAATAACAACATCAAATGATTTTTTAGCTGATTTTTCTTCAAGATTAAAAATAGAAGATATAATTTTAAATTTATCGGAATTATATCTTATGAAGATATGAGATAGTAATTCTCCTATAGTTCCTTTTTTTTGTTTTTCTGTTTTTTGATTCATTCTAACCAAAAAATCATTCAATACAGATACATATTAGTCTCTATTATCTCCAACACATATTAATCGAAAATTTTCTCTTATATAATTTTTTAATTCTTCAGACAAATTATTTATTATGTATAAATATATATTATCATCTTTAATAACTTCTACAACATTAAATATACTTTCTTTTTTAATATTATTATTCATTTAATCTATTCACTTAAATATTGTTTAGAAAACATTCTACTTAATTATTTAATTTAAATATCTACTATATTAAATTATATACATTAATTGTCAACCTTATTCATATAACTTTTTATTGAATAAAGTAGACTTTTTCAAATAAATACTATATACTATAATTATATCAAATAAAAAAGGATATCTTTATGCCAAGAGGTGGAGCTAGAAATGGAGCTGGCAGAAAAATACAAGGCAGTGAAAAAGCTGATATAAGGGTTATGTTTAGACTTACCAAAGAGATGTATAATCTTATTAATACTTATGCTCAGAAAGAAAATTTAAGTGTTGGGCAGTATGTGCGTAAAATAGCTATAGATAAAATTTATATAAATAAATAGGTTGTCTATGGATGTAAAAGATTTATTAACTAAATTATATTTTAAAATAAGACTTTATGAAACAGAAGGAAATGAATTTCTTAATTTGTTCTATAAATTAATGAGAGCTATAGATGAAGATTTTCATAAAATTACACAATATGGCGGAGATGATGGATGTGATGGATATTCACCAAAACTTAACATTCATTTTGCTGTTACCACTCAAAAAGATAGACTAGATGAAAAATTTTTATCTGATTTTGAAAAATACTTAAAAAATAAAAAAGCAGATATATTTGTATTTGTATTAACAAAAAAAGATATAAATATTAAACTTAGTAACGCTATACAGGAAAAAATAAAAGAGTATCCAGAACTCAACATTAGTTATTGGGATTTTGATAGAATTTTAAAAGAATATATGAAACTTACATTAGAAGAAAGAAGTGAAATACTTGGTGATATAAGTATACCAGAAGGAGATTCAAATGAACCAATTTCTAATATAATTTCTGGTATATTAGAAATTGCTAAAAAACAGCGATTATCTTTTGCTTCAATAGGGACATCAACTATAACAGAATTAAATAAAAAAATAGATGGTAATAATATTAATTTACTTGCTAATGCTATAAAAGAAACAGCATCTTATACATCAGCTAAAAAGTTTTTTGATAATAATTTAGAAGAAGCAGAAATATTTAGAAATTACCTAGATAGTCTTTATAATAAACATAAAAAAAATTCTGATGATGCAGATATTATTATATGGAAAATAATAAATGATTTAGGTATTGAAATAACAGAGTTGAATTTTATGAACATAATAAATATTATAGCTTTTTTTATAGAAGAATGTACATTATTTGAAAATATAGATGCTAAGGAATAAAATATATGGTATTGCCAAATAAAAGTTATACATTATCTAATTCTTTAATAGGTATAGGTGCTATTATTTTAGAACATATAAACAATGAAACAGATATTGATAAATTGTATGAAACATTACATAAAAAGTATTCTATAGATTTTAAATATTTTACTTTTAGCTGTACTTTTTTATATTCTATTGGATTAATTGAAGTAGATAGTAATAATATAAGGAAAATATCAAATGATACTGAAAAAATTAATTCTATCTCCAAATAATAGAGAAATATCTTTTAATAGAGGATTAAATATTGTTATAGGTACTCATTCAAAAGATAACTTAGATTCAGAAACTACCAATGGAGTTGGTAAAAGTTTATTAGGTAGAATATTAAATTATTGTTTAGGATCTAAAGATGAGTATTTAGAAGATGCTTTTGATAATGAATTTAAAGAAGATTACCAAAATTGTACATTAATATTTGAAATTGATCATGTTTATCAAATAATGAAATATATAACTGGTAATAAAAAAATGGAGACTTCATTTATAGATGATAAATATCTAAAATCTTCTAAATATTCTGATTATTTAAAAAAATTATTATTTTATGATGATAGTCCAACATTTAGAGGTCTAGTAAAATACTTTTTTAGAAATCAAAATGAATTCAATGATTACATAATTAAATCAGAAAACACTTTTAATGATTCTAAATATGTTTTATATTTAATGAATGTTGATATATCCTATATGGAAAAAAAACAAGAGTTCATAAAAACTATAAAATCACTTGAAGATGATAAAAAATATTTTAAAAATAGGTTAAAAAGCGAAGATAATAAATTAGCCATTAAGAATATTCAAGATGAAATAGAGGAATTAGAAAATAGTTTAAAAGAATATAAAATATCGATAGAATATGAAAAAGAAATGGATAATTTAAATACTGCTGAAATAGAACATAAAAATTTGATTAATGAATTAGGTAATTTGAAATACAAAAGAAAACAGGCTAAAGAATTTTTAAATTCTTTAATAAAAGATAATATGACAACAGAATATATTGAAAATATATATCAAGAAATAAATTTTCGATTTCCTAATGAAATAAAAAAAGAATTAAAACTTGTAGAAGATTTTCATAAAAATTTATATAGTAACAGAAAAAATAGATTAACTAATATAATTAAAGAAACAGATAGTAAAATTAATGATATTGAAAATAAACTTTTAAATATCCAAAGAATTATAGATGACTCAACTCGTAATATAGATAAAAGCGGAATTATGCAAGAATATTCATCTATAAGAAATGTTTTAGAAACTAAAAGGATAGAATTAAAAGAGCTTGAAAAAAATAAAAGAGAAATAGAAAATATTGAATCAGCTATAGAAAAAAAGATAATAAAATTTAATCAATTTTTAGAAGAATTAGAAGAATATACTGAACTTATGGCTATTGAAATAAAAAAATTTAGTGAAGAATTTAGAGCTAAACTAACATCAATATATAAACAACCTGATGGTATGATAACTTTGAAGTCAAATCTAAGTGATCAAGCTCAAACTTCCTTTGATTTAGATATAGAAGTATTGCATGATAGTTCTGATGGGAGAAAACAAGTTGGTATATTCATTTTTGATTGGTTATTATTAATATTTGGTAAGCATAAAATAAATTGTTTATATCATGATAACAGACTATACCAAGCAGTAGATAGTAAAATATGTGCTAAAATGATAGAAATAGCTAATGACTGGTGTATAGAACACAATAAACAATATATATTATGTTTAGATGATGATAAATACAATGCAATTATAAATGATAGACCAGATTTAAAAGACTTAATTAATAATAGTATTATTCTTAACTTACAAGACAATAAAGAAAAAGATGGAAAAAATAAATTATTGGGTAGAAATATTATTATAAGAGAAAAACGAAGAAAAAAATAATATGTGTTGCGATAATAAATGTGATAGTAACATTGAAAATTTTAAGGAAATATCAAATGCAGAAAGATACTTTATATAAATTATTAGATCATTGTTTTAATAAATCAAGCATTAAGGAATTTAGAAAGTATATAAAAATGTTTCACAATATTGACAGATGGATATTAACTAGTGATTATTGTTTTGATAATAAAAATAAATTTAATAATGTGGCATCTTTTTTATTATTGCCAATTTTTAATAATACCAACTCAGAATATATAATACCAGAATTAGGAAGAAATGCTTTATATTTAGATGAATTTATAGAATTATTAAAAGAAATTCAAAAAAAAGACATAAAAGAAATCAGGACTGTTGATAAAAGATTTATTACCTTGCTAAATTCTAATTTTTATTTCTCTTTTAACTTTTTTTTAACTGGAAATATAAAAATTTCAATTGATGAAATAAGACAATTATTAAATAATATAATTATTATGTTAGAAATGTGGAAATGTAACAGTTGTAGTAATAACATTGATTTCTACAATACAACTATAAAAAAAATAAAAATTATTTTGAATGATACTAATAAAACTACATATTCTAAGAAATTATTAATTAATATGATTATTATTATAAAATTAGCAAGTTATATAACAATGATATTAGTTAGAGAACATCCCCAAATTAAATCATGCCTATTTATTTCTGACAGAGATAATATGACTACTTGTTATGATAGAATATTTTATTATTTATTTGAGGTATATAGACATGATGTATGTAATTATTATGTAAAAGAAAAAAATTATAAATTAGATAATATTTTAATAACTTTTGATAATAATAATTTTGACGCTAATGAATTAATTAGAATACCAGATTTTTTTTGCTGGAACACTAGCATCTTTAGAATTAAACACTGGGCACATAGAAGAAAAAGAAAAATATATACAAATATTAAAAGAAGTTATCACAAAAAATAATAATATTATAAATATAACAATTAATTTTGATACTGAAATTTCAGAAAGGATATTATTAGAATAGTATTAGTGAATATAAAAAATTAAAAGTTTATCTAATTATGGTATATGAACTTATATAAGCTTTTTGATTTTTTAATAGTTGCGATAACACAAATTATCGCAACAGTCTATTGACTGTAATCTAATAGAAACATATAATTTATTTGTATGAAATATTTATATATATTATTTATTATTTTATCAATGAATACTTTATATTTAGAGGCTCAATTATATAGAAGATCTGGAAGCTATATTGATAAAGAAAACAGAAAACTTATTATTTATAATGATGGTTCTGGAATATTTGAAGAAAATGGTATTAAATCTAAAACATTCAAAATAGGAAATAAAATGAGCCTGCAAAATGAATATAGATTTATATTTAACTTCAAAAACAAACCATATTCTAATACCCATTTAATATTTATTGATGGTGATAATATTGTACTTATAATCAATAACTATGTAAAATACCATTTTGAAAAAGAATAATATTTATGTATGAAATTAAAGTAGATACAAGTAAATTAAAATTCGGATTTACCAATATCAAAAAAGCCGCTGAAATATCAATAAAAAACACTTTGAATACTGTTGCTTTTTTAAGCAGAAAAAATGCTTTACAAAATATAAACAATGATTTTAATTTGAGAAATAATTTCACAAAGAAAAATATACAAGTAGAAAAGGCAGAAAATACAAATATATCTAATATGTTTTCATCTGTAGGTGCCAGAGATAAAATATCATATATGGCTTTGCATGAAGAAGGAGGAATAAAGAAAAGTAAAACAGGGAATAATATTTTAATGGCTCAAACAGCATCTAGAAATGGAAGTAATTCTAACTTAGTTTCAAAAGAACTTTATTATAATAAAATAAAAAGAAATATAATTAAATACAATAAAGGAAAAGGAAGTAAAAAATCACGTCTTATAGCAGCAGCTTATGAAGCATATAAGAAAAATAAATTTTTAAGATATAAAGATAATATTTATAAAATAACAGGTTTCACTAAAGCAGGAGATAAAACTTATTTCACAAAAGAACATATATATAATTTATCTCAAAAAGAAGCTAGAATAGAAAAAAGAGAATGGCTAAAACCTGCTATAGAGAAACCTATTAAAGATTTTCAAAATATATTCAATTCTAATATAAATAAATTATTAAAATCTAAACATATAATATAATTATGCTTCCTTATCAGTCATTTTTATGTAACTAGAAACATCTATAACTTTGGCTGTTCCATTTAACACTTCTATTTTTTCCTGCTTTTTTCTATCTTCTATAAGAGCATCTATATTTTTTTGAATACCTGTAACTTCAGAAGAATAAGCATATTTATTCGTGTTTACCAAAGTTATATTTTTATGATTATACTCTATCTTTCCATCAGTATTATTTTTAAGATATCTAATGGCTGCTTTTTTCTTTTCATCTAATACAGATTTTGATTTTTCATGATCCTTATGTGCTTTAATATAATCATCTAATTCTTTAATAGAAGTTTTTTTGTTAGGCATTAATATCTCCTTTTTGGTTTGGACTTTTTATTATATTTATCATTTCTATAATTTTATCTATAGAATAAATATTTCCTTGAACAGTTCTTGTAAGTTCTTCCAAATTATTAATTTTTTCATTACATTTATTATGAAACCAATACTCTAAAGCAATTCTAGCAGCTATATAATCTCTTTTAGCATTATAAGGACTTTGTATTAAATCAATACCTAATTTCCTACCATATAAAGCATAATTCTCTTTTCCTTTTAATCTAATTAAACCTCTTTCTCTGTAATTATATTTGTTATTATCATTGGCAGTTCCATACTTTTTGATGTATGCTGCTATAGATTTATCTCCTTTTTTAGATAATTTTTCAGCCTGCTTAATATTCATACATTCAAAAGAGTTTATAAGTTTATTTGTGCTAGTGAAAGATTCCTCTGTGAAATAAAAATTTTCTGATTTTAATGCTATTTGTGTAATGAATGAAATTAACTGATGATAATTATGAAACTGGTATTCAGAAAAAACTATTTCAAGAGGTTTAGCAAAAGCGGTATTGCATTGTAATTTGTTAAGTATATTGCTTATATTCATATATGTAGTGTAATAGCTATAAAAACATTTTCAAGATAGGTATACATTTTTAAGGTACTGTGAGCCATACCAGCGTACGCAATTATGCTCCAGCCCGTGCGGCTTTTGAATAGTAAGTGCATTTTTTTTCTACTTGAAAAGTTTTCAATTAATATATCATACAGGAAGTTTATGAAAGTAAGTTCAAAAGAGTTTGGACGATTAGCAAATGTAAGTATAGAAGCTCTAAGACAGGCAGTAAAAAATAAAAAATTAATTAGAGATAATCAGTACAGATATGACCTAACAAATGAAGTTAATATATCTTATCTTCTTAATAAAGGATTAACATTAGAAGATATAAATAATTTTGCCAAATCAATATCTGGACATAACCTAGAAAATATTGAAAAAATCACAGATAAAAGCAGTCAAAGTCTGAAAAATAAAGAAAATAATGAAGAAAAAGAAACTGAAATCTTAGATGAAAAGAAATTTACAGATATAACAGGACTTCCAGCATATTTAATGAACCTTACTATAAAAGAACTTGTTATAGAATATGATGAACCAGTAAAATTAAAGTTCTGGGCTGATGTACTATACAAATTATTACAGGCACAGGAAAGAGAGCAAAAAATAAAAGAAAGAGATTTAGAACTTATAGAAAAAGACTTTGTTATGACATATATATTTAAGTATATAGAACTTCTTAATTTAAGATTATTAGATTATCCGGATAGTGCAGTAGATAATTTAACAGCATTAATAAAAACTAATGAAAATAATGTAAGAATGAAAATTATAGAAGAAATGACAAAAGACTTTTCTATGATTCTAACAGAAACTAAAGAATCAATAAAAAGAGAAATAAATAAACTGCTCAATAAACATTTGGAAAATAATAATGAATAAAGAACATGAATTATCCTTTATAATAAAAATGTTCGACCGATTGACAGACAAAAAAGAATATGAACTTCCTAGTCATTATATAGAAAGAGTTAGAGCATTAGATAAAGAAATATCTCCTATACCAGGATTTTATAAATTTTCAAGAACTCCTTTCTGGAGAGAAATACTTGATAATATGTCGCCAAAATCTCCATATCAAAAAATAGTTGTAATGAAAGGCGTACAAATAGGAGCAACAACCGGCATTTTAGAAAATATTATAGCTTATAATATAGGCTGCGATCCTAAGCCTCAATTATATATTTCAGCTGATAAAGAACTTGTAAAAATGAATATGGAAATAAAAGTAGAAAGAATGATAGACAGCTGTAAATTGAGAGATAGGATTTTCTCACAAACTGGAGTAAATACAAAAAAGACTGGAGATACAAGTTTGCAAAAAGATTATATTGGAGGATTTTTAATAGCAATAGGAGCACAAAATCCGGGCAAATTAAGAAGTATGAGTTTTCCAGTAATTTTATTTGATGAACTGGACGGTATGCCTGATAAAATAGGAAAAGAAGGCGATCCAGTAAGTTTAGCGGATAATAGAACTAATGCCTATGCTTCAAAAAGAAAAATATTATATATCTCTACTCCATTAGTAGAACAAACAAGTAAAATATATAAATTATATAAAGAAGGCGATCAAAGAAAGTTTTTTGTTCCTTGCATAAAATGCAAAAAGAAACAGGAATTAATATTTCATGGCATAACAGAAACAGGACATAACTACGGAATAGTGTTCAGTCATAACAATGGAGAAATAGATTATAGTTCTGTAGGATATAAATGCAAATATTGCGGACATATAATGAAAAATCATGATAAATCTATAATACTTCAGGAAGGCGAATGGATTTCAACATCAAAATCTAAAGATCCTAAATTAATAAGCTATCATATTTCTGCTTTATATTCAGCTGTAGGAATGTTTTCTTGGGAAGATATAGTTCAAAAATGGAATCAATGCTGGGATATAAAAAATAACAGATTAAAAGATAAAGAGAAATATAGAGAGTTTAGAAACCTTATGCAAGGACTTCCATTTGAAGAAAGAGGCGAAGCTATAAGAGCAGATAAAGTAAAACAAAACAGAAGTTATCATTATTTAAAAAATCAAATAAATAATAAAAAGTTTATAGAAGAAACAGGAAGCGGTATTTTATTATTAACTTCAGCTGTAGATGTACAAAAAAACGGATTATGGGTAGATATACGAGGCTGGTGTGAAAGAGGAATAAGCTATTTGATAGATGCATTTTTCATAGAAGGAGAAACAGAAAATTATAACTCTATAGTTTGGAAACAGCTTGATGATATAGTAATGAATAAGAATTGGATTTCAGATGATGAAAAAATATACAGAATAAATAGTACATTTATAGACAGCGGAAAATATACAGATTATGTATATGAGTTTTGCAAACATTATAGTTACGGAGTTTATGCCATAAAAGGAAATGATTATATACAAGGCGGATTAACTTATAAGGCTTTCAATAGAGATACTATATTAAAAGCAGGTCTTTCTCTAGCACTTCATATAAACACTACAAAGCAAAAAGACTTTATAGCAAGAACTCTTAATTTACCAAGAGAAACTAATAAACTATTACCCGATTGGTATATTAATTTTCCTAATGATTTTGCAGATGATTATTTTGATCATTATTCAGCAGAAAATAGAATTGATGAATATGATAAAATAACAAATAAATATATACGCACACGCTGGAAATTAATGGCAGGACGTGAAAATCATTTATTCGATACACATTGCTATAATTTAGCTAATTTGGAATTTTTTGCATTTAATATTTGTAAATATGAATTAAATATAGAGTATCTGAATTGGAAAGATTTCTGGGAATATTCTAAGCAAGGTTATTTTTATGATAAAATTAATTAGAAAAGTTACCTATATTGCATTTTTATTCCAAGCATTTAATATTATTTTATAATAATGCCATACTTTAGGAACTTTAATAATAATGAGCAATAAACTTGATGATGATAATAATATAAGTTCTTTATCCAGTGAAGAATATTATAAGAATGAATATAACAATTTAAGAATACTGCTTTTTGAATATGATAAAGCTATATTATCTGTACAAAATCATAAAAGCTATACTCTTAACACAGGACAAACAACACAAACAGTTACAAGACATAATTTATCAGAATTAATAGAAGCTAAAAAAGATATACTCAATCAAATGAGAGAATTAGAAATGCATTTAGGTATAGGTAAGCCTTCTGTAATACATGTAAATCCTTCTTGGTAATTATTTTATTAAGGTAAAAATTAATGAAATTCAAAATATTTGGATTAGATATTAATATAAATAAATATAATGATAAGCCTTTATTAATAAATAATAATTCAGATAGATTGAATAATCCTTACAATTATTATTTAACTGATATAGTACAAACAATATTTAACGGCGATACATTTCCGGGCTCATTTGGAATTACTAAAGATTATACTTTTGTAGACTATTATACTTTAAGAAAAAGAAGCGTACAATTATTTAAAGAAAATCCTTATGCCAGAGGTATTTTAAGAAGAATATTAAGAAATGAAATAAATAAAGGTTTAACTTTAGAGGCTAATCCTTTAACTATGTATACAAAAATGACGGAAGAAGAAACCGTTTTATGGAGTCAGAAAGCTGAATTAGATTTTAATATATGGGCAGAAAATCCTAAATTATGCGATTATTATAATCAAAAAACTTTCGGACAATTACAGTTAGATGTAAGACAAACTGCATTAATAAGCGGAGATTGTTTGGTAGTTTTGAGAATATCTCCTAAAACTAAAATGCCTTATATTCAATTAATAGATGGAAGTCATGTAAGAACACCTTTAGGATATACGCCTAGAAAAGGAAATAAAATACTTCATGGAATAGAGTTTGATAACTTAGGAAGACAAGCAGCATATTATATTACAAATAATTATAATGACAATCTTTTAGAATATAAAAGAATACCAGCCTATGGAGAGAAATCTGGAAGAAGATTAGCATGGCTTGTATATGGTACAGATAAATTATTAGATGACTGCCGAGGCGAACCAATACTTTCTAATATTTTATATATGATGAAAGATTTAGACAGATATAAAGATTCAGAAATGCGTGCGGCTGTTATTAATGCTATGCTTCCATTATTCATAAAAAAAGGAGAAAAAGGATTAGGTTCAGCACCTTATCAGCATGGAGCCATAAAGAAAACAGATATTATAATAAATGATAAAGAAGAAAGCAGAAAGTTTAATATAACAGATAATTTGCCGGGTATGGTATTAGATGAATTAAAATACGGAGAAGAGCCTGTTAGTTTTAATACAGTTAGACCAAATGTTAACTTTGGAATATTTCAGGAAACTATATTAAATACTATTTCTTGGAGTTTGGAAATACCGCCGGAAATAGTAAGATTATATTTTCAGAATAATTTTTCAGCTTCAAGACAGGCCAATAATGAATTTAATGTTTATCTTCAGGCAAGAAATTATCAATTTTCAAAAGAGTTTTTACAGCCGATATATAATGAAAAAGTAATATCAAGCATATTAAACGGCAAATTAGAAGCTAAAAATTTATTAAAAGCAATAATGGAAAATGATATAGAAACTATTTATTCTTGGACCAATGCAAGCTGGAGCAGTATATCAAGACCAAGCGTAGACATACAAAAAGATGTATCAGCAGCAGCAACTGCTATAGAATACGGTATAGGTTCAAGAGATTTTTGGAATAAAAGAATAGTAGGAAAATCTTTCCAAGAAGTTATGAGAATATTAAAAAAAGAAAAAGATGTAATGGATAAAATGGGACTTAGTTTTAAAGATATAGAAGATTCTTCAGGCAAACCTATAAACAATATAGATGATGAAGAATATAAAGAACTAGAATAAAAAGGAGCAAACTGATGAATGTATATTTTTAATATATTTAGTCAGTTTTAATTGTTATATGAAAGATTACAGTCAAGCATTTATAAATACAAATGGAGAAGAATTTCCAAATACAAAAGCAGTAGATGCCGGAAGTCCGGGTAATACAAACGGTACAGAAATAATAGCAGACTTGCTTAATGATAATTGGGGATTTTCTCAGGCATTATTAAAAGCAGCCTCTATCAGTCCAAATGGAAAAGACGAAACTGCAGATAATTCTCAGAAATTAGAAGCTATAAAAAAACTTTATAATGATGCAGATACGGCATTAAAAAATATTCTTACTCAAACAATAACACAAGCTGATAATGCTGTGAAAACAGAACTTAATCAAAAAATCAGTAAAGAAACAACAGACAGAACTCAAGCAGACACTGCTTTACAGAATAATATTAATACTGAAAAAACTCAGAGAACTCAAGCAGATACTACTTTACAGAATAATATTAATACTGAAAAAGCAAGAATTACTAAAGAAATAACAGACAGAACAAATGCCGACAAAAATCTTCAGAATCAAATAAATACTGCCAAATATAACCTTCCAAGCAACGGAACAGAAATAAAAATGCCTTATACTATAGACGGCAAGGCAGTTTATAAAAGATTTTGGGGTAAAAAACAATTTAAAAATGGAGAAACTATAATTACACTGCAAAATTTAGGTATCACAGATGTATATAATATAATATCTGTAAAATCTCAGTCTTGTACATTAGGACTATTTTTTATACAACAAGCACATATAAATGGAGGAGATTCTGGTTGTGTAGTATGTGATGGAACAAATATAGCGGCTTATGTAAAAGGAGTTTTTGCATTTATAACTAATGTAGAAATAGAATATATAAAAGGTTAAGGAGGTTTATATATGTTTATTGCTTTATTAATAGTTTTTATATTATTTACATTATTCATTATTTTATATTATGCCAAAATCAAAAAAGTAAGAACTGTAGGAAAGATAAAGTATTGCTATAATTCTGTACTTTCTTTCATTCTCAAAATAGTAAATAAAATAAAAAAATCTGATTTTATTGCTATTACTAATCCGCTTACAAATAGAATACATTTAATAAATAAAAATGATTATGACAATATTACTGAAGAAGATTCCCTATACAAACATGAATTAGTACATGTTTATCAAGGCGAAATATTAGGAAAAATAAAATTTTTATTTCTTTATTTAATCTACAGTATAAAGTACGGCTATTATAATAACCCATTTGAAAAACAGGCAAGAGAATATGAAACAAAGGATTTAATTATAAAATCGGATATAGAAAAAGAAATTAATAACAGCTTATAAATGTATTTTATATATTGAATACTATATCTATATTGCATTAAAAATAAATCATTCTATATTATGAATCATTACTATAATATAGGAGTTTGTAATATGATTAAAAAATATTTGGATAAATTAGAAATTAATCTTGAATGGCTGCCATATTTAGAAAAATATTTTAGTAAATACTCTATTACTGATGAAGATGATATAAAAATGTTTTTAGCACAGACAAGTCATGAAAGTAATAATTTTACTGTATTAAAAGAAAGTTTTAAATATTCTCCTAAAAGACTTTTAGAAGTTTTTCCGTCTAAAGTAAAAACATTAGAAAATGCTGAAAATATATGCTCTCAGGGCTGGAAATCTATAGCAGAATTAATTTATGGCAATAGAAAAGATTTAGGCAATATAAATGCAGGAGACGGATATAAATTCATAGGCAGAGGTATAATTCAGCTTACAGGAAGAAACAATTATAGTAAATATTCAAAATTGACAGGTTTAGATTTAATTAATAATCCTGATTTATTATTAGAAAAAGATGCAGCTTCAGAAGCTGCATGCTGCTATTATAAAAATAGAGGCTTAATTGGAATAAGAGATATTAAAGAAATTACTAAAAAGATTAACGGCGGATATAATGGACTTCAGGATAGGATAAAACGTTTTGAATTAATCAAAGATATTTAAGGATTTTTATTATATGCCAAGAACAACTATAAGTGATTTAGATAAAAGAACAGCTAGTATATGTCATAGGATAGGAATAAATGAAGACGGCAGTTCAAACGGCAATGGTTTAATTAATACTATGAAAGAAATTAAAGAACGATTAGATTCTCATGAAAAATATTTAGATAATCTATCAGAGGATATGGTAAAAATAGATTATAGATTAGAAAAATTAGAAAGTTTGGCTAAAGTAAATAATGAAGAACAGCAAAAAATTATTAATGAAATGAAAGAAATTAAAAAAAATATAGATGATAGTATTACAAGTACAAAAATAAAAAAAGCAGCAAATTTTATATTGCTTTTGGCAGGAGTTACTACAGCATTGGGCACTATATTAGGCACAATATATTTTTTTACTAATCATTTTATAGGAAAATAGTATGAAAAAATTATTTGGTTTTTTAGATTCTAAAGGCTTGGGCAAAAAAACAAGCTGGTTTACAAGTGTAGGAGCTTTTGCTTTTGGAATTATTATGACAAGTTTCATAATGATAACTCAAAAAAGATTTCCTAACTATAATGAATCTATTGCAATAGTTATAGTAATGTGGGGAGCAAGTTTAGTTACAGGAACAACTGATTTGAGCATTATTATAAATAATTTCTTTAAGGCAAAATATAATTACAAAGAAAATTATAAAGAAAATGACAGTAATAATCAGCATAATAATTAATTTTTTTAAGACAAAACTATTAAGTTTTTTGAAATCAAAATATTTTATATATTTTTTAATTATAGGCATTGTATTTGTATATATAAGTTTTTTGAATTGTACAATAAAATCCAAAGATAAAAAAATAAAATCTTTAGAAAAAGAAATATATACAGCAAAAATAGAAATATCAAATATAACTGCTTTAAAAAATATAAACTTTGAAAAAAGACAAATATACATAGATGAAACTTTTAAAAGCAGCAGTAATTTAATAAATGAAATAAAAAATAAAAATCTTACAAAAAATGAATTAAGAGCTTTGAATACAAGCATAGAAAATTATTATAAAATAGCAAGCAATAAAAAATAATATAAGGCTGTTAATTATGAATAAAATATTTATATTTATTTTAACTTTATTCCTGATGGGCTGCCAATCTACAAAATATATAACTATACCGTTATCTAATCCACCTGCCTTCTATTACCCTAATACAAATATGATCACACAAAAAGATTTAATAAAAGAATATCAAAACAGCTTGAAAAAAATATCAGAATGGCAGGAATGGTATAAAATAAATACATCTTCAAATTATTTTTATAAGAAATAAAAATGTCTAAAAATGCTATCTATATTGCAATCTTTTTACACCATTTTATATTATAAACATACTTCAATAAACTAGATATGAATTTATTTATACCTAGTTGACAAAGTAGAACCATTAACAATAAAGGAATAAGAACTTGGCAAGCTGACAACAGTTTGACAAGTTCAAGCATAACAACAATGAACAAAATATCTATATCTGGAATAATAGGCTGGGATTTTACTTCAAAAGATTTTAGAAATCTTACTCAAAATATGAATGGAGATTTAGAAATAGAAATTACATCTCCGGGCGGATTTGTATTTTCAGGTATAGAAATACATAATCTAATAAAGGAATACTCAAATAATAAAGGCAAAGTTACTATTAAAATAATAGGATTATGTGCTTCTATAGCTTCATATATAGCTATGGCAGGCGATAAAATCATAAGTTATGATAATGCTGTATTTATGATTCATAATGTAAGCATTTCTACAAGCGGAGATTATAGAGAACTTAATAAACAAGCAAAAGAAATAGAAGCATTAACAAATATAATAGCAAAAGCATATTCTAAAAAATTAAATATAGATATCAATGAAATAAGAAAACTGATGGACAATGAAACATTTTATTATGGCGAGGAAATATTAGGCTTTTCAGATGAAGTTGTCAGTAATGGAAATGGAGAAGTTTCTAACAAAGAAGAAGCATATATATTGGCCAAAAATAGAATATATTCCTGCATAAATAAAATGTCAGAAAGCAATAAGGCTAAAGATGACTTGAAAAAAGCGGTTGCTTTTCTAGCTCTTGCAGTAAATACAGATGATGAAAATAATGATTTAAATAACAGCAGTAATAATATCACAAAAACAGCAGAGTTCATTAATACATCAGAAAATAATAACGCAAAAAAAGAGGATAAGAAAATTATGGATTTACAAGAATTAAAAGAACAGCAGCCAGAATTATATAAAACAGTGTTCAATCTTGGAATAGAACATGAAAGGAAAAGAGTAATGGCTCATATAAAATTAGGAAAGGCAAGCAATCTTATAGATAAATCCATTTCCTATATAGAAAATGGAGCCTCTATTAGTGATGATGAAGTTTTAGCAGAGTATCATAGTGCTCAGCTTAGTAAAAATATACTTAATATGCATATAGAGGAAAATCCTGAAAATACTAATATGCTTTCAGAAGAAGATAAAGATAAAGCATTAGAAGAACAATACTTGAAAGAGTTAAACAAATATAATCCTAAAAGATAAGGAGTATATGAATGAGTAATATCAACGAAGAAAAAATATCATACGATGGAGTAATAAGAAATGTATTAAAAAGCGAAACAGCTTTAGTTACTCTTGAAGCTTCAAGCCCTATTAAAAAAGGCACTATATTAATGAGAAACGGCGACAAATACAAACCTTATGAAACAGGTTCAAGCGATCCAGTAGGCATAGCTTTAAATGATGTAGAAGAAACAGAAGCAGGCGATTATCCTGTAGGAGTAATGCTTTCTGGAAGTGCTGATATAAACAGAGTAATTTTAAAAGGTCAAGAAGCAGGAGCTGGAATCACAACAGAAATAAAAGATAAATTAAGAATGTATTCTATATATTTAGAAAGTTACATAGAGATAGGAAAGTAATAATTTTTAAATATTATAGATCTATTTATAAAAATTGTGAGCCTCTGGCAAATTTATTTGACAGAGCTATTGCCATAGGCACGCATAGCGAGCGAACAATTTTTATTAGCAGTAATGGAAAGTGATAATTTTTAATTATTATAGAAGTGAATATAAAAAGCGAGTCAAAGCCAATTAGTTGTAAAAATAAATTTATTTATTTGCTGATTATAGGCTAAGGCGAGTATAGCAGCAATAAAAAAGCGAGCCGACCAAGTAGGTACCCTTTGGGTAAGCCAGCAAATAAATTTATTTATTTGCTGATTATAGGCTGAGGCGAGTATAGCAGCAATAAAAAAGCGAGCCGACCAAGTAGGTACCCTTTGGGTAAGCCAGCAAATAAATTTATTTATTTGCTGATTATAGGCTGAGGCGAGTATAGCAGCAATAGGAGTTTACATGCCAAATATTAGAGAGGCTTTTTTAAAGTCATATAAAGAAAGACCAGTTCTTAATCCTTTTTTAAGTAAATGGTTTAAGACAACACCAAGAGATATAGTAAGTGCTGGGAAAGTAAAAATAGATATAATGAGAAGTTCTTCAAAAGTAGCACCAGTTGTTACTGCTTTATCAGAACATTCTCCAAAACTAATAAGAACAGAATATACAGAAAAAGAGTTCACTCCCCCTAAAGTCGCCATAGGCTTTGATATAACAGCAGAAGATATAGATACTAAAGTATTTGGTTTAGATCCTTATGCATCTGCAAATGTTCCATATATAGCAGATTTACAGTCAAGAATAATGGATAAAATGCGTGAAGGCGAATTGGCAATAGCAAGAAATATAGAATATCAGGCTTCTCAAATATTTCAAACTGGAAAATTAACATTGCAAGATGATAAAGGAAACAATGTTTATGAGATAGATTATAAGCCTAAAGCAAGCCATATAGTTACAGTATCGACTGCTTGGTCTGATTATACTAATTCAGATCCTGACAAAGATATATCCAATATTTATAAAGAAATATTAAAAGATGGAAAAACAAGAGCTGTAAATATTATATTCGGCTCTAATGCTTGGGAGAATTATTGCAATAACTCCAAAATAAAAGATAAGTTAAATCTTAGAAATGCTAATGTAGGAATAGTAGATCCTAAATATTTATATGATGATGCTGATTATTTAGGTGAGCTTCTTATAGGTACTAATAGATTTAGATGTTACTGTTATGAAGGATATTATACAAATGCAAGCGGAAAAGATGTTAATTTCCTTGATCCTGATAAAGTTATAATGATACCTGATTCAGAAAGTATTAATTGTGATTTCAGAAAAATATACTGCACATCATCTACTATAACTGGAGTAGATCCTCGCTTAGAAAGTATAATACCTAGTTATATGAATCTTGAAAACAGAGCATACACAATAAGAGCTTGGCTTAATGAACCAGCTGATAGTTTATCTGCTGAAATATCTACAAGACCGCTTTTAATTCCTGTTTCACTAGATAGTTTCGGATGCATAAAAACAACAGTATGATTTTATTGAAGTAAGGAGAGTCAAATGAAATATAGGATATGTAAAGGTAAAGCAATTTCTACTAGGAAAGGTATTATAAATGAACTTGAAGAAATAGATGAAAGTTTATTAGACGGAAATGCAGAAAAATTGCTGAATGCTAAAATTATAGAGAAAATAGAAGAAGATAAAAAAGATGATAATACAGAAACAAGCAGTCAGCAAGAAAATAATACTATTTCAGAAGAAGAAAATAAAGAAAAGAAATACTCTAAAAATATGGGAGCTAAAAGAAATTGAATCTACTAGAGCAAGCTAAAAAAGATTTAAGATTTACATTAGAAGATATTAATAATGGTTTTGGTACAGAGTTTAAATTTAATGATGGTACAAAAATAGAACCTATTATATGCAATGTTTCTGATATAGGATTTTTTTTAGACACTAATACTATGGCTGGAGTATCTTCAAGACAGGTAGAAATTACATGCTGTATAGAAACTTTAAAAAATAAAGGTTTTACCTACCCTTCTAAAAATTGGATTCTAAGCTATATAAATACTAATAATGAAGAATTTTATTTCTCAATAAAGCAGATAAGACCAGACAGAACTTTAGGTATATATAATTTAGTTCTTGAAATTATGAAAATTGATAAAATACCTATAAAAGAATAAATGAAGCATAATAATTAATATGAATGCAATAATAAATAAACTAATTGATAAGAAAGATACTTTTGAAATTATACGTTTAAAGATAGCTAGTATATTAAAATATGAGCTTGAAAATCAAAAGAAACTAGCCAAAGAACAAGGAAAAGATGATAACAAATACAATATAGATATTTATGTAGAAAGAATAAATCCTTGGCTAATTTATTCTAATGAAATAAACGGCGATGAGAAAGGTACTTTGCCATTAGTTAATATTACATTTGAAAGCGATAATCTTACACAATCAGGAAGTATGAATATTGTAAGACAAAAATCGCAGGGTACTTTTTATATAGATTGTTATGCTTTTAAAAATAAGAGTTTTGATGAAAATGCAGATGAGGCTTCAAGCAAAGAGGCTGATAGAATATCCACTATAATAAGAAATATATTAATGTATAGCGGATATTTATGTTTAGGTTTAGAAGGTTTAGTAGTAAGACGTTATATCACAAAAAGAGAAAAATTGACTCAAAATAGTGATTCTAATTCTTCAGAAAGCGTAGCAGTTTGCAGATTAACATTAATTGTTGATTATGCTGAATATTCTTTTGAAGAAGATCCTGTAGTATTAGAAAGCATAGTAGGTGAATGTTTATTAAATGATACAGGCAAAGTGATATTTAATGCTAATTATATAAGTAAGCCAACAACTGATACTAATATGTAGGCGAACATAACAATATAATAAAAGTTAAATAATACTTAATACAGATTATATAAGTGAGCCGAAACCATCAGCATAATTTATTATGCTGATACTAATAGGTGTAGGCGAACATAACAATATAATAAAAGTTAAATAATACTTAATACAGATTATATAAGTGAGCCGAAACCATCAGCATAATTTATTATGCTGATACTAATAGGTGTAGGCGAACATAACAATAATAGGAGATATTAATTATATGAGTGTAGATGTTAGTGCTTTATCCAGAGTTTTAGGTATAGATGTAACACCTCGTAATTTTAATGTAGGAAGTGCTGTGTTTTTACCTCAAAGAATAGCAATTATAGGACAGGGAAATTCAAATGCACAATATACATTAGATAAATATTTAGTAACAACTTTAGGAGATGTAGCAGAAAAATACGGATACGGTTCTCCTATACATCTTGCATGCAGAATGCTTTTTCCTACAAATAATGACGGTATAGGCGGTATTCCAGTAACTATATACCCTCTTACAGATAAAGAAAGTTCAGTAGCTGCTAATGGAGAAATAACAGTAACAGGAAATGCAACAGAACAAAAATCTGTAAAAATATATATAGGAGGAATAGCCTGTCAATTTTTAGTATCTAAAGGAGATAATGCAGATTCTGTATTAACAAAAATAAAAACTTCTATAGATAGTATATTAGAAATGCCTGTAACTACTGGAGAAATATCTGATTCTAAACTTCCTATTATTGCTAAATGGAAAGGAGAAAGCGGTAATCAAATAAGTATAGATATAAGCGAAGCAATAGTTAAAGGACTTACTTTTTCAATTACTAAATTTGCTAATGGTGCTTTAAATCCTGATGTAGATACTGCATTAAATAAAATAGGAGAAGTATGGGAAACATTCATATTAAATCTTTTAAATTATGATGATGAAGATACATTATCTAAATATAGAAACTTTGGTGAAGGAAGATGGAATAATTTAATTAGAAAGCCTTGTTTAGTAGCAAATGGCTGTACAGATGATTTCAATACTAGAACAGCTATTACTAATGGAGATGCTCAAATAACAGATAGAATAAACTTTTTAATTACAAGTGTAGGAAGCAGGGAATTGCCTTTCTGCATAGCAGCAAGAGGATTAGCAAAAGATATTGTTAGTACAGCAAATAATAATCCTCCTCAAAATTACAAAGGATATTTAACTCAGCTTGAATCTGGAAAAGATGAAGAACAGGAAGATTATACAGTAAGAAATAATGCAGTTAAATTAGGAAGCTCTACAAATATTAAAGTAGGAAATACAGCTGTATTAAATGATATAGTTACATTTTATCACCCTGCTAATGATGATATAGGAGTTTATAAATATGTTTGTGATTTAGTAAAAATTATGAACGTATTATTTAACTGTGAATTAATATTTGCAAGTGATGAATGGAAAGGTGCTCCACTATTGCCTGATTCAGCTGTAACAGAAAATCCTACAGCCAAACAGCCTAAGAATGCTAAGGCTGCTTTAATGACATTGGCTGACAGTTTGGAGAAAAATGCAATTATTAGTGATAAAGAGTTCACAAAAGCAAATATAACAGCATCTATAGATAAACAAAATCCTAAAAGAATTAATTGGACATTTCCAGTAAAAATATCTGGCAATGTTGAAATAATAAGCGGAGATATATATGTAGGAGTATATTTAGAAAAATAATAATAGATAGAACAATTTTTATTAGCAACAATAAAAGCGAGCCGAAATATTTATTTGCTGATTATAGGCTGTGGTGAGTATAACAACAATAAAAAAATAATATTATATTAAAAAGATAATGATAAAAATTGTGATCATCTGGCAAGTTTACTTGACAGACTAGTTAAAGCGAACAATTTTTATTAGCAATAATAAAAGCGAGCCGAAACAATCAAATAAATTTATTTATTTGCTGATTATAGGCTGAGGCGAGTATAAAAATAATAAAAAATAATATTTTGAATATTAAAAAGATAATGATAAAAATTGTGAGCGTCTGGCAAGTTTACTTGACAGACTAGTTAAAGCGAACAATTTTTATTAGCAAAAATAGGAGGAAATATGGCAGGAGTTGGCGGACCTATTAAAGGAATATATATTGATGGCAGAAACTTTGGAGTAGATGGAGAAGTTGATGCTCAATTCTTTCCGGGAGGTTTTACTAATGAAGTTAAACCTAATGGAGATGGTACTCAAAGACTTGTAAAATCAATAAAACCTTCTGAATTGAATGATATACCTATAGTTATAGATGACAGCAGAGGAGATGAAGAATTTTTACAAAACGTAATGAACAAACATGAGTTTGTACAAATATCATTTACTACTATAAACGGAGATGTATTCAGCGGTTTAGGACAAATAGTCGGAGATGCTTATACTTCTAAAAAAGAACAAACAAAAACAGTAAGTTTTCAGGGAACATTTGAAAAACAAGGATAATTTATGGAAATAAAAATAGAAAGAAAAACAGCAGAAATAGAGTTTAATGACTTTTGCGAAATGTGGGACATAGATAATGATGTTTCTACAATGAGCGAAGAAGATAAAGAAGGCTTTGAGAAACAAAAAAATACAATTATTAAAGCTATTATGCAGGGAAGACTCACTATCAATAAAGAAGATAGAACTTTAAAGTATATTGTATCAGAGTTTTCAGAGAAATCAGGAGAAGAATTAAAAATAAGACGTTTGAAAGGTGCTGATTATATGTCTATGGATAATTATAAAGAAAAAGAAAATGTCCATAAGATGTATTCAGTAATAGCAAATATGATAGGAAGAGATCCTAAATTTATATCCAATTTAGACGGAGCAGACAGCAAATTGTTACAAGCTATTATGATACTTTTTATACAAGGGTAAGTTCTATAATAGCTAAAAACGGAAGAGAAACAAAAGTATTAGGAATATCAGGAATATGCACTATGCTTTTGCAAATATGTTCAGATTATAGTTCATTACCCAATATAGAAAATATGACTATAGAACAGATAAAATTTTTTTATAATCCATTAATAAGCAGTTTGATAGAAACACAAAAAGAAATATCTAAACTAAAAAAATGAAAGGTTTTTTATGGCAAGCAAATATAGTATAGAAGCAGTATTTAAAGCTATAGATCAATTTACAGCCCCTATTAGGAATATGCAAAAGTCAAGCAATAAATTATCAGCTTCTATACAGACAGACTTTGCCAAAGCACAAAGAGAAGCATTAAAGTTCAAAGATAATTTTAGTAAAAATGTTTCAAAAGCAGTATCAAGTATAGGAAAAATTACAGCTAAAATAGGCATAGCTTCATCAGTAGCAGCAGGTGTAGCAGGTGCTGCTTTTATAAAAATAAGCAAAGATGCCATAGATTTAGCAAGCGATTTAACAGAAGTTCAAAACGTAGTTGATGTTACATTTGGAAAAAATGCTGATAAAATAAATCAATGGTCCAAAACAGCCTTACAGTCTTTCGGACTTTCAGAGCTTCAAGCTAAAAAGTTTACAAGTACATTAGGTGCTATGATGAAAAGCAGCGGAATTGCAGGCGATAAATTAGTTACTATGAGTCAAAATATGTCAGCATTGGCTGGAGATATGGCTAGTTTTTATAATTTAGATATTGAAGATGCTTTTGAGAAAATAAAATCTGGAATAAGCGGAGAAACAGAACCTTTAAAAGCATTAGGTATAGATATGAGTGTTGGAAATCTTGAAGAAGCATTTGATATTGATTGGAAATCTCTTACATCAGCAGAAAAAACTATGTACAGATATAAATATTTAATGAAAGCCAGTAAAGATGCTCAGGGAGATTTTTTAAGAACTATGGATAATTCTCTGGCAAATCAAAGAAGAGTTATAGGAACTACTATAAGTCAAATACTGGCAAGACTAGGAAGTGTATTTTTACCGGGATTAATAAAAATAAGTTCTTCTATTTTAAAAGCTATACAAAGTATAGATGTAGAAGATATTGCTTCAAAACTAGAAACATTTGTATCTTCAATAGATTTTGACTATATAATCAATAATATTCAAAATACTATATCTGATATTATTAGTTTTATAAAACAGATAGATTTCAATTCAATATTTAATAAAGTAAAAGATATAGTTTCACGTATATTTTATTTTGTAAAACAAATTGATTTTAAAACTATACTTAATTTCATGTTTAATTTAATAAAAACTTCTATTACAATAATTAGTATATTAAAACCTTTTATTCCTATTATACTAGCTATAGTTGCTGCATTTAAAGCATATCAAACTATTATGCTTGCTGCTGCGATTGCTCAAATGGCTTTTAATATAATAATGGCTGCTAATCCAATTAGTATAATAATTATAGCAGTAGGTATATTAATAGGATTAATATATATTTTAATAAAGAACTGGGACACTGTTAAAAATGCTGTTATTAATTTTGTAAATACAGCACTCAATTTTTTAGACAATCTTTTTAATAAAATATATGAGTTTATAGATTCGGCTCCTTGGTTTCTGCAGGCTTTTATAATGCCTTTTAAAATCGGTATAGATTTAGTTAGAACTTTGCTTGCTGTATGGAAAAATGTTATTAATGCTTTCAAAGAAAATGGAATAAAAAGTGCTTTAATAGAAATTGGAAAAGGAATCATAGCTTTATTAATAACTCCTTTACAAAATGTATTAGGTTTAATTTCTAAAATACCATTAGTTGGAAATATAACAAGCGGATTATCTGAAAAAATGAATGATATTAAAAGCTCTCTTGTAGCACCTACAACAAAAGAAGAAAGAGCAAATGTAACTAAAACTATAGAAAATACAACTAAAGGAATTGTAGAAATAAGAGATACTACAGGAAAAGCAAAAATGACAAGACCTATTAATACAAAAAATCCTAATATAACTTTCAAGCCTTCAGGAGCTTTTTAAATGTCTTGGGAAGATAGATTATTAGAAGCAAGTTATATATCTCCAAGCGGCATACCTTTTAATTTTCTTTATGAAGATGTTTCTTATGAATTTGATAAGAAAACAACATCTTTTATTTTTCCTGATATAGATGGTGCTTATGTTCAGGATATGGGAGTCGGAGAAAACAGATATCCTCTCAATATAATATTTTGCGGTGAAAACTATGACTTGGAAGCTGACAGATTTATTAAAGCCTTAAAAGAAAAAGGCAGAGGAACATTAATTCACCCTAAATATGGTATAAAAAAAGTAGTACCTTTTGGAACTATAAAAAGAAATGATGGTATAGTCAATAATGCTAATCAATGCATATTTGAAATAATATTCATAGAAGATAATATACGTACTGACAATTCTTTATTAGGAAGTATATCTAATATAATTGATAAAATACAAAATTGTGTTGATGTATATGCTCAATATGCTTCATTTAATTTTGTTAAAACTTTTGCAGTTACCTCTGTTGGAGAACTTATAACAATCAGAGATATAGCAACACAGTCTTTTACAGATGTATTTAATCAAATATCTTATATAGCAGGCATAAATGATGATTATGACAGTATATTAAAACTTTTAAATGATTCATTTATAGATACAATAAATGAAATAGGAAATAAGCCTATTAATGCAATAAATATGCTTATGAGTGCTATGCTTATTCCTGCTCAAATACCTAATTATGATGTAAGCAGTAAACTTGATATATTTGAAAACCTAATTAATCCAAAATTAAAAACTAAATATAATAAATCTATATATGATGCTAATATAACAAATATAAATTTTGCTATAGATAAAGTTTTTATGTATACAGCTGCTGCTGGAATGTGTCAGTCTGTTATATATTCTGAAATAAAAACAAGGGATAAAGCATTAGAAATTAATGATAGAATAAATAATAATTATAATAATATTCAGAGATGGTTAGATGATAATATAAAATCTTTATCCTTCACAGATGATGAATCAGACTATAATAATATACTAGAGTTAATATCACAAACTAAAAATTACCTTGTTAATAATGCTTTCAATCTATCTTCAGCAAATAAAATAATATTAGATGAAGATAGAAATATATTTGAATTAGTAAGCGAGCTTTATGGAAGTTTAGAAAATATAGATGATTTTATATCATTGAATAAATTAAATATACAGGAAATAGAAATACTGCCAAAAGGAAAAGAAATAGTATATTATTTATAAATTGAAAAGGAGTAAAACTTTATATTTATGCCTTCCAAACATTTAGTAAAACAGAATGAAGATTTAAAACAAATAGCAATACAATATTATGGCACCACTCAAAAAATTAATTTAATTATTAAGTCAAATTCATTTTTAGCAGTTAGAGAAATAATTAACAGCTTACCTCAAATAATAGAAGGCGACATTTTATTTATTCCATAATATATAAAAAACTGTTCGCTTGTAGGCTGTGTATACTAAAGTATACACAGGCTCACAGTTTTTTATTTGAATATATAAAAAACT
>NZ_CALXRM010000039.1 GCF_944390845.1 uncultured Brachyspira sp.
GTGAATTATCAATAGCATTAGCAGAGAACTTTCATCTGTTTGAAAATTGACAAAATATATTTGTTTAGGTATATACCTAAACAACTACATTTTGTCAGAAATAATTTTTTTAAATTTTAAATATCTGCAGGGCTTTGACCACCAGGCTGTGTGCTTACGCAGCACCTCACTTCTTTTGCAACCGAAGGAAGTACTACAACTGAAAGGAGTACATTTAGGTATGGTATTGCCACAAAGAATCAAAAGTACTACGTTTTTTACTAAAATTTTAGGTATTAAACTACTTTTAATATATTTTTAAAATATAAGGCTGTAGTATATGCGTTTTTCGCTCTGCGTGCCGTAGGCAGCAACTTTGACGAAGTCCGCAGAGCGTGAGCGACAAAAAAGTTGATAATATATTTACAAAATATAAAAATTGACAAAATATAGTTGTTTAGGTATATTATTCTTATAATGTTATAAATTTTAATTGGATTAAAAAATGTATTTAAATAAAATAATATCACATAGAGGATTTTCATCTCAATATCCGGAAAACACTTTATTATCATTTGAAAAAGCAATAGAATTAGGTGCAGAATGTATAGAAACAGATGTTACTATATTAAAAGATGGTACTCTTGTTTTATTTCATGATTATGAAACTAAACATCATACAAATTTTGATGGTATTATAAATGATTTAGACTATAACAATATACAAAATATTGATGCTGGTTCTTGGAAAAATGAAAAATTTAAAAATACTAGAATACCTACTTTAAAAGAATTAATAGATTTATCTAAAAACACAAATACTAAAATTAACTTAGAACTCAAAGGTGAATCTGGAAAAAACGAAAAATACTGGAATAGCATAGTTGAAAATACTGTAAAACTAATAAAAGACAATAAAGTTCAAGATTTAATTTTTTATTCAAGCTTTGAATTTGATATGTTAAGAATTTTAAAAGATGTAGATAAGAATGCTAAATTTGGAATTTTATTTTATGATAAAACAGAGCATTGGAAAGAAATATCTGAAGAACTAAAACCGCAATCTATACATTTATTTGATAAGACAGTAAATAAAAAATTAATAGAAAATATAAAAAATGAAAATTACGAAGTTTATGTTTACACTGTAAATTCTTTAGAATTGGCAAATGAATTTTATTCTATTGGTGTAGATGGAATATTTACCGATATGCCTGATATATTTATAAAAAAATAAAGGGCTAATAAGTTACTGCCTTACTAACCCTTATTTTTCGTATAGTTATATTTTATAATTAGATTTATCTATAGTAATAATATCTCATTCTATAGGCATTCAATTGCTGTAATTGTTCATCTGTTAGAACATCTAATATAGATACATCTTTTTCTATTCTAAGATAATCTATTTCTTTTTCTAAATCTTTTTTCTGATTTATTAAGTCTTTGATTAAGTTTAAATCGATATCTATTTTTTCTCTTTCCATTTTAAACTTATAATCAATACTTCTTTTTTGATATTCTAAATCATTTATTTTTAATTCATATTCATAAGCAATTTTACTCATTTCATCAATTTGCTCATCGCTTAAATATACTCCTGCATTTCTGCACATTCTGTATACATCGCCTCTTGCTGCATGTCTTCCTCTAGGTGCTGGAGGTACTGGTTCTCTTTCTCTTGGTGCAGCTTCATAATAACCTCTAGGTGTACCCCTAGACTCTGCTGGAGGCGGAGGAGGTGTTTGGGCAAAAGCCATTGATGATATTAAAGTGATAATAAGTGTAGATAATAATATTTTTGTTTTCATTGATTAATCTCCTATTTTTTAATTAATTGTTTTTATTTGATTTATTAGACGAATAATACTGATAAAAGTTCCTATACAATATAAAAATTTTACAAAACTATTGATAAAAAAACAATATTGTTATATAGTAATACTCTATAGCAATATTATTTTTAGGAAGGTTATAAGATGGAAGTATATAATATAGATATGATAAGAAATTTTTATAAAAATTATTCAAATAAAGTAAATAATATAAAGTCAAAATTAAACAGAGCATTAACATTATCAGAAAAAGTTTTATATGCCCATTTATACAATGAAAATGATATAAAAGATTTTAAAAGAGCGGAAGATTATGCAGATTTCAGACCAGACAGAGTTGCAATGCAGGACGCTACAGCTCAAATGGCTTTGCTTCAATTTATGAATGCTGGAAAAACTTCTTCTGCAGTACCAGCAACAATACACTGCGACCATTTAATAGAGGCTTGTAAAGGTGCCGAAGAAGATTTAAAAAATGCACTTAATGTTAATAAAGAAGTTTATAATTTTTTAGAAAGTGTTGCCAAAAAATACGGACTAGGTTTCTGGGAAGCAGGTTCTGGAATCATTCACCAAATAGTTTTAGAAAATTATGCCTTCCCTGCTGGAATGATGATAGGAACAGACTCTCATACACCTAATGCTGGAGGACTTGGAATGCTTGCCATAGGTGTAGGCGGTGCTGATGCAGTTGATGTTATGACTGGTATGGAATGGGAATTAAAAATACCTAATATAATAGGAGTAAAATTGACTGGTTCACTAAATGGCTGGGCTAGTGCAAAAGATGTAATACTAAAATTAGCAGGTATTTTAACAGTTAAAGGCGGTACTAACTCTATTATAGAATATTTCGGAGAAGGAGCATCTACCCTATCCGCTGCTGGTAAAGCTTCAATATGTAATATGGGTGCTGAAGTTGGAGCTACTACTTCAATATTCCCTTATGATAATAATATAAAAGAATATTTAATATCTACAGGACGCGAAGAAATTGCAAAACTTGCAGATGAAAATATCGCTAATTTAAAAGCTGATGAAGAAGTATATCAAAATCCAGAAAAATATTATGACAAAATAATAGAAATAAATTTGTCTGAATTAGAACCATACTTAAACGGACCATTCACTCCTGATGCTGCATGCACTATAAGTGAGTTTGCTAAAAAAGTAGAAGAAAATAAATATCCTACAGCTATGGAAGTTGGATTAATAGGTTCTTGTACTAATTCTTCTTATCATGATTTAAGTAAGGCTGCTTCTCTTGCACGTCAGGTAATAGAAAAGAAATTAAAAGTGAAAGCAAAAATAATAATTAATCCGGGTTCTGAAGCTTCATATAATGCGGCTTTAAGAGATGGTATAATTGACGACTTCAAAAAAATCGGTGCTGTTATAATGACTAATGCATGCGGACCTTGTATAGGACAATGGAACAGACAAGAGCCTGATAATACAAGAGCAAACTCAATAGTAACATCTTTCAATAGAAACTTTGCTAAACGTGCCGACGGCAACCCTAACACTCATGCATTCGTTGCTTCTCCTGAAACTGTAATGGCTTTGAGTATAGCAGGAGATTTAAGATTTAATCCTCTTAAAGATACTCTTATAAATGAAGAAGGAAAAGAAGTTAAACTTGATGCACCTGTTGGAATAGCTTTGCCTAAAAATGGACTTAGCACTGAAAATAAAAAAAGACAGAATGCTCCTGACAGTACAGTAGAAATCATAATAGATAAATATTCAAAACGTTTGCAATTATTAAAACCTTTCAATAAATTTAATATAAAAGATTTTGAGAATATGCCTCTGCTTATAAAAGTAAAAGGTAAATGTACAACTGACCATATATCAATGGCTGGGCCTTGGCTAAAATTCAGAGGACATTTGGAAAATATTTCAGACAATATGTTAATGGGTGCTGTTAATTTCTTCAATGATAAGACGAACTGTGTATTCAATCAATTAAATAACAGTTATGAAGAAGTTTCAAAAACAGCAAAAGAATATAAGAATAAAAATATATCTTCTATAGTTGTAGCAGAAGAAAATTACGGTGAAGGTTCAAGCAGAGAGCATGCGGCAATGGAACCAAGATTTTTGAATGTTAAAGCTGTATTAGCTAAAAGTTTTGCAAGAATACATGAAACAAATCTAAAAAAACAAGGTATGCTTGCTATAACATTTAAAGATAAAGATGATTACAATAAAATACAGGAAAAAGATAAAATAAGTATAATAGGACTTGATAATTTCAAACCTAAACAAAATCTTACTGTTAAAGTAGTTCATGAAGATGGAAGTGAAGATATATTTGAAGCAGTACATACCTATAATGATGCACAAATTGAATGGTTTAAAAATGGAAGTGCATTAAACAGTTTAGGAAATAATTAAACATTAAAATAATAATTTGACATTGAAGTTATTATTAATAAACTATTTAGTATAGAAAGTATTTATAAAATAACAATTAGGATATTATTATGAGCAAAATCGAAATGAAAAATGGTAAACTAATCGTTCCAAATAATATTTCAATACCATTTATTGAAGGTGATGGTGTTGGAAAGGAAATTACTCCAGTGGCACAAATGGTAGTAAATGAGGCAGTAAAAAAAGCATATCATGGAGAAAAATCTATTGAATGGATTGAGGTACTTGCCGGGGATAAAGCACAAAAAGAATTAGGTACTCCTTTGCCTGATGAAACAATCAAAATTTTTGAAGAATATTTAATAGGTATAAAAGGCCCTTTAACTACTCCTGTAGGTGAAGGTATGCGTTCTCTTAATGTAGCACTTCGTCAGACTTTGGATCTTTATGTTTGTTTAAGACCAGTAAGATGGTTTAAAGGTACTTCTTCACCTGTAAAAGAACCTAATAAAGTTAATATGGTAGTTTTCAGAGAAAATACTGAAGATATATATGCAGGTATAGAATGGAAAACTGGTACTGAAGAAGCTAAGAAATTTTATAACTTCCTAAAAAATGAAATGGGTGTAAGTAAAGTAAGATTCCCAGAAACTTCATCTTTTGGAGTTAAGCCTGTATCTGAAGAAGGTTCTAAAAGATTAATAGCATCTGCAATAGAATATGCTATTGAAAACAAACTTCCTTCAGTAACTTTGGTTCATAAAGGTAATATAATGAAATTCACTGAAGGCGGATTCAAAAAATACGGATATGAACTTGCTAGAAAAGAATTTGCTGATAAAACTTTCACTATGGAAGAATATGCAGAAATAAAAAAAGAATTCGGCGAAGATAAAGCAAAAGCAAAATTAAAAGAAGCTAAAGAAAGCGGTAAAATAATAATAAAAGACAATATCGCTGATGCATTCTTACAAAATACATTATTAAAACCTGAAGATTATTCTGTAATAGCTACATTAAATTTAAATGGTGATTATATATCAGATCAACTTGCTGCTATGGTAGGCGGAATTGGAATAGCACCTGGAGGAAACATTAATTATAAAACAGGTCATGCTATTTTTGAAGCTACTCATGGAACAGCACCAGATATAGCAGGAAAAAATCAAGCTAATCCTTGTTCATTAATACTTTCTTCTGTTATGGCATTGGAATATTTAAATTTAAATGAAGCTGCTAATTTAATAATAAATGCTTTGGAAAAATCATTTGAAAGCGGATATGCTACTGAAGATTTAGCAAGCTTTATGGAAAATGGTACTTCTCTTGGTACTAAAGAATTTGGAGAGAAAATAGTTTCTCTAATATAATTTTTTATAATTTATTGCTAATAATTTTGTATTATACAAAACATTATATTTTATAAACTAAAATCAATTAAAAAGGAGTTTATTATGAGAAAAGAATATTTACTTTATAAGCTATACGATCATTCTAGTAAACGTATAAAGATAGATAGTGAGCTTTTTCAGAAATATAATGTAAAAAAGGGACTTAGAAATGAAGACGGTACCGGAGTATTAGTAGGACTTACAAATGTTGGAGACGTTGTAGGATATGAAAAAGATGCTGAAGGTAATGTTTTTCCTATAGACGGCAAGCTTTATTATAGAGGTTATGATTTAAATGACATAGCTAAAGATATACTTGAATCAAAAAGATTCGGATATGAAGAAGTATGCTATTTATTATTATCTGGAAAGCTTCCTGATGAAGAAAGATTATTATATTTCAAAGAACTTATTTCAGAAAATATGTATTTAGATAAAAAAACTATTATGAATATAATAGATTTGGAAGGTCAGAATATTATGAATATATTATCAAGAAGCGTACTTGAAATGTATATTCATGATCCTAATCCTGAAGATTTATCTTTAGAAAATTTAATGCTTCAGTCTATACAATTGATAGCAAGATTTCCTGCTATTATCGCTTATGCCTATAATATGTATAAATATAGTGTTAATCAAAAATATTTAAATATTACATTACCTAAAACAAAATATTCTATAGCAGAAAATTTCTTATACATGCTTAAACAAGAATTTACTCCTTTAGAAGCGAGAATGCTTGACTTACTTCTTATACTTCATGCTGAACATGGAGGCGGTAATAATTCCACATTTACAGTACGTGTAACAAGTTCAACTAGAACAGATACATATTCAAGTATATCTGCCGGCATTGGTTCTCTTAAAGGAGATTTGCATGGAGGAGCTAATGCCAAAGTAAGTGATATGTTCAGTCATTTAAAAGAAGTTATAGATGATTGGGATAACATCAATGAAATAGATGATTATTTAATAAAGATGTTAAATAAAGAAGCTTATGATAAAAGCGGTCTTATATATGGAATGGGACATGCAGTTTACACTTTATCAGATCCTAGAGCTGTTATATTAAAAGATTTAGCACGTCAGCTTGCTAAAGAAAAGAAAAAAGAATGCGAACTTGATTTTTTAGAATTAATAGAACAAAGAGCAGTAGAATGTTTTATAAAAGTAAAAGGCGATAAAAAAAGAGTTTGTGCTAATGTAGACCTTTATTCTGGATTTATATATGATATGCTTGGAATACCTAAGGAAATTTACACTCCTCTATTTGCTATGTCAAGAATTGTAGGTTGGTGTGCTCATAGAATAGAAGAATTAAATTTCGATGATAGAAGAATAATAAGACCAGCATATAAAAACGTATCTGAACCTCAAGAGTTCATAAAAATGGCTGATAGAGGTCAATAATATCGTATAATTTATGGCAATAAAAAAAGAGGCTTAAATAAATTTTTAAGTCTCTTTTTTATTTAACTTTTATAAAACAAAAAATAATTTAAATTTTATCTAATATAAGTCTTAAATCTTTTTCATTTATTATTATGGTTGCTTCTTTTTTCAAAACTTCTTTAGCACAAAATGCCACTTTATTTTTAGCATATTTAAACATACTTAAATCATTTGCACCGTCTCCAACTACTAATGTATCATCATAATCAACATTTAAAAGTTTCTGCAATGTTAAAAGCATATTGCCTTTGCTGTTAGAAAACATCATTTCCCCTCCTACTTTTCCGGTTAGAATATTATCTTTAACATGGAAAATATTTGAGAACTCTGCATCCAAATTAAGTTTTTGTGAAAAAGGAATAGTAGCATTTTTAAATCCGCCTGAAAAACATACACATTTATAATCTTTTTTATGAAGTTCTTCTATTATTTCTTTAGCACCATTCATAATAGGAAGCGAATTACAAATGTCATTAACAGTTTCTAATTTTATTCCTTTTAATAAGGCTACCCTGCTTTGAAGACTTTCAAAAAAATCTATTTCTCCTCTCATACCTCTTGCAGTAATTTCTGCAATCTCATTTGCAAAATTCGTTTCTCTAGCAATGATATCTAAAGTTTCACCGTCCATTAAAGTAGAATCAAAATCAAAAACTGCTAACTTCATTTTTATTTATCCTTCTATCATAAAGTATATTCAGCTGTAAGTCTTACATACTTAGGATCAGAAACACCATCTATATTAGAAATTTTAGTTATAACATCATTTCCTATAACTCTATCAACGTTTATAGCCATCATAGACATGTTGCTTCCTTTAATATTCTCTGATACACTCATTGAACCAATATTTATTCCGTCGCCTGAAAGTACTGTTGCAACTTTTGCTATCATAGCAGGCTGATTTATATGAGGAACAACCAATATATGAGGCTGAGGTTTAATTATAACATCATAATCATTAAGTTTAACTATTCTAGCTATGTTCTTAGCTATTAATGAAACAGAAACACTTGTTACATCTTTATCTGTTGTTAATTTTACTTTAAGTATGCCTGTAAAAGTAGAAGGAGCTTCTGATTTTATAGTTTTTACTTCTATTCCTCTTTGCTTAGCTAGATATGGAGCATTAACATAGTTAACATCTTGGAACATATAAGATAATGCACCTTTTAATATAGCAACTTCAAGAGGCTGAATATCTAAATTAATTAAATCTCCTTGTGCTGTTATTTCAAGAGATTTTATTTTACCATTAGCAACCTGCATTATCATTTCGCCAGCATTCTCTGCTATTTTCATATAATCTTTAACTGGTTCTAATTTTTCAGGATTAAGTGAAGGAATATTAACTGCTGATTCTGTGTATCCACCGGATAATACTAATTTTATTTGTTTTGCAACATCCAATGCTACATTGATTTGTGCTTCTTTAGTGCTTGCTCCTAAATGAGGAGTAAGTATTAAATTATTATTTTTATATTGAACTAAAGGACAAGTTTCTATTTTTGGCTCATTAACAAAAACGTCTACTGCAGCTGCAGCTATAGTACCATTTTCTAAAGTTTCTTTTAAATCTTCTTCATTAACAAGTCCGCCTCTTGAACAGTTGATAATAATAGCAGAATTTTTCATTTTAGATAAATTATCTTTATTGATTATATTATTAGTTTCAGGAGTTTTTGGTATATGCAAAGATAAATAATCCAATTTTGGTAAGAATTCATCTAAAGAAGTTTCATAAACAGCACCAGTTTTTTGAACAATATCTTCTGTAGCAAATGGATCGTATACTATAACTTTCATTCCAATAGCCAAAGCAATATGTACAACCTTTCTTCCTATTCTTCCAAATCCCATAACTCCTAAAGTCTTTCCGAAAAGTTCATTACCAGTAAATTTATCTCTATCCCATTTAGCTTCTTTTGTAGAAACAACTGCAGGTACTATATTTCTTGATACAGCAAGCATCAATGCGATAGTATGCTCTGAAGCAGCTATAGTATTTCCGTCTGGAGAATTAACCACAATAATTCCTTTTTCTGTAGCAGCTTCAACATCTATATTGTCAACTCCTACTCCGGCACGTCCTATAATCTTTAAATTATTTCCTGCTTCTATAATCTTTCTTGTAACTTTTGTCTGACTTCTTACCATCAAAGCATCATATTCTCCAATAACTTTTACAAGTTCATCTTCGCTCATAGTAGGAAGAAATACAGCTTCAGAAACATCAGCTATTATATCCTTAACACATTCATTTATCTTATCAGTTATTAAAACTTTCATTATATATTTTCTCCTTATTGTTGCTATGTTCGAAAAATCCTATAAGCTCCTCGATAATGAATTATCGAGGCGGATTTTTCTCACTTCTTTTGTTGCTATGCTCGAAAAATCATATAAGCTCCTCGATAATAAATTATCGAGGCGGATTTTTCTCGTTTTATTATTGTTATGTTCGCCCACCTGAAAGGTGCCTAATTGGTACGCCTATAATAAGCAAATAAATAAATTTATTTGCTGGCTTCGGCTCGCTTTTTGTTGTTATGCTCGAAAAATCATATAAGCTCCTCGATAATAAATTATAGAGACGGATTTTTCTCGCTTTTTTATTGCTATGTTCGCCAACCTGAAAGGTGCCTAATTGGTACGCCTATAATAAGCAAATAAATAAACTTATTTGTTTACTATATCCATGTGGGACGGATTCGGCTCATTTATTATTACTAATAAAAACTGATTATAAAAATAAAATATTCTAATATAATTTTTATATTATATTAGAATATCTATATACAATTTTTTTATTTATAATCTAATAAAAATTTTACGTTATATCAATATCTTGTTGTTCTTTTGGCAAATCTAAAAATATAAAAACAAGATATAGTTTACATATATATTTTATTTATTTAATTCTTCAATTAATGTTTTTACTCCTATTCCTAATTCAAATTTATATCCCAACTTCAAAAGGCTTGCTTCTAAAGCTCCAACTGCCATTATTAAATCACGTTCGCAAACGAATCCTAAAGTACCAATTCTAAATATTTTATTTTCTAAAGATCCCTGACCATTCGCTACTATTATATCATAATCTTCTTTTAGAGTTTTTCTTATATCTGGAACACTTATTCCATCTGGAGGAAGTATTGAAGTTATTGCATGGCTTGCATTATTATCATCTTCAACAAGTAATTTTAATCCGATTGCTCTGATTGCTTTTCTTAATGATAAAGCAAGTTTTTTATGTCTTGCATTAACATTCTCAATACCTTCTTCTTTTATCATTTTTAAAGAAGTATGCAAAGAAGTTATTAAACTAACTGCTGGTGTAAAAGGAGTTGTATCTTTAGCATTAGATTTTTTATGTTCTGTCCAATTAAAATAAAAACTTGGATATTTACATTTTTCATGCATTTTTAAAGCTTCTTCGCTTGCTGTTAAAAAAGATAATCCTGGAGCTATCATAAATCCTTTTTGAGAACCAGACACTGCAACATCAATACCCCATTCATCTGTTTTAAACTCCATAGCACATAAACTTGTTATTCCATCTACAACAGATAAAGCACCATGTTTTTTTATTATAGAACATAATGTTTTAACATCATTAGCAGCACCTGTTGAAGTCTCACTATGAGTAAGAGTGACAATTTTTATATCTTTATCTTTATTTAAAGCTTCTTCAAGCATTTCAGGTTTTATAATTTGTCCTGCTTCAACTTCCAACTTTGTAACTACTGCTCCTCTGCTTGCTGCAATTTTAGCCCATCTTGCACCAAAATTTCCAATAGATAAGCATAATACTTTATCGCCTTCATTAATAAGGTTTTCTAAAGCAGAACACATTGCTCCCGTTCCGCTTGCTGTAAATAGAAATACATCATTCTTAGTTTGAAACACATATTTTAAATCTTCATAAACTTCTTTTAATATATTTGAAAATTCTTTACTTCTATGTGCCATTGGATGTTTAGCCATTTCTATCAATGCTGATTCTGGTACTGGTGTAGGTCCTGGTATCATCAAAAAAGTTTTATCCCTCATAAATAAAACGCTCCTTTAATATTCAAAAGTACAATAATATTTCCATTATTATAGTACATATATTATTTTTTACAATACTATATTTAGTAATATATATAAAAATTATTTTTTATTTTACTATAAAGTACTAATTATCTACATAAAAAAGCAATTACTTATAAAAAAATAATTGTTTTTTCTAAATTATTTACTAGATTTATACTAAAATTATTCAAATATGTTAAAGGATAAAAACAATGAAAAAAATATTTATTTTACTATTCATATTAATATTAAGTATATCATGTTCTAATGCTGGAAAAACAGGCCCAAATTATAATAATAACTCTTCCAGTAATGGAAACAATACAGAAGAAAATGGAAATAATACTGAAAATATCGGAAGTAACACAGAAGAAAACGGAAATTCTAACAATGATAGTAATACAGGTGGAAGCATAACAGAAACAGATAACAATAAAGTATGGAAAAGCAAAGTAGCAAATCAAAAAATTACAAAAATGAATTATTATTTCGATTCTGAAGGAAATATAATTAATAATGGAACTGCAGTTAAAGAATATTTATTCCATAAATGTTTAGATGCTAATACAGCAATATACTATTATGAAGATGATCCTACATACTTATATGATATAGGAGATCCATATTCTCCATCAGGATTAAAAGTAAAAATATATTGCATTGTAAAAATAGTTGAAGAACAAGATAAAATATACTTTTTAGATGGAATTAATAACTGTACAACAGAATATAGACTAAAAATATCTGAGTTTATAGCTAATAATCATAATATACCCGATTGGACTAAATTACCTATTATGACTGAAAATGATATAAATACTACTATAGACATTAATGATAAAAGATGGACTGATTGGGGATATTTCGGACCAAATATAATAGGATAATTAATAAAAAATATAAAAGGGTATTAACTCAAAATTAAGTTAATACCTTTTTTATTAATACATTTTAATAATTAAAATATTTTAATACAAAACTCCTTGACAATACATCATCTTTTATATATTATTTAATATCTAATTTTTTATCATAATAAAAATTATTAACTTACTTTAATCAAATAAGGAATAATAAATAATGAAATCATTAAAAAAAGAAATTATATACCCTGTTATATTTGTATTACTTTCCATACTGTTTTTCTACAGTAATTTAACATTCTCATATCTTCAAATGGGCGATGTTATTCTCTGGGATATAAAAAATATTAAAGATGCAATATTCAGCGGTAATTTATATTTTTGGAATAATGCATATTTCACAATAGCATCATCTTCAACAGTTCCTATTCACCCTAAAGCATTACTCATAGCATTATTTCCTAATGAAATATATCCGCAAATGAGTATTATATTTCATATAGCTATAATGGGATACGGACTATTTTTATTTTTGAGAGAGAAGAAATTATCAATAAAAGCATCTATGTTTGGTGCAATTGCTTTGATGTTTTCTAATGCTATAATAACTCTTATACTTCCAGGACACTTAGGTAAATTTGAAACTTATTGTTATTTCCCTTTTGTTTTATATTTCTTATCTAAAGCTATGAACACTGAAAAATGGATTCATTTCTTCTTCACTGGTGCTTTCTTAGGAGTTGCATTTCTAGGCGGTGCATTAGATGTAGCTATGTACTTTGCTTTATTCTTATCATGTTACTTCTTATACTTACTTTATAATAAAAAGAATGACAAAAAAATAATTGACTTTATAAAAACAGATATAAAAAAAATAATTCTTTTATGTGGAAAATTCGCTTTGGTAGCAGTATTTTCTTTTTTAATGTCTATACAAATAATAATGGTTACAAAAAATACTCAAGATATGGGAGCTGCCGGAGTTGAGGATAAAAAACAATTATGGGAATGGGCTACAAGATGGTCATATCCTCCTGAGGAAGTATTAGGATTTTTCATACCTGGTTTCTTTGGTTATTATTCCGGAAGCGAAACCCACCCTTATTGGGGAAGAATAGCTAATATGCCTGGAGAGCCTAAAACTTCAAATTTCTCTTTAACTTCTGCAAATATTGGTTATATAACTTTCCTATTTATAATATTTGCTATTTTTATAAGCAGAAAAAAATACAATGAAAAATATTTCTGGATAGGTACTGCCCTATTCTTTTTGATAGCTAGTTTTGGAAGATATTTCCCTGTTATATATGGAACATTGTTTCAAATTCCGATATTCAGAGATGCAAGAAACCCAAATAAATTTATAGAAATTATACCTATACCTTTTGCTATACTATCTTCATTTGCAGCAGATTATATATTTAAAGCAATAGAAGCTAAAAAAGAAGATAAATTATTAAAATATTTGGAAGATGATTATAAATATATAAATATAGCTCAAAAAATAATGTATATTATAGCTATAGCCTCTGTTGTATTAGCATTAATTACAATAATAGCTAATGGTGTTATATATAATAATTTTATTGCTGACTGGAAAGAACAAAATGCTGCAATAATAGCAAAAAATATATCAATGTCTTTTGTAAGATTAATGCTAATGTCATCTACTGTACTGCTTTTAATGAATAGTGCAATTTCATTAAAGGATATAACTATAAAAGATAAATTTGCTGTAGTAGTTCCATTTATAGGATTTATATTATTCTCTATGTATGATTTAGGTCATATTGGTTTCCTTGTTATCGGAAGTATTATAGTATTTTTCTATATAATAATTGCTAATAAAGAAAAACTATTTTATAAATACTTACCATATATGTTTATGGCAGTGTTATTTTTAGATTTGACACAAAGCGGAAATATGTTTATAGTTAAATCTAATATTAATCAAATGTACAATTCTACTCCTATAGTTGATCATATATTAAAAGAAGAAGGCAATAAAACAACAATGCCTATATTGATTCCTTATCTATATAGATATACAACACATACAATGCCTTATTACAATATACCTTTAACAGAACCTCCTGCAGCAAGCAGATTATCAAAAGATATCACCGATACTTTTATGAAATTTAGAATAAATGATTATGTAGGATATCAGCCTAGACTTATGGATTTACTTGGTGTAAGATACATTTTAAGTCCTACATATTTAGATCAGTCCATTCTATCAAATGATTTAACTAAAATAACAGAGTATCAAGATCAATTCTCCGCTGCTGTTTTATATGAATTAAAGGGTTATAGAAATAAATATGAATTTGTAAATAATGCCTATAATGCTGTTGATTTCAATGACGGACTTGGAAGAATTAGCATGCCTAATTTCAACTTGGCAAATGAAGTTGTCTTATTAAATAATTCAAATAAAAATATAACTTTAAATAATAATAAGGCTATTCATAGTGTTGAATTATTAGAAGAAACTGACAATAAAATAGTATTCAATGTAAAAACACCTGATGCCGGAATACTTGTATCAAAAGAGCGTTATAATAATGATTGGCAAGTTACAGTAAATGGGGAGAAAAAAGAGCTGCTAAATGCTAACTTATTATTCAGAGGTGTTTATGTTGAAGCAGGCGACAATAATATAGTATTTGAATTTAAACCTTCAATGAAATATTTATATAGTACTGTTATTTGTTGGATTATATTCATAATAATATTAATAATAAACTCATCTTTATATATAAAAAGAAATTCATAATAGAATATAAAAGATTATTAATAATAGCTCTAATGTAAATTTTTATACATTAGGGCTATTATTTTATCAACTTTTATTAAAATATTTTTCAATTAATATTCTGTTGTAAATAAGAAGTAAAATATTTGTAAAAAATATTGACATGAAATAAAAAATATGATATACTATACTTAAAAACGAGGGAGGTGCTGTATGAAAATGATGAAGATCGTATTAGCAATTATCATATTCACCTCTAGTACTTTATTGGCTGACAGAATTATTCCTCCTGAATCATTACCTGATAGAGCAAAACAATTCATATCAGGAGCATTTCCAGATGCACAGATATGGTATGTGGAATTAGATGATGGTAAATATGAGGTAGAACTTTCCAATGGTATTAAAATAGAATTTCTACGTAACGGCGATTGGAAAGAAATAGAAGCCGAGTATATAGGAATACCGCTTAATGTTTTTCCAGCTAATGTGGCAAAAACAATACAGAACACATATCCACAAACAGTGGTTATTAGTGCTGAAAAGAAATGGGGAACTTATGAAGTAAAGCTAAACAATATGATGGAGCTTTATATATCTTCTGACGGTCAGCTGATAGGACAAAAATTTGATGATTGATTTACTTTCCATCCCATATACAAGGCAGGGTATTAGATTTTTCTAATACCCTGTTATTTTTTAAATTAACTAGAATAAATAAATTATACTACTTAAAATTTTTAGTATATACCTAAACAATTATATTTTGTCAAAATAATTTTTTTAATTTAAAATATTTTCAGGGCTTTGCCCCGAACCCCAGTTCTTTTACGACCGAAGGAAGTACTGTAAGTATTGGTATAAAAGAACCAAAAGAACTGCATTTTTTACCTAAAATCAGGGTATTATACCATATTTGATACATATTCTTTAAATATAAAGTTATAGCAATTGCGTTTTTCGCGTAGCGTATCCGAGTTTATCGAGGATATAAGGTTCTTTGACGAAGTACGTAGAGCGTGTGCGGCAAAAAAGTAGACAACATCTATATAAAGTGTCTCAGTTGATAAACTTAAAAATTTTCAGTATATATTAAAATCATTTTGAGATATATTTTAATCTTTATAATACTTACTATAGAACTCATAGCTTTTAATAACTCGTTCTACATAATATTCTGTTTCCTCAATATCAATAAATCTTCCTGTACGATACATGTTATTAGTACCGTATTCAGATTTCCATCTTCTTCCTCGTCCTGAACCTGCATTATAACTTGCTGCTACTAATATATAATTACTTGCCTTTTGACTGCTAAATAACCAACCCAAATGAGAAATTCCTAAATTAATATTCTGCTTAGGGTCTGTTAAATCTAAAGGATCATATCTGTACCTAGATTTTTTATTTTCAGCAGCTGCTGTTGTAGGCATTAACTGCATAAGTCCCATAGCACCAACCCAAGACTTAGCCTTTATGTCAAATAAACTTTCTTCACGCATTATGGCATATACAAAAGCCGGTTCTATTTTATAATATTTGGCTTCTGGTACAACATATTTATCGAAATACCTTGGATAAACTTTCTTTCTAAGCTCATCTGGAAGCAAATCTGTATTTTCGTTATAAGGATATCCAAAATATTTACCTATATTAGCTGATATTTGCATAAGTCTTTTAGTTCTGCCTGAATCTGTAAATATTTTCTCAGCGAAATAATATAATGGATATGTTACTTGTGTCTTTTTAAATACTTTATCAAATTCTGTATATGCATTATCATAATCACCATAATAATAAAGAACTATAGCCTTATTAACTTCTCTCCTAGTCTGTAAAGATAATTCATTAAACAAATCATTCTCATTTCTCTTGGAATACATATCTTTAACAAATCTATTTCTCATAAGTATAGTTTTAGCTAACTTTCTGCTTTCTTTCATAAGATCATCTTCTTTTCCAGTAGCAATATAATTTAAGAATTGTATCTTATCAAGCATTTGCATAGACTTAGTATAATTTGAATCAGCATAATATTTTTTAGCCTCATCTAAATAATATGTATTGCTAATCTCAACATTATGAATCATTTCATCACTAGCTAAACTCAAAGCACCTTTTACAAAATAATGACTCTTGCTTGTAAGCAAACTTTTCATTATATATTCATCTCTTTTTTCAGTATCTCCAAATTCTGAAGCAGTCCACATATTCCAAGATAAGGCAAAATCATGTCTGAATTTTGGATATCTAGCCTCTAATGCTTTTGTTGCAAAATATGTTTCTGTTTTATTATTTAATTTAAATGCTTTTCTTAAATACGACTTTAATGCCAATTCAGTCTGCCAGCTTTTAGGAAATCTTTTCATCACATTAGTTAAATAATTTTTTGCCTGAACTAAATTATTTCTATTCAAACTAATATTAACAAAGTTATTATATATTCTAGGAACATAATCATCTCTTGGATACTCTTTCAAAAAAGTATTATATAATTCCATTGATTTATTATAATTTTTTAATTTACTATAATTATCAGCAGAATAATAAAGTCCTAATCTTCTATGTGCTTTATTGTTAGGATTGGATAAATATTCATTAAATAATACTGAAGCTTCTTCCCTATCGCCTGATAATTGTTTGATTCTAGCCATATAATATGTGGAAGTAGCCTTGTGTGAATTATGATCATATAAATATTTGAAATGAGGTAATGAAGCTTTTCTATACCCTGAATCATAAAGTGCTGCTGCTACTTTGTATTTTAAATCATTATTAAATGAAACGATATCTTCACTATAATTATTATTATAATATATAATAGCTTCCCTATTTCCAAATTTAGTTAAAAGTTCATAAGCTATCATTTTAGCTTTATTAGTATCATCTGTATTTCTTAAAGCTCTAATACCTACAAATTCCTTAATCCATTTTTGCTTCTTGCTATTAAAAAAATTACTGATAGGATAATCATCTCTGTAAAACTCTGCTAATGCTTTATACTGTTCTGCATAAGGATATAATGATGAACGCGGATATTCTTTCATTAATAATGAATATAAATTTATAGCTTCATCGTACATATTAGTATATAATGCACTTTTAGCCCCATAGTATATAACATAATCATTAATAAGCATATTTTCTTCTGTATTCATTATATTTGTAAATTGATTATATGCTTCTAAATATTTCTCTCTGTTATATAATTCTAGTGCAGTACCATAATTTATTTTACTTTTTGATATTATATTCTTCTTTAATGAAATGTCCTGAGCACCTAGCATTGAAGTCATTATTATAACAATGATTTCAATGCAAAGAGCAAACAGTAAAACTCTTTTATTAATAATAGCAGCTATTTTATTTTTCATTTACGCAAAATCCAAAAAATAGTTTTTATATAGTAAGCATTATTGTATTATTTTTTTGATTTTTTGCAAATAAATTTTACATTTCGATTACATTTCAAATATATTTATTAAGATAACTACATATTAATCTTTATAATATTTTTTGTAATGTTCATAGCTATTAATAACTTTCTCTACATAATATTCAGTTTCTTCAATATCAATGAATCTTCCTGTACGATACATATTATTAGTACCATATTCAGACTTCCATCTTTTTCCACGTCCTGAACCAGCATTATAACTTGCTGCTACTATTATATAATTGCTTGCATTTTCATTTCTAAATAACCAGCTTATATGTCCAATACCTATATTAATATTTTGTTTTGGATCTGTTAAATTTAAAGGATCATATCTATATCTAGGATTCCTATTTTGTTCCTCAGCTGTTGCAGGCATTAACTGCATAAGTCCCATAGCTCCAACCCAAGATTTAGCTTTTGGATCAAATGTACTTTCTTCACGCATTATAGCATATATGAAAGAAGGCTCTATTTTATAATGTTTTGCTTCCGGTACAACATATTCATCAAAATATCTTGGATAAACTTTTTTTCTAAATTCATCTGGAAGCAAATCTGTATTATAAGTATAAGGATAATCAAAATACTTTCCTATATTAACCGATATCTGCATAAGCCTTTTTGTATTTCCAGAATCTTTAAAAATCTTTTCTGCAAAATGAAATAATGGATAATTTACTTCTTCTGCTTTCTTAAATATTTTATCATATTCTGTATATGCATTATCATAATCACCATAATAATATAATAATATTGATCTATCAACTTCATTAGTAGTTTGCAATGATAATTCATTAAATAAATCATAATCACTTTTATTTGAATATAGCTCTTTTACAAATTCATTTTGCATAAGAATATTTTTAGCCATATCTCTAGCAGATTTCATTAAATCATCTTCTTTTCCAGTAGCAATATAATTTAAGAATTGAATCTTATCAAGCATTTCCATAGACTTAGTATAGTTTGAATCAGTATAATATTTTTTAGCTTCATCAAAATAATAAGTATTGCTGATTTCAACATTTTTTATCATTTCATCATTGGCCAAACTCAAAGCACCATTAACAAAATAATGATTTTTACTTGTAAGAAGTATTTCCATTAAGTATTCATCTCTTTTTTTAGTATCTCCAAATTCTGATGCACTCCACATACTCCAAGATAATGGAAAATCATGTCTGAATTTTGTATATCTTTTCTCTAATGCTGAAGTTGCAAAATAAGTTTCAGTTTTGTTTTTTAATTTAAATGCTTTTCTTAAATATGATTTTAATGCTAATTCAGTCTGCCAGCTATTTGGAAATTTATTCATAACATTAGTTAAATAAACTTTTGCCTGAACTAAATTATTTTTATTTAAACTTGTGTTAACAAAATTATTATATATTCTTGGAACATAATCATCTCTTGGGTAATCTTTCAAAAATGTATTATACAATTCCATTGCTTTTGCATTATTTGTTAATTTATCATAATTACCAGCAGCATAGTAAAGTCCCATTTTTCTGTATGTTTTATTATTGGCATTAGATAAATATTCATCGTACAATTTAGCTGCTTCTGCCCTATTTCCTTCCGCTTCATTTATTCTTGCCATATAATAAGTTGAATTTCCCTTATTGTAATTATTAGAGTATAAATATTGAAAATGTTTTAATGCTGATTTTCTAAATCCTGCCTCATAAAGTACTGAAGCCGCCTTATATTTTAATCCATTATCAAATAATGATATTTCATCTTCATAATTATCATTATAATAAATAATAGCCTCAGTATTTGATAATTTAGTAATAAGTTCATAAGCTATCATTTTAGATTTATTTGTATCATCAGTATTTCTTAAAGCTCTAATGCCTACAAATTCTTTAATCCAATTTTGTTTCCTGCTATTAAAAAAATTGCTTACAGGATAATCATCTCTATAAAATTCTGCTAATGCTTTATACTGTTCAGCATAAGCATATAATGGAGAATTTGTATATTCTTTCATTAATAATGAATACAAATCTATAGCTTCATTATACATATTAGTACTCAAAGCACTTTTAGCACCATAATATATAATATAATCTTTTATAATTGAATCTTCATCTCTATTCATTATATTGGTAAATTGATTATATGCTTCTAAATATTGCTCTCTATTGTACAATTCTAATGCAGTACCATAATTTATTTTATTCTTTGAAGTTATTTTTTTCTTTAAAGAGATATCCTGTGCTACCAGTATAGAAGTAATTACTACAATAATAATAGCAAGAGTAACAAGCAACAATATAAATTTTTTATTAAAAATATTAGTAATTTTATTTTTCATTTACGCAAAATCCAAACATAGTTTTTATATATAAAGTTTTTATTTTATTATTTTTATGATTTTTTGCAAATCAATTCAATATATTAACCATAAAAAATAATGGTAATTTGTAAATATTTTTGTATATTAACTATAAACAAATTATGGAGAAATATATAAAATGGATTTAATAGGATTAAGAAATAAACAAAAAGAATTTTTTAAAAGTTCAAAAACTATGAGTTATAATTTCAGAATAGAACAATTAAAAAAATTAAAAACAATGCTCATAAAGTATGAAAAAGATTTTATTGATGCTTTATATCAAGATATGCAAAAATGTGAATTTGAGGCTATAGCTTCAGAATTCTATATGGTTATAGAAGAAATTAATTTATTCATAAAAAATCTAAGGAAATGGATGCATCATAAAAAAGTAAAGAAGAACATGATAACAATGGATGCTAAAACGATGGTAATAAATAAACCTTTTGGTGTATCATTAATAATATCACCTTGGAATTATCCTGTTCAATTAACTTTTCTTCCTCTTGTTGGTGCAATAGGTGCTGGAAATACTGCTATAATAGCACCTTCTCAATTAACTCCAAAAGTTTATGATGTAATATATGATTCAATAAAAAATACATTTGATGAAGAATATATTGCCGTTATAGATAAAACTGTACCTCCGGAAAGCACTACAACAATAGAATATGATAAAATATTCTTCACAGGTTCTCCAAGAGTTGGAAAAATAATCATGTCAAATGCATCTAAATTTTTAACTTCTGTAACTTTAGAGCTTGGAGGAAAATCTCCTGTTATTATAGATGATATAAACGGAAATAATTTTAATAAAGCTGTAAAAAGAATTATATGGGGAAAATTCTTAAACTCTGGTCAAACTTGTATATCTCCGGATTATATATTATTAAGAGAAGATTTAAAAGAAAAATTTTTAACTGCATTCAGTAAAGAAATAGAAGTATTTAATAAAGAAAGAAAATTGCATAGAATCATAAATGAAAATCACTATAAAAGAATAAAATCATATTTAAACGATGGAAAAATAATTTATGGCGGAGAATATGATGATAATAATTTATCTATATCAATAAGTCTTGTAGAGCCAAAAGATTTAGAAACTAATATAATTAAAGATGAAATATTTGGAAGTGTTTTCCCAATACTATATTATAAAACAAAAGAAGAAGCAAGAGAATTAGTAGAAAAGATATGCTCTACTCCTTTAGCTATGTATATATTTTCAGAAGATTTAGCATTTAATTATTACTTCATAGAAAAAATAAGTTACGGCTGCTGTGCTGTTAATGACACTATAAGTCAAATATTAAATCCTCATGCACCATTTGGAGGAATAGCAAATAGCGGTATAGGACAGTATCATGGTTATGATAGTTTTAAATGTTTTTCAAAAGAAACTACTATATTAAATAAAGGCTATAATTTTGAATTAACTACAAAATATCCGCCTTATGACAAAAACATTAAATCACTTAAATTCTTATACAATTTAATAAAAAAATAATTTACAAATAAAAAGGCTTGCATTGAAAAATATCAATACAAGCCTTTAATATTCTTAATTATTAAAAATTAATTTCCCCAAACATCTGGTTCAAATTCTTTATTGACTCTATTATAATCAACAATATCAACACCATTATAATAGAATTTTAAAATCTCTTTATAATCTTTTTTTACTTGTGCCATACCATAAGCACCCCATTGACACATACCTACACCGTGTCCGCTGCCTTTACCAGTGATTATGATACCATTATCAACTTTTTTAATAGTAAAGTTAAGAGATGGAACTACTTTAGGAGAAAGTGTTGTTCTGAAATCTCTTGAAGTGATATCGCTTTCATCTATTTTAATATTTGTAGCTTTACCTGATTTAGGGTCAGTACTTATACCTATAGATGATTTTTCACTAGCATGTACAGAATAACTTGCTAAATCATTATTAAGTTCATTATAAGTTAAAGTATTTGTCCAAGGCTTTATTTGGGCATTACAATAAGGACAAGAAACACCAGCTAAATATGGAACAGCAACACCAAATACATTTTCAGCACTGTCAGTATGTCCGCCGCATAATGCACTAAAATAAGTAGCTATTACTTTACCTTTATAAACAGCTATTTCATATCTAGTTCTATCCACTGCTTGTTCAACAGACCAGTTCATTTTTTCTTTACCATTATAAACTTGATATTTAGTAGTATTATCAACATCAAATGGAGCTTTATTAGCATTTTTTAGTATATGATACATTGCATAAGTTCTAGCTGCTACTGCTTGTGCTTTTAATGCTTCCATAGGCCAATCTGGAGACATTTCATGAGGAAGTACTCCTTTTACATAGTCTTCAATATTAAGCTCATTAACTACTATCATAGTATTATTATATGGAATAAACATTAAAGAACCATAATAATCAACACCATTCAAATTAAAACCATCTTGTGTTTCAAATACTATACCTTCTTTATAAACACCAACATCATTAACTTTTAAACCTAATCTGTTTTCTACAACCATTACTTTTTCATTTGTAAGAGCAGAAATAATTTCACTCTCATACTTATAATTGTAAGCTTTGTATGGACCTTTGATATTAATAGTATATGGTGCTTTTACATCTGTTAATTGTACTCTGATGATATTTTGATTGGCAAATGCATATATACTATTCATAGCTAGAAGTACTAGCAACAAAAACAAAGACTTTTTGACTCCCATAATCTTAATGCCTCCTTGCAATATATAAAATAGTTCAATCAAAATTATCGGTAGTTTAATAACTTACTTTAAAATATAATTTCTGTAAAAAGTCAAAGTATTTAATAATTATTATTTACAATTAAAAATTGCACATATATTTGATAAATAATCAATCATTACTTTTAAGTACTATCTTAGATACAAAATAAGATACTATTATAGCAGTTACGCCTCCAACCAATTTAGCAACTATCATAGGGAATATCATATTTCTATATTCTCCTCCTGCATAACCGGCAGTAAATCCTAAATGATCACCAAATGTAAATGCCGCACTAACAGCAAATGCACAATTTATAATCTTCCCTTGATTATTCATATCTTTCATTATATTAAACATAGGTATATTATTGGCAAGAGTTGCAACCAAACCAGCAGCTCCAACATCATTCATTCCTAGTTTTTTTCCTACAGCTTCCAAAGGTTTTGAAGCTACCTTAGTAAGTACAAATACAAGTGGGAAAGCTCCAGCCAAAACAAAAGCTATACTTGCAACAGTAGTAACAGCATCAGATATAGGCGACATTGTAACTGTTTGATTGCCAATAGTAAATTTTATAATTTGAATTCCTGTTAATGCCTCTATTACAGCAAAAACTAAACCTATAGTAATTAATATCACTAAAAATTTAGAAAATAAATCAAATATCTTTATCAAAACATCTCTTATAAATATTAAACCTAAAGTAAGAAGTATTGATACTATAATTATTGGAATAAGATTCTTTATTAAAAATATAACTCCATATCCAGCTGCAAGTCCTCCGCAAAAAGCACCTATTGGTATGGTAATCATCCCTGAAGCTATACCCAAAGCTAAATATTTTTGATCTTCTTTATTAATAATACCAATAGCAACTGGTATACTGAAAACTATAGTAGGCCCCATCATGGCACCAACTATAAAAGCTGAAAATTTTCCTGCATTCATATCATTAGCAAACTCTAATGCCAAAGGAGCCCCGCCCATATCATTTGCGAGTATTGTCGTTGCAAACATAGCAGGGTCTGCCCCAAGAGCCATATATATTGGAACTATAATAGGTCTTAATAATGCTGCTATTACAGGGGCTAGACATATAATACCTATCATAGATAAGGCTAAAGCCCCCATAGCATTAAAACCAGCTTCAAACTGTTCTCCGAGACCAAATTTATTACCAATAATTTTATCTATGGCTCCTAAAACCATAAATATAATCATTATATACAATATTATTTCATTTATACTCATAATTATAGCCTATTAAGTATATTTTAATTTAAATTAAAATAGGACAAATTTTTATGAAGTCCTGAAATATGATATCTCATATACTCATAAGATTTATTCATAATACCCCATAATGACCATATATAATTATGTATAATTTGTGCCTTTCTAACTCTGGAATCTTCTAAACCATTATATGATTTTAATAATTTAAGACGTCTTTCATCATCAATATCTGATTCACATACAAAACTAGCTATATCTAAATAATTAGAAGTAAAACCAGAATATTCAAAATCTATTATTTTTACATCTTCTCCATTATATAAAATATTTCCAAATAATAAATCTAAATGACATAATACTTTTTCATCTTTATCTAATTCTTTAGCTGATTTATGTATAAACTCTCTTTCTTTTTCAGTTACCAAACTAATAGGAACTAATTCTTCATATTTTTTTATTTTATTATAAATTAATAAAGGAACAAATCCTGGATTATCTTTTAATTTTATTTCATGCAATTGTTCTAGTCTTTTCATAAAAAGAGATAAAAATTTTTCATCTATATCATCAAACTCTAAATCTTTATACCCATCTAAATAATTAGTTATTTTAATGTCATAATCAAAGAACATACTTTTTGGAGCAATATCTTCAGAAACTAATGACATAATATGTTTTTCTGCTGGTCTGTCAATAAACTTTTCTGTACCTAAACCAGGAATTCTTATTACTTTTTTATCACCATTAAAAGTTATTTTGTAATTGTAATTAGTTAATCCTTTTAATCTAATCGCTTCTCCATTATCAGAACATTGTTTAGCAATATCTTCAAAAGTCAATGTATTAGTCATGATTGCATCTTTGAAAGAATCAACTTCTGTTACAATGTCTTCTGCCTCACTAATATAAAAATCTATTCTATTTAACGCTCTGAAAACAGCATATTCCCAATATTCATCATCTGTACAATTATCAAGTTCTTCTTTTATAGTATCAACATACTTACCTGCAAAATAAGCTATTCCTGTCTCACCATATCTTCCGCTAGTAGCATCTTTAATAATTTTAATAAGTTTCTTTTCCTCATCAACAATATATTCCCATACCATAACATTATTAATTTCTTGTGATAAGAATTGACATTCATTAGGCTTTATATATTCAAAAAAAGATTTTTTAATATATAAATCACCATTCATTATTATAGTACCATTAGTAATTTCATCTTTGACTAATTTTAATGAAGCACTGCTATTTTTAGAAGCAAAATCTGAAGATACAACTTTTTTGAATCCTAACTTTTTTTGTAAAGGATCAAACAATTCATGTTTATATCCTGTAACAACAGTAATATCGTCAACCCCACCTTCTCTAAGAATATCAATAGCATTTTCTAATATTGTTTTTCCATGTATTTCTAGTAATGGTTTAGGCTTTACTAAAGTCATAGGTAAAAGTCTTGTACCTCTACCAGCAGCAAGTATTATAGCTTTCATAAGTAAAAACTCCTTATTATTAATTAAAATAACTAATTTTTAATATTAAGTTTTACACAATATTAAGTATATTCAAATTATTAATCAAAGCATCTATATGTATCTGAGAATATTCATATGAATTATTAACAATATACCAATATCCCCATATATAATTAACAAGTATTTGAGCTTTTCTTACTCTTTTTTCATCAGCACCATCATATAAATTTATAAATTCTAAACGCTGTTTTCCATTCATATTAGACTCACATATAAAATTACCTAAATCCCAATATTTTGAAGAAAAACCAGAATATTCAAAATCTATCAATTTTACATCTTTGCCATTATACATTATATTTCCATAAAGCAAATCTCTATGACATAATACTTGCTCATCTTTTTCTATTTCATCAGCTATAGATAAGACAAAGTCTCTCTGTGTTTTTGTTGTTATACTTCTTTTAGCTAAACCTTCAAATTTATCTATTTCACTATGCATAGACATAGGTTTAAAATTATCATAATCTTTAAGCTTAATACTATGCAATTCTTTTAATGTATTTACAAAAGCTTTAAAAAAATCAGTATTTAAATCTTCATCTACTATACTATGATAACCTTCTAAGTAATTTGTTATTTTTACATCCCAATCAAAAAACTCTGTTTTAGGACATATACTTAATGGTACTATAGAAGTCACTTTTCTCTCTGCAGGTCTATCTACAAATGACTCTGTACCTATTCCAGGTATCCTTATAACTTTATCTTCACCTAAGAATTTTATCTTATAATTATAATTTGTAAGACCAGCTAATCTTGTAGCCTTATTATCATCAGAACATTGCTCTGCTATATCATCTGATGTTAAAAGATTATGAGTTATAGCATCACTAAAGGAATCTATTTCGTAAATTAAATCCTTTACTTCTGTTATATAAAAATTCAATTTATTTAACGAATTCAATACGCAATATTCCCAATATTTATTATCATCACATTTGATTAATTCTTCTTTCAAAATTGATAAATCTTTTTTAGCAAAATAAGCTATTCCAGTTTCACAAAGGCCGCCTTTACCATTCTCATCTATAGATATAAGTTTGTTATTATCATCTATATTGTATTTCCAAGTAGGATGTTTTGTACTTTCTAGATTTTGACCTATAAATTGAGATACATCTTTTTTTATAAACCTTACAAAATCACTTTTAATATATAAATCCCCATTCATTATTATTGTATCATCATCTATATTATCAATAACTAATTTTAAAGAATAACTACTATTTGTATTATCATAATCCTTATTAATAACTTTATTTAATCCAAATCTTGATACATATTCATCAAATATTTCATGTTTATATCCTGTAACTATTGTAATATCATCAATATTTGATTCTTTTAAAAAATGTATTGTATTTTCCAATAAAGTTTTACCATGTACTTTCAATAAAGGCTTTGGCTTTATTAAAGTCATAGGAGCAAGTCTAGTGCCTTTTCCAGCAGCAAGTATTATAGCTTTCATAAAACAACACTCCTTATTTATATTAAAAATATTAATTCAATTCTGTAAGCATTTTGCTTAAAACTAAAGCTCCATTTCTAGCTGCTTCACCTCGGCATTTATAAGCCTCATCTTTTGCTTTTATGATATTATCTTTCAATGAAGTATTATTAATGGTATCATTAACTATATCAGCAATATTTGCAAAATTGTTTTCATCTAAAGAAACAGTGATTTTAGGTAAAGTTTTTAATGTCCAAGTTTCCTCTTTTAACTCAATAGCATCATAACCTCTTTTATCAAAAGTAAAACTAGGTATAATTGTAGGCTTATCAAATAGAAAAGCATAATCTAATATAACGCCTGAAAAATCAGATATCATAACATCAGCTCTTGATAAAGAATATATATTATCTCTATTAAAATCCCATTCTATATTAGAATTATCTTTATATTTAGTTTTTAATCTTTCAAGCATATCTTTTTCTACTATACTAGATTGAGGATGAGGACGTATAATTACATAATATCCGCTTTCTAAAATAGGATCTATTACTTTCTCGCCAAATCTGGTAAGAAGCCCATTCATACCCCAAGATGGAGCTATCAAAACAGTTTTTTTATTTTCTACTTTAGTGATAGTCTTTGAAGCTTCTTCTTTCTTTTTATTAAGTTCATCTAAATAAGGGCTTCCTATAATCTCTAGTTCTTTTACTTTAGTTCCTCTTGTTTCTTCCAATTCTCTTATATCTGCTATTTGATTTTCTCCGCTTAATAGAACAGAATCAAAAAAATCTAAAGAATATAAACAATACATAGAAGCTTCATTTGGAGCATGAAATATATGAACATACTTCTTTACTCCTTTAGAACGTTTTAATTGAAATACATCTAAATTTGGAGTTGTCATTAAACAAATATCTGCTTCTATAAAATTTAATTTAGCATAAGCTTTATTACCAACACCTATAAACTCCGTATAAAGCAAATCATTTTTTATTTCAAATATTTGATCATCTTCACTTGAACTATAATAAATTACTGGTATTTCTAATTTTATTAACTCTTCTATTATTGGTTTAAATACATTACAATATCTTTTATCTTCACCATATATTATTATTCTAGCTTTTTTAGAAGCTTCTGTTTCTATGTTTTTGCTTTTAGAAAATGACATAGTTTTTAACTTTATAATTAAGGCTTTAGACAAAAAGAAAAGAGTTCCTATTATTCCAAAAAGTGCAGAAAATAGCAAACTTCCTGTTCCTGGATCTATATATCCAAATGCATTACTTTGTAATAGTATAAATAATGCAAGTATTGTAACTACCATAATAATTCCTTCAAAAATAAATACTAGTATTTCATAAATTGTATAATATTTTAATATAAAAATCAAACTATTGTAATTCTATTTCCTTAGATTCTTTAGTTTTCCAATCAATTTCAAATTTTTTCCAATTATTTACATCAAATATACTATCTTTAATGAAATAATAATTGTTAAAATCATAACGACGATAAGATTGTTTAGTAATTTCCCAAGTATTTAAATCTACTATATTAACACCATTCTTCTTATAATCATTTGTAATAACTTTATTATTAAACACATTTTTTATATTTTCTATATGCTTAGTTGCTATATATGGAACATCAGCAATTGTCATAAAATTTGTATCTACTTTTATTTCTCCTTTGCTTTTAAAATCTTTATACATAAATAAAGCATTATACCAAGATACAAATTTCAATTTATCATCTTTAAAAACTGTTGTATTAACATATCTACCATGATCTGAAACTAGTATTATTTTTGTATTATCATAAACATCATTCTGTTTTAAATAATCTATAAATGTTAATAAAATATTTATAGCAGATACATTAGCATAAAAATGCCTAGCACTAATATCATCTTTATAAATAGATAAATCCAATTCTGGTATTGGTTTTAATTCATTATTTGGTAAATAATCACTATTAAAAAATTGTGGCTCATGGGTTGTCATATTATGAAAAATATTAAAATAATTACCATCATCATTAATATTAATAAAATTTGTGGTATTTTGTAAAATAGAATAACTAAATATACTATAATTAACCAACATAGTATCAAAACTAAACCACTTACCATTTCTATAAAAATCATACCTTAAATTAATAGGAATCATTTTAAACAGAGAAAATTTAATAAATTTGTCTTTTTTATTATTTTTTGAAAATTCTTCTATATTAAAATTTGTTCCACCCAAATATTTATTTAAAGAATAAGAAGATACTGCATCATTATTATAAGCATTTATATTTGTATAATCTTTAAATACTGTTAAATCAGGAATATTAGAAAAATTTGCATATACAGGTTCTAACATAATTGATTTATAACCATATTTTTTTAAAGCTAAAGGAATAGTAAGTAAAGCTTGATTATGTTTTTCACGTATATTATAATTTCCATTAGTTGATAGTTCATAAGGTAGATAATCATATCCTCCATACAAAGAAGATATAGTTGCAGTAAAATCAGAAAAAGATACTGTATTAGGATAAATAACAAAACCATCTAATTTTTCTTTATACTCAGGGAATCTTTCTATGGCATCCATCCAATAAGAATTTATAGCTCTGTCAAGTATAAATACAAATATATTCTCACCAGATTTTGATAAATTAAATATTTTTATATCATTATTTATATTTATATTTTCATATAAGTTATTATTAGATTTTATAATAGTATTAATATTAAATATAGAAATGATTAGAATTACTATTGCTGTTATAGAATATATATTGAGAAATATGATATTCATTTTCTTTTTAAAAATAAAAATAACTAAAAAAATAGACAATATAATCAAACCTAACATTAACAATATTTCTTTGTAAGATGCTTTCAATAAATTTACATCATCAAATATAAAATCTGTATTTATATTTAAATAATTACCAGTCATTATAAATGTATTTATAATGACAATAAAAACTAAAAATATAAATAATAGTGTACAATAATTCTTTATTTTTTCAGAAAATAAAGAATATATAAATAAGGGATAAAATAAAAATAATCCAATACTTATTGATAAGTTGTTAAATATAAAATAAAAATGATTTGTAAATTCTTGAGGGGAAGTAGATATTAAAGAAGTTGGTATAAACAATCCAGATAGCAAAGATATTATTAAACAAGATAAAAATATTAATTTATATCTTGAACTTATAAAATAAATTTCTAATTCTTTATTATTAAATATAAATTTATAAATAGTACCAATATTTATTATAAAAGTAAATATTAATAAAAAAGTATATATGTTTAAGAGCCATAGATATTGCACACTTTTATTTTAAAAAAAGAAGGTATTCCTTATAATTTAAATTGCTATAA
>NZ_CALXRM010000040.1 GCF_944390845.1 uncultured Brachyspira sp.
ATTTATAGCAATTTAAATTATAAGGAATACCTTCTTTTTTTAAACTAAAAGTGTGCAATATCTATGGCTCTTAAACATTAATTATTAAATAAGTCTATTGATTTTTTATATTCTTACAATTATAATGTTTTAACAAATAATGAAATTAAAATGAGGCATTTTTATATATGGATAATATATTTGGTTCTGAGAGTTTGCTAAATTCTGCTATGACTATTTGTTGGATAGGTTTGCTCATATCTTCAATATTAGCTTTAGCCATAATAGTTGATAGATTTATTTATTTTACTAGAATCAAATCTCAAGATAATTCATTAGCACCAAAACTTGTTTCTTTAGTTAAAGATAAGGAAATAAAAGCCGCTATTGCATTATGTGAAACAAGCAAATCTCCTTTATCAAATATAATTATGTCAGGGTTAAAAAATTTAAATATGCCTAAAGAATCTATGCAAAGTGCTTCAAATAAAGAGCTTCCAAGGCTTGAAAGATTTATTTCGGCACTTTCAACAATATCTACTATAGCACCTCTTTTGGGACTTTTAGGTACTATTCTTGGTATGATACAATCTTTTGCAGTTATTTCTGTTATTGGAAGCGGAAAACCTACTGCATTGGCTTCTGGTATTGCTAATGCTTTACTTACTACCGCAGCCGGTCTTATAATTGCTATACCTACAGTTGTTTTTTATAACTATTTCGTAAATACTATCAATTCAAGAATATTATTTATGGAAAATTTATCAAATGAAATATCTGATTATATAATAAGCGATTCAAACATCGATAAAAATACTGATGAATGATTCCATTGACAATATAAATCATTAAGTTTATAATTTCTTTCACTATTTGAAATTAATTAAAAAGAAGTTTTTTATATATGAAATCCATAAAAAAATTATTTATAATACTAATTTGTTTTAGTATATTTATATTTTCTTGTAATGATTCCAAAACAACTAAAGGAAAAGAAATAAAAGATAGAGCCGGTAATGATATTGTTCTTCCTGAAAATATAGAAAATATTGCTTGTTTGTCACCAGCGGCTACAGAAGTGATACTATCTTTAGGGCTTGCTGATAATATAATAGCAGCAGATACCACATCAAAAGAGATTTTGCAAACAAATGATGTAGATGTTTCCAATATAAGTATATTTGATATGCTTAATCCAGATGCTGAAAAGATGATAGCACTTAAACCAGATATTGTTTTTGTTAATACATTCAGCGTATTTTCTGGAAAAAATTCTTTAGATTCTATAAAGGCTTCAGATATATGTATTGCTGTTATACCCAATAGTGATACTATAAAATCTATAGAAGATGATATAACTTTTTTAGGAAATGTTCTTGAAGTAAATGAGGCTGCATCTAACATTATAAATATAATGTATTTAAATATAGAAAAAGTAAAGGCTATAGGTGAAACAATCACTAATAAAAAGAAAGTATATTTTGAAATAGCTGCTTTACCTAATTTATATTCATTAGGAACTAATGTTTATTTAGATGATATGATAAATATTATAGGAGCTTCTAATATATTTTGTGATAAAAATGCTTGGATAACTACAACAGAAGAAAATGTATTATTTGCAAATCCGGATATAATATTTACAAGTGTTCATTATATTGATAATCCTACAGATGAAATATTAAAAAGAGAATCTTGGAAGAATGTAAATGCTATAAAGAATAAAGATGTATATTATATAGATTCAGGTTCATTACCCACTCATAATATTGTAAATGCTTTAATTATTATGGCTAAATATGCTTATCCAGATGAATATAAAGACATTGATATAATTAGGAATTAATTCAATGGTAAAAAAGATTATAATAATTTTAATATTAGTTATTATTTCTACTATATTATCAATATGTATTGGAAGTGTATTCATATCGCCTAGAGAAATAGGAGCTATATTATTATATAAGTTTTTTAATATTGAAATTATTAATATAGATAAAATAAATGCAGATATAATTAATATCAGGCTTCAGCATTCTATATTATCATTATTTGTAGGTGCTTCATTATCAATTACTGGAGTAGTTATACAATCTATACTTAGAAATCCTTTAGCCTCAGCATATAATTTAGGTATATCATCAGGTGCCGGTCTTGGTGCTGCTTTGCTTATAGTTATGCATATATCTTTTAATCAGTATTTTTTTATAGGCATATCTATGATATTTGCATTCATTACTATCATATTTATATTGTTTATATCTAATAGAATAGATAAATATATGAGCAATAATTCTATAATATTAGCAGGTATAGTAATATCCTTATTTTTAAATTCTGTAATGAGCTTTTTATCTTATATGTTCCCTAAATATTCCAATCAAATAATACTATGGCAGCTTGGAAGTTTATTTGTGAGAAATAAATTAGATATTTTAATAATAATTTTTATAACTTTGGTATTTTTATTGGTTCTTATGAAATATTCAAGCGTATTAGATATAATGACTTTTGGAGATGAGACAAGTTTATCTCTTGGTATAGATGTTAAAAAGATGAGAGTATTTTTTATATTGATTTCATCATTTATTACAGCAGTTTTAGTGGCATTTACTGGTATAATAGGTTTTGTTGATCTTGTATCTCCTCATATAGCTAGAAAAATGTTCGGTGCCAAGCATATAATCGTTTTTCCTATGGCTGCTTTAATAGGTGGACTGCTTCTAAATATTTCAGATATATTTTCAAGAATAATAGTTCAAGGTTCTAATATACCAATAGGAATTGTTACTGCTGTAATAGGAGCTCCTTTCTTTTTATATGTATTTATTTCAAATAAAAATATGAAAGGAATTAATTGATATATGAATAAAATGCTTGAAGTTAATAATTTATCATTGCATTATGCCAGTAGAAAAGATGTATTAAAAAATATATCATTTGAGGTATGTCAGAATGAAAGTTTATGTATTATAGGGCCTAATGGATGCGGTAAAAGTACTTTGCTTAAATCATTATGTAAAATAATAGATTTTGAAGGTGAAATATTTATTAATAATGAAAATATAAGAAAGATTGATACTTACAAAACTATAGCTATGATGAGCCAGATGTCAACAATTTATTTTGGTTATAGCGTTTATGATACTATAATGATGGGTAGATATTCTAGCTATAAAGATAAATTATTTTCTATGCCGAATAAAGAAGATAAAGAATTTGTAATTTATTATATGGAAAAATTGAAAATAATGCATTTAAAAGATAAATTAATTACAGAACTTTCAGGCGGTGAATTACAAAGAGTATTTTTAGCAAGGACTTTTGTTCAAAACCCTACTATAATATTGATGGACGAACCTACTAATCATTTGGATTTAAATAGTCAAATAGAATTAATTTATAATTTGAAAGAATGGGTAAAAAGTGATGTCAGATGTATCGTAGCAGTATTGCATGATATAAACGCTATGTTAAATTTTGCTGATAAGTTATTGGTATTAAAAAATGGAACTTCTCAATATTTTGGAACTGTTAATGATTTTGATATTACATTATTAAATGATATATATGATATAAATGTGGTTGAATATATGAAAAATTCTTTAAAAAGATGGTGATTTTATTATATTTCTTTATGCATTTGTTTGTAAATTTTATAAATTTTGATTTTGTTTAATTTTTTCTTTTATATAAAATAAGTATAATTTGTATTAATAAAAAGCTTGATTTATTATAATTTTTTTATTATAATATAATTGTATATTGAAGGAAATAGGTCAGAATCCTATACTAGCCCGTAGCCGTATTCAGTAGCGAACCCTAGTTAACCATTGTTACCTATTAGAGGTGATGAGAAGGTAGGATGTAGAAAGCTGTAAGTCGGAATATTTCAATATATAGCTTATTTTCTGTCGAGGAGCATGGAATGGAATTCTTATTATAGTAATTTTATCGTATAATTAATTCAAATACTATTCTAATTTGTTTAATTAAATCAATCAATTTATACATTGTTTCAAATTATTGAAATTTTTTTCATTTTTAAAAAAAATGATTTCTTTTTATTGACAACTGTGTTGCATTGTTTTATACTATATGTATAGCAATGATCTGTTGTATATTTTTTGATTATCTGTTTATACAAAATTAATCTTAATCATATAACTCATTGCCTATTATAAAAATAAATAAAATAACTATAAAAATATATATTTATTATTTTTAAGGAGGATTTTTTATATGAGTAAAGCGATAGAGTTTGTAGGTACTGCTATAGGTGATACTATAGGTCTTGTTATTGCTAATGTAGATAAAAGCGTATTAGAAAAAATGAATTTTGAAACAAAATACCGTTCTATTGGTATCATAGGCTGTAGAACAGGAGCAGGACCTCATATAATGGCTGCCGATGAAGCTGTAAAAGCTACTAACACTGAAATTGTTTCTATACAATTAGCACGTGATACAAAAGGCGGAGCTGGTCATGGTAGTTTAATTATTTTCGGTTCAGACGATGTTTCTGATTCAAGACGTGCAGTTGAAGTTGTTTTAAAAGATTTGGATAGAACATTTGGAGATGTTTATGGAAATGAAGCTGGACATATAGAACTTCAATATACTGCTAGAGCTAGCTATGCTTGTAATAAAGCATTTGGTGCTCCAATTGGAAAAGCTTTCGGTATTTGTGTTGGTGCTCCTGCTGCTATAGGTGTAGTTATGGCAGATACAGCAGTTAAATCTGCTAATGTTGAAGTTGTTGGATATGCTTCTCCAGCAAATGGTACAAGTTTCTCAAATGAGGTTATATTACAAATATGTGGTGATTCTGGAGCAGTTAGACAAGCTATAATAGCTGCTAGAGAAATAGGTTGTGAATTATTGGGTACTTTAGGTGCTAAGCCTAAAAATGATAGACCATCATATATAATTTAATTTAACTATTAGGAGAAGTTCATGAAATCTAAAAGATTTGAAATATTAAGAAATAGACCAGTCAATCAAGATGGTTTTGTTGGTGAATGGCCTGAAGTAGGTCTTGTAGCTATGGATGGACCTAATGATCCTAAGCCTAGTATCAAAATAGTAAATGGTAAAATAGTAGAATTAGATGGTAAAAAAGCAGAAGATTTTGACTTCATAGATACATTTATTGCCAATTACTCTATAAATATAGAAAATGCTGAAAAAGCTATGGCTATTGATTCTAAAAAAATAGCTTTAATGTTATGTGACCCTAATGTAACAAGAAGTGAAATCATTCCTATAACAACTTCAATAACTCCTGCTAAAATATCAGAAGTTATGAGCTGCATGAATGTTGTTGAAATGATGATGGCTTTACAAAAAATGAGAGCTAGAAAAACACCTTCAAATCAATGTCACGTTACTAATGTAAAAGATAATCCTATACAAATAGCAGCAGATGCAGCAGAAGCAGCTGTTAGAGGTTTCGATGAAGAAGAAACTACAGTAGGTATCGTACGTTATGCTCCTTTTAATGCTTTAGGCTTATTGGTAGGTGCTCAAGTAGGAAGACCTGGTATTCTTACTCAATGTTCATTAGAAGAAGCTACTGAATTGTTATTAGGTATGAGAGGTTTAACTTGTTATGCTGAAACAATTTCTGTATATGGTACTGAAAGAGTATTTACAGACGGAGATGATACTCCATATTCTAAAGCTTTCTTAGCATCATCTTATGCTTCACGCGGTTTGAAAATGCGTTTTACTTCTGGTACAGGAAGTGAAGTACAAATGGGATATGCTGAAGGTAAATCTATGTTGTACTTGGAAGCTAGATGTGTATTCATCACAAAAGGTGCTGGAGTACAAGGTTTACAAAATGGTTCTATAAGCTGTATAGGTGTTCCTGGCGGAGTTCCTAGCGGTATTAGAGCAGTTTTAGCTGAAAACTTAATTACTGAATGTTTAGACTTAGAGGTTGCTTCTGGTAATGACCAAACATTCTCACATTCAGATATAAGAAGAACAGCTAGAATGTTAATGCAATTCTTACCTGGTACAGACTTTATATTCTCTGGTTATAGTTCTACTCCTAACTATGATAACATGTTTGCTGGTTCTAACTTTGATGCTGAAGACTTTGATGATATTAACGTATTACAAAGAGACTTAAAAGTTGACGGCGGATTAAGACCAGTAAAAGAAGAAGAAATAGTAGCAGTTAGAAACAAAGCAGCTAGAGCTATGCAGGCTATATTTGCTGAATTAGGTTTCCCTGAAATTACTGATGAAGAAGTAGAAGCTGCAACTTATGCTCATGGTAGTAAAGATATGCCAGATAGAAATGTTGTAGAAGATTTGAAAGCAGCACAAAGCATCTTAACTAATGGAATAACAGGTTTAGATATAGTAAAAGCTTTATATAGAAAAGGTTTTGAAGATGTAGCTCAAAGCGTTTTGAATATGTTAAAACAACGTGTTGCAGGCGATTATTTACATACTTCAGCTATCATTGATAGAAATGGTTACGTTATTAGTGCCGTTAATGATGTTAATGATTATCATGGTCCTAGTACAGGTTATCAAATAAGTAAAGAACGTTGGGAAGAAATTAAAAATATTCCTAATGCTATTAGTCCAGATTCTATTTAAGGAGTAAGTAATGAATATAGATGAAAAAACTCTAAAATTGATAGTTAGTGAAGTTATAAAAAATATTAATAATCAAAATAATAATACAACAACAACTAATAATAGTGTAAGTGCAAATCCTAATCCAAATGTTAGTTCTGATCACCAAGCTCCACCTCCTCTTCCTTTCAAAGAGTTAGGTAAAGCTGAAGTTGGTAAAAATAAATCAGAAGTAGTAATAGGTATAGCTCCTTCATTTGGACTTCATCAAACTGAAACTATAGTACATATACCTCATGCTCAAGTATTAAGAGAATTGATAGCAGGAATAGAAGAAGAAGGTTTACAAGCTCGTATATTACGTTTCTTGCATACTTCAGATGTATCTTTCATAGCTAATGCAGCAGCAAAATACAGCGGTTCTGGAATAGGAATAGGCATACAGTCAAAAGGTACAACAGTTATACACCAAAAAGATTTGTTGCCATTAAGTAATGTTGAATTATTCCCTCAGGCACCTCTTTTGGATTTACCTACTTTTAGAGCTATAGGTAAAAACGCTGCTAAATACGCTAAAGGTGAATCTCCAACTCCTGTACCAGTTCGTAATGATCAGATGGCTCGTCCTAAATATCAGGCAATTTCTGCTTTACTTCATATAAAAGAAACTGAACATGTTGTAGATAATGCTGATCCTATAGAACTATCAATTTCATTATAATAATTTGCAAGGAGATTAAAATATGGATGAACAACTTTTAGAAAAAATGATAAAAGAAATAGTTACAAATATTAATAATACTAGTAATGCTGCAAGCGTTTCTAATAATATTAATGTTAGTGCTAAAGATTATCCTTTGGGTTATAATAGAAAGGATTTGATAAAGACTTCTACAGGAAAAAGTTTAGATGATATTACATTAGATGCTGTAATGAATGACAGAGTAGGACCTAATGATGTACGTATTACAGCAGAAACTTTGGAATATCAAGCTAGAATAGCTGAATCTGTTGGCAGAAAAATATTTGCTATGAATTTGAGAAGAGCTGCAGAATTAACTAGAATTAGTGATGATAGAATCCTTGAAATATATAATGCTTTAAGACCTTTCAGATCAACTAAAGCAGAATTACTTGCTATAGCAGATGAATTGGAAAATAAATATTCAGCTACAATATCTGCTTCTTTAGTAAGAGAGGCTGCTGAAGTTTATGAAAAGAGAGATCGTTTAAGAAGAAAATAATAAAAAAGTGAGCCGAATCCAGCAAATAAATTTATTTATTTGCTGATTATAGGCTGACCAAGTAGGCACCTTTTAAAGGTGGGCGAGTATAGCAACAATAAAATAAAAAAGCGAGCCGAATCCAGCAAATAAATTTATTTATTTGCTGATTATAGGCTGACCAAGTAGGCACCTTTTAAAGGTGGGCGAGTATAGCAACAATAAAATAAAAAAGCGAGCCGAAGCCAGCAAATAAATTTATTTATTTGCTGATTATAGGCTGAGGCGAGTATAGCAACAATAGGAAATGTCAATGAAATATATTGCTGGAATAGACATAGGAAATTCTACCACAGAAATTGCCGTTGCTAGAATTAGTGATAATAATGATGTAGAATTTGTATCTAGTGATTTAGTATTTACTACAGGTATAAAAGGTACTTTTTCTAATAAGCATGGTATTTTTGGAGTATTGAAAAAGAGTTTGGATAAAGTTAATCTTACTATAGAGGATATATCTCTAATAAGAATAAATGAGGCCACACCAGTAATAGGTGATGTTGCAATGGAAACTATAACAGAAACTGTTGTAACAGAATCTACTATGATAGGGCATAATCCAAAAACACCAGGCGGATCAGGAATAGGTATTGGTGTAAGTGTATATTATGACAATATTTCCAAAGTTAATAAAGGCGAAGATATAATAATAGTTTTTCCTAACAGTATAGATTTCAAAGATATTGCCAATTCTGTTAATGATGCTATATCAAGAGGTGTAAATGTTAATGGACTTATTTTACAGAAAGATGATGGAGTTCTTGTACAAAATAGAATCAATAAGAATATTCCTATAGTTGATGAAGTTATGCTTATAGATAAAGTTCCTATTGGTATGCTTTGTGCACTTGAAGTTGCACTTCCTGGTAAAGTAATAGAAACATTATCTAACCCTTATGGTATAGCAACAGTATTTAATTTATCACCAGAGGAAACTCAATCTGTAGTACCTATAGCTAGAGCATTAATAGGAAACCGTTCTGCAGTTGTAATAAAAACTCCTGAAGGAAATGTTAAAGAAAGGAGAATTCCTGCTGGTAAATTAAAAATAATAGATTCTAAAAGAAGTTTAGAAGTAGATATAGAAGCAGGTGCTGAAAAGATTATGTCTACTATGAATAAGGCTTCAGATATAGAAGATATTATTGGTGAGTCTGGAACAAATATCGGAGGTATGATAGAGAAAGTTAGACAGACTATGGCCAAACTTACAAATAAAAGTAAAGATGATATAAAGATTAAAGATTTATTAGCTGTAGATACTTTTGTTCCTAGAAGTGTAAAAGGCGGTCTTGCTAATGAGTTTTCTATGGAAAGTGCTGTTGGTATAGCAAGTATGGTAAAATCTGATAGATTGCAGATGGAAATAATTGCTGATGAGCTTAAAAAAGATTTAAATGTAAATGTAGAAATAGGCGGAGTTGAAGCTGATATGGCAATATTGGGGGCTTTAACTACACCAGGTTCTTCATCTCCTTTAGCTATAATAGATATGGGTGCCGGCAGTACAGATGCTTCTTTAATAGATAAAGATGGTAAAATATCTTATACGCATTTAGCTGGTGCTGGTAATATGGTTACCCTTTTAATAAACTCTGAATTAGGTTTAGATGATCTTGAAATGGCTGAAAGAATAAAAAAATATCCTCTAGCTAAAGTTGAAAGTATCTTTCATATAAGACATGAAGATGGTACAGTTCAGTTCTTTAAAGAACCATTGGATCCTAAATTATTTGCTAGAGTTATAGTTATTGAGGAGAATAATTTCGTACCTATAGATTCTGATATACCATTGGAAAAAATAAGAATGGTAAGAAGAACAGCTAAAGAAAAAGTATTTGTATTTAATTCTATAAGAGCATTAGAAACAGTTAGTTCTACAGGCAATATAAGAGATATACCGTTTGTAGTATTGGTTGGAGGTTCCTCATTAGATTTTGAAATACCTCAAATGGTTATGGATGCTTTATCACATTATAAAATAGTTGCTGGTAGAGGCAACATAAGAGGAAAAGAAGGTCCTAGAAATGCAGTTGCTACAGGTCTTATATTAGACTATGCTAGGAGAAGGAATAGCTGATATGGATATACCATCTATTATTGTATATGATTTGGGTAATGTTAATCCAATATTAATGGAACAGGTTTTATATGGAATAGAAGAAGAAGGAATTCCATATATGGTTGAGAAAAAATCTGGAGATGGTTATAGTAATGTAAAAGAGGCATCTTATAAAGCAGCTATTAGTTCACAATTATCTGTTGGCATAGCGGTTAATGATGAAAATATAGCGGTGCATTATGCTAATTTAGATGAAGATAAGCCTTTATTTTTGTATCCTATAAAATCAATGAATATACAAAATGTAAGGAATATTGGAGCTAATTCAGCAAGACTTGTTAAAGGAATTTATTTTATATTAGATGATTAAGTATTAAGGAAGATTTATGTCACAAGAATTTAATTTAAATGATGCTTTTGTTATTGCTATGAGTGCTATAAAAAAAGCAAATGATATAAAAGTTGATGTTTCTATTTCTATAGTAAATAGCCATGGAGAAGAAATTTTCTTCTGCAAAATGGATAATGCTTTAAAGATAAGCGAGAAATTAGCTTTTAAAAAGGCTTCAAGCAGTGTATTGTTAAGAGTACCTACTTCTGAAATAAAAAAACTTGTTGACGATAGTTTATGCGGATTAGATACTGCATTAGCTGGAGAAATAGTTTTGTTTGGAGGTGGAATTCCTATTTTTAGAGAAGGTGAAATGGTAGGTGCAATAGGAGTTAGCGGAGGAGCTGTAGAAGAAGATATGCTTATAGCTAAATCTGGTATAGAAGCACTTGATAAATAAATTATTTATGGAGATGTAATATGGATGAAAAATTGATAGAATCTATAGTTAGAGAAGTTACTAAAAGCATAAATATGATGAAAGACAATGGCAGTACTTCAGATGTATTTGGTGTATTTGACAGTATGAAGGAAGCTATTGACTATGCAAGTGAAGCACAAAAAAAGTTTTTATGTTCTAGTTTATCTCAAAGAAAAAAAATAGTTGATTCTATAAGAAATAAATTAAGACCTCTTGTAAAAGAAATGTCAGTTATGGCAGTTGAAGAAAGCAAGATGGGAAGAGTAGAGGATAAGATAAATAAAAATACATTGGCTATAGAAAGAGCTACAGGTGTTGAAGATTTAGTTACTGGTGCTTTGACTGGTGATGACGGACTTAGTTTATTGGAATTTTCTCCATTCGGTGTAATAGGAGCAATAACTCCAGTTACAAATCCTACAGAAACTATAATATGTAATAGTATTAATATGCTTTCAGCAGGAAATAGCGTTGTTTTCAGTCCGCATCCTAGTGCTATAAAAGTATCAAATTGGCTTGTTGGAAAAATCAATGAGGCAATAATAGAGGCAGGCGGCGAAAGAAATTTGGTAGTTACAATTTCTAAAACAACTGTAGAAGAAGTTGACTACATGATGAGCAGTCCTAAAATTAATGCATTATGTATTACAGGCGGTATGCCTATAGTTATAAAAGGTCTTAAAAGCGGAAAGAAAACTATAGGTGCTGGTGCTGGTAACCCTCCAGTTATAGTTGATGAAACTGCTGATATAGAACAGGCTGCTGCTGATATAGTTGCTGGTGCTTCTCTTGATAATAATATGCCTTGTATAGCTGAAAAAGAAGTTTTAGCTGTAGATTCTATATTTGATTATTTGATGTTCAATATGGAAAAGAATAATGCTTTTAAAATTTCTAAAAAAGAGGATATGATTAAATTAGAAAAAGCTCTTATAAATGAAAATGGTTCTATTAATAAAAAATTTGTAGGTAAGAATGCTAAATATATACTAGACACTTTAGGTATAGAATGTTCTTATGATCCTAGACTTATAATAATGGAAACTCATAAGGAGCATCCTTTTGCAGTTGAAGAACTTATGATGCCTGTTTTACCTTTAATCAGATGTAAAGATTTTGATGAGGCTTTGGATTTGGCTGTGAAATTAGAAAATGGATGCAGACATACTGCAGCTATGCATTCAAAAGACATTGACAGATTAACTATAGCTCCAAGAAGATTGCAAACAACTATTTTCGTAAAAAATGCTCCTTCTTATGCTGGTATAGGTTTAGGCGGAGAAGGGTATGCTAGTTTTACATTGGCAAGCAGCACAGGAGATGGTATAACAAGTACAGTAACTTTCACAAGAAAGAGAAGATGTGTATTGAAAAATGGATTATTTGTTAGATAAATAATCATATTTGTATATACTTAATATAAAAGAGGATTTTAATTATTATGAAATATGCTATAGGCATGATAGAAACTTACGGTCATACTGCTGCTACAGAGGCTTTAGATTCTGCATTTAAAGCTAGTAATATATTTCTTCCTTCATTAAGTCATATAGGCGGAGGTATAGTTACAGTTGTATTTTTTGGAGATGTAGCTGCTGTTAGAGTTGCAGTTGATTGTGGAGTTGCAGCTGCTGAAAAGATTGGAAAAGTGTTAGCTAGTCATGTCATAGCTAGATTAGATGAACAGGTTATTAGCTCAGTTTTAGGATATAAAGATTTTGATAATAGTCTATCTTCTAATGATAATAATAAAAAAGATATTGATAATTCTTCAGATGATAATAAAGACAATAATGCTTTAGTTTCAGATATTGAAAATACTGAAAATAAAAAGCTAGATGATACTGAAAATTCTAAAGACAATAATACTTTAGTTTTAGATATTGAAAATACTGAAAATAAAAAATCAGATATTTCTGAAAATGTTAAAGATGATAATACTTTATTTTCAGATAATGAAAATACTGAAAATAAAAAGCTAGATGATACTGAAAATTCTAAAGATAATAATACTTTAGTTTCAGATAATGGAAATACTGAAGATAAAAAATCAGATAATACTGAAAATATAGTTAATAATAATTCTATAATTTTAGATAGTTCAAATAATGAAGATGCTACAGGAGAAAATATAACTCCTAATGTGCCTAAAAAAAGAACAAGAAGAAAAAAGAAAAATAATGATGATTCTAGTAATCAATAAAAATAATAAAAAAATTTGGAGGTAACACAATATGGCAAGTTCAATGGCTTTAGGAATGATAGAAACAAAAGGTTTAGTATCAGCAATAGAGGCAGCTGATGCTATGGTAAAAGCCGCTAATGTTAATCTAGTAGGAAAAACATTAGTAGGCGGCGGTTTGGTAACAATCATGGTAAGAGGCGATGTAGGCGCAGTAAAAGCAGCAACAGATGCTGGAGCAGCAGCAGCCGCAAAAGTAGGCGAATTAATAAGTGTACATGTTATACCAAGACCACATGAAGAAGTTGAAAGTATTTTGAAATAATTAATTATTGGAGGTAAATACTATGGCAAGTTCAATGGCTTTAGGAATGATAGAAACAAAAGGTTTAGTATCAGCAATAGAGGCAGCTGATGCTATGGTAAAAGCCGCTAATGTTAATCTAGTAGGAAAAACATTAGTAGGCGGCGGTTTGGTAACAATCATGGTAAGAGGCGATGTAGGCGCAGTAAAAGCAGCAACAGATGCTGGAGCAGCAGCAGCCGCAAAAGTAGGCGAATTAATAAGTGTACATGTTATACCAAGACCACATGAAGAAGTTGAAAGTATTTTGAAATAATTAATTATTGGAGGTAAATACTATGGCAAGTTCAATGGCTTTAGGAATGATAGAAACAAAAGGTTTAGTATCAGCAATAGAGGCAGCTGATGCTATGGTAAAAGCCGCTAATGTTAATCTAGTAGGAAAAACATTAGTAGGCGGCGGTTTGGTAACAATCATGGTAAGAGGCGATGTAGGCGCAGTAAAAGCAGCAACAGATGCTGGAGCAGCAGCAGCCGCAAAAGTAGGCGAATTAATAAGCATACATGTTATACCAAGACCACATGAAGAAGTTGAAACTATATTACCTAATCCTCCAGTTAATAATGGTGATAAAGAACAACAACAATAATATAATATAGGGTTACTATGGAAGTTTTAACAGAGCAAATGTTGAGGAGTGAAATACTCAATAAAGATGTATCAGAGTATTTTATAGAGGAAGGTGTATTTGTAACTCCTTCTGCTAAAGAATATCTAGCTTCTCGCAAAATAGAACTTAAAATAAAGCCTAAAAACTGTAATAAAGGAAGTTCTACATCTAATCCTAAGTCTTATGGTATAAGAGAAATAGAAAATATGGAATACTATATAGACTATGAAACGAATAAAAGATTAGATACTAAACCTGAAAATTATACTCATTTGTATAAAAATGTGTTGGTAGAAAAGAATCACCCAAGAATAAAATTGAGAGGAAAATTGGATAGTTTGCTTTCTTTGATAGTAGATATTGAATATCAATTTAAAGAAAGACATGAAGACAAGCTAGTAGATTATTTGAAAAAATATGAAAAGCTTGTGCATACAATATTATATTCTGAGGCTGCAAATAAAGGTTTAGAATTTGATACTATATTTGGATTAACTGAGGAAGAGATTAGAAAAATGTCTCATCACCCAAAAGAGTATTTTGGATGTGATCATATTTTTGTTAATTGCGATATGCCTTTTACAGTAATAAAACTTAATTTGATAAGGACTGCTGTTAGAGAAGTAGAGATAGTAGCGTATGAAGCTTTGAAAAGTGAAAGAGAAGACCTAATAAAATTATTAAATCGTATGAGCAGTGCTATTTATATATTAATGCTTATGGCACATACTGGTAAGGATATAACTAAATGAATGAACAATCACTTTTAATTAATGAAATATCTAATTCCATTAAATACGAACTTAGTAAAAGAAAGATTATAAAAGTAGAAATATCTGCAAGACATGTGCATTTATCGCAAAGTGATTTGGAGATATTATTCGGAAGTAATTATTCTTTAACTCCCAAAAGAGATCTTTCTCAGCCTGGACAATATTTAAGTGAAGAAAGAGTTAAACTTGTTGGTACAAAATCTGAAATGAATAATGTTGCAATATTGGGACCAGTAAGAAAGAATACTCAAGTTGAATTGTCCATATCTGATGCTAGGGCTTTAGGTGTTAAGGATATTACAATCAATGAATCTGGATATCTTCAAAATGCCGGAAGTATCACTATAGTTGGAAAAAATGGAAGTATAGAAGCTAAAAATTCTGTTATAGTTGCAAAAAGGCATATTCATTTAAGAGAAGAAGATGCTAGAGAATGGAATATAGAAAATGGTCAAATAGTAAAGGTGAAAGTTTATGGTATTAGGTCTTTAATATTTGATGAGGTTGTGGCAAGAGTTAGTAATAAATTTATGCCTGCTATGCATATAGACTTTGATGAGGCTAATGCTTGCGGTTTATTAAGTCAGGGTTATGGAGAAATCATTTTATGAGTTTTTCTTTTGAAAATGTTGATTTGCTTATAGATAAAACTACAGAATGTATAGAAAAAGTTAATGATTTTGACATAAATGATAAACTATATGTAGGTGTGGATTTAGGTACTGCATATATAGTATTGGTTGTTGTTGATTCTGCTGGTAATCCAATAGCAACTGAATTGCAGTATGCAGAAGTTGTAAGAGATGGGCTAGTTGTTGATTATTCAAAAGCTTGCTCAATTGTAAGAGAATTAAAAGAAAAATTAGAAAATAGATTGGGTGTAGAACTTGTTAATGCAGCCATTGCTATGCCTCCGGGAGTTAATAATAAATCTGTGGCTACTCATAGATATGTTGCTGAAAGTGCAGGTTTTGAAGTTTTAAATGTTATAGAGGAACCAGAGGCAGCTAATAATATATTGAATATAAGTAGTGGTGTTGTTGTTGATGTTGGCGGCGGAACAACAGGTATTGCTATATTTAATGATGGAAAAATGGTATATACTGCTGATGAACCTACTGGCGGAACACATTTTACACTTACTATTGCCGGTAATTATGGCATAACTTTTAATGAAGCAGAAAATAAAAAGAAAGATAAAAATAATACAAAAGAAATATTTAGAATAGTTTTACCAGTAATACAAAAAGTTGGAAGTATTATTAATAAACATATAAAAGATTATAATGTTGATTTAATATGCTTGGTAGGCGGAACAGTATGTTTAGATGGTTTTGAAAATGTTGTTGAAAAAGAAACTAACATACGAACTATAAAACCTAAAAATCCGTTTTTAGTTACGCCTTTAGGTATAGCTATGAGTTTAATAAAAAAAGAAGAATAAGATATTATAGGAAGAGTTATAATTTATGGACGATTTAACAGTAAGAAAAATTATACTAGAAGTTATTAATCAGTTAAATAACAAATGCATTGATTCTATATTTGTTTTATCTAACAATAATAACTTTTGTTTTCAAAATGAATTAGAAAATATGGGCTATAAATTATGCATATCTAATACTGCAGATAATATTAATTGTGAAGATTATTGTATGATCATAATTAATGATTTATCTATAGAGATACTTTCTTGTATATCTAATCTTTTGTATAAAAATGATAATATTTCTTTTATAATCAATGCTTTATTATCGGGTAAAAAAGTTATAGCATTAAAAAATACTGACAAATTTGATACTTATAAAAGAACTGCTTCAAATCCATTATTTTCTAAATTATTAGAATTTGAAAATACAGCAAAATCTTATGGATTATCAATAGTAGAAACTAAAGATTTCTTATCAAGTTTTTGTAAAAAAAATGATAGTGAAGTTGTAAATAAATCTGATTGTTTTGATTTCACTAGCAAGAAAATTATTACTAAATGTGATATAATTGACATTGTTAATAATTATTCAAGTATTAAAGTTAATCGTAATGTTATTATTACACCGCTTGTTATGGATTATATTAAAGATAATAAAATAAATATTATATACGAATAAAAAGGAATTATTAGATGGTATTAGCAAAAGTAATAGGTAGTGTATGGGCTACAAAAAAAGAAGAAGCATTATCTGGAAGCAAACTTTTAATAGCTAGAGTTTTTGAACCAGATACTAATAAAGAATTAGATATTATTGTAGCTTGTGATTATATAGGTGCTGGTATTGGAGATATTGTCATTATCACTTCCGGCAGTGGTGCAAGAAATGCTCAGGGTGATAAAGAGATGCTTCCAATAGATGCAGTTATAGTTGGTATAGTAGATCAAGTAGATTTAAATAAATAAAAAATGAAGGTTTTATATGAGCTTGAAAGAAAAAATATATAATGCTGGTATTGTAGGTGCTGGCGGAGCAGGTTTTCCGTCACATATAAAATTACCTGAAAAAGTAGAATATTTAATTGCTAATGCAGCAGAATGCGAACCGCTTTTAAAAACGGATCAATTCTTAATGCTTAAATATGCTGAAAAGATAGTTAAAGCATTAGCTATTATAGGTAAGGAAATATCAGCAGAGCATATCATTATAGGTACTAAGAAGAAATATACAAAACAAATAGAAGCCTTATCTGATGCTATAAAAAAAGAAAATGCTCCTATAGAAATAAAGGCATTCAAAAGTTTTTATCCTTTAGGTGATGAACAAACATTAGTTTATAATATAACTAAGAGAGTTATTAAGGCAGGCGGAATACCATTAGAAGTTGGATGTGTAGTATTCAATGTTGCTACTTTATGCAATATTTATGATAGTTTAAGTGATATTCCTGTTACTTCAAAATATATGTCTATATTAGGTGAAGTTGACAATCCTTCTATTGTTAAAGCTCCTATTGGTGCTAATTTGAGAGAAATTTTATATCAAGCAGGTGTAAAAGATGATAATAAATATGTGATAGTTGGCGGCCCTATGATGGGAAGATATTATCCTATATCTCAAACTAATAATCTTTCTGTTAAAAAAACTACTGGTGCTTTAATAGTTATAGATGAAGATCATTATTTAGTAAAAAAGAAAAATATCAATTATTCTAAAATTGTTGCTTTAGCAAAATGTTCATGCATACAATGTACAGCTTGTTCTTCTTTATGCCCTAGAAATTTAATGGGACATAAAATCAATCCTCATTTAGTTATGCGTTCAGTTGCTTTTGCCGATTTGGATAATATAGAAAATAATAGCGAACATGTTTTGGATAAACTTAAAGAAGCTCATTTCTGTTGCGAATGCGGTATATGTGAACTTTATTCTTGTCCTATGGGTATAAATCCTTCAAGCATGAATATATATGTTAAGTCGCTTTTAAGAAAGGCTAATATAAAGCCTGATAGAGGTGCAAAAGATTATGGTGTAAATTCTGCTATTGAATATAGGAGAGTATCAACTAACAGATTAACTACAATTTTGGGTTTAGATAAATATTCTCATGTTGAAGTTAATATGGATAATCCAAAAGAAATAAATGTTTCAAAGGTATCTATAGAATTAAGACAGCATATAGGAATGCCTGCTGAACCTGTAGTTAAAGTTGGAGATTCAGTTACAGAAGGACAAATTATAGCTTCAGTGCCAATAGATAAAGTTGGTGCTAATATACATTCTAGTATAAATGGTATTGTAGAATCTATTGATACTGAAAAAATAGTTATAAATGGGGAGAATATTAAATGAAATCTATAGGAATGATAGAATTGAATAGTATAGCTAAAGGTATATTAGCTACAGATCATATAGGAAAAGCAGCTAATGTGAAAATTTTAAGATCTCATTCTGTATGCCCTGGAAAATATATTGTAATATTTAGCGGAGATGTTGGAGCTGTAGAAGCATCTAAGAATGCAGGTGTTCAAATAGGCGGTTCTTCAGTAATTAATTCTTTTATAATAGCAAATGTACATGAGAGTGTAATAGATGCTATTAATGGTACTTTAGAAGATTTTCCAAGAGAGGCTATTGGTGTTATAGAATATTTCTCTATATCTTCTGCTGTACAAGGTGCTGATGATGTTGCTAAGGCTAGTAATGTTACACTTGTTAATGTAAGACTTGGTTTTGCTATAGGCGGAAAATCATATATAACATTAACAGGTAAGGTTAGTGCTGTAGAGGAGGCTGTTAAGGCTGGCGTTAAAAAGGCTCAAGATGATGGCCTTGTAGTTGATTATTGTGTATTGCCTTCTCCTATAGATGAATTATATAATTCTATTTTATAATTTTAGGAGTGTATATTTATGAATAAAAATAAAATAGTTTATAATACTCAAAATATTTGCGAGCTTATAAAAGATAAACAAGACGTTATATATCTTGATTCTAATGCTATACTTACTCCAAGTGCTATGGATATAGTTAAATCAAATGGAATAAAAATAGTATATAAAAAAGATAATGATGAGTCTGCTTGCAATTGCTGTTGCTGTGATAGTAATGATTCTAATGAGATCGTTAAACAGACAATAAATATTTTAGTAAATAAATGCCATATAACTGATGAAAAAATAATCAAAAAAGTTATTATTGAAGTTTTGAAAAGAGTTAATTTATAAAATTTTTTTTAATGGAAAATTTAAATTTATCTATTGGTATAATAGAAACTACAGGATATGTTGCTACGATTAGTGCTTTAGATACTCTTTTGAATGCTTCTAATGTTGAAGTAATAGATAAAGAATTGATTGGTGCTGGTATTGTTGTTATAATAATAGCAGGCAGCATATCTAATATAAAAGAGGCAGTAAAAAGTGCTGAGATGTCTATAGAAAAATTAAATAGTAAATGCAGGCACACTATTATTGCAAAACCGCATGATGATGTATGGAAGATTATACCTTGATTATAAAGGAGTTACTTTTATGGAAGAAAATAATGTTCAATCACTTGTAAATAAAGTTATTTGCGATTTTTTGCATACAGGAACTGCTTCTGGATATAAAGAAGAAAATAATACAGTATCAAATACTAAAAATACATTATTAAAAAAATCTATTTCAGATATTGATTCTAATAAAATAAAAACAGACATTAATGATAAAGTATACATGACAGATATTTTTAATTCTGAAGAAACATGCAGATTAAAATCTTATCTTATGGAATTAAATGATACAGATATTCAATGCAAACTTAATTGTGAAGAAGTGTATGTTATTTTGGAAGGTACTTTAATAGTTAATAAAGATAATAAGAAAATCGAAGCTAAACAAGGTGATATTGTATCAGCACATAGTGGAGATTGTATTGTATTTTCTACTCCTTTTTATGCTAAATTTTTACGTATTGTTTATTCAAATGATTCGTCAAAGTAAATTTTAGTATATACCTAAACAATTATATTTTGTCAAAAATAAAATTATATTTTCTTTTTAATATATGGGGCTTTGCCCACCGCTCTGCGTGCTTACGCAACACCCCACTTCTTTTGCGACCGAAGGGAGTACCTTTAGGTATGCCAGAAAGAAGCTATATCCTCGACAAGCTCGGATACGCTTCGCGAAAGGCTGCATTTGGGCTTTAATTTAATAAATTATTTTACATGTAAGACAATTTTAGTATGATTTAGTACTAATTCTATCCTTGCACTTTTTGCAACTTTGACGAAGTCCGCAGAGCGTGTGCGGCGGGAAAAAGTTGACTAAAAAAATGAGAAACTTAAAAATTTTTGGTATATACTGAAAAATTTAGAGTTTGTCAAAAAATACAATTTTAAATTTAGGTTATTTGTGGGACTTAGCCCCACCGCTCTGCGTACTTCGTAACACCCCTAGTCTTTTGCGACTAAAAGGAGTACCTTTAGGTATGGTATTGGCACAAAAAAACTATATCCTTGGCGGGCTCAGATACGCTTCGCGAAAGACTGCATTTTTGACACAAATCTTGGTTTTACTTCACATTTCAAACAAAACTTAATAATGTTTTATACTATTAATAAACAAAAATTACATTTACAAAAAAGTAAAAATTTAGAAAATATAGTTGTTTAGGTATATTTAATTTATTTAATCTATTAAAATAAAAAAGACCATTTCTAAGAAATGATCTTCTTTATTTTTAAATAATATTTGTATTATTTATTTTTATTATATAAGATTTTTATAAATATTTTTAACATCTTCTAAGCTAGGTTTTACAGGATTAGTCAATAAGCAAACATCTTTTAAAGCATTTGAGGCCATTTCTTCTATAGCACTTTCAAATTCATTTCTATCAATACCATAATCAGTTATCTTATGATTTATTCCTATAGATTTATTTAATTCTAAAATAATAGATTTCAATATTGCAGAAGCTGTTAAATCATCATCAATATTTTTAACATTTAATAATAATACTATTTTGGCATATTTAGAAGCAGATTTTTTACAATGTTTAGCATTATATTCTATAACATAAGGCATTAATATAGCATTAGCCCTTCCATGAGGCTGTCTGAATCTTCCTCCAAGAGCATGTGCCATAGCATGTATCAAGCCTAAACCAGCATTATTGAAAGCTATTCCGGCTATACAAGAAACTTCATGCATAGCTATACGTGCCTCAATATCTTTTCCATTATTAACCGCTTTAGATATATTGTTCAAAACTCCAAGTATAGCATATTCACTATATGGAATAGTAAATGGGCTAGCATTAATAGAAACATAAGATTCAAAAGCATGAGCCATAACATCCATTCCTGTTTCAGCAGTTATTCTAGGAGGTACAGTCAATGTAAATTGAGGGTCTAATAATGCTATGTCTGGAAGCATTTCATTAGAAACTAGAGGTACTTTTCTATGTGTTTCTTTATCTGTTATTACTGCATAAGAAGTTACCTCAGAACCTGTACCGCTTGTAGTTGGAACTGCTATAAATAAAGGCTTTTTGGCATTTATAGACATCTTTTTATTTACTTCCAAAGCAAAATATATTACAGATTTGGCAGTATCTATTACAGAACCGCCTCCTATTGCTATTATAGTATCAGATTCAAATTCCAAAATTTTACTTAAACATTTTATTACTATTTCAAAACTTGGATCAGGCTCTATATCAGAAAAGATTTCGTAATTTATATTGTTCTTTTTTATTAATTCTATTGTTGAATTACAAGCCCCAATTTTTAACATGTTATTATCTGTAAAAATTGATATACGTTTAGATTTTGATAAGTCTAATTCCAATAATGCATTATTTCCAGATATTATTTTTGTATTTAGAATGAATTCTATCATAATAACTCCTGATGTATATTATTTCCAGAATTGTATAAGACAATGGTGAAATATAGAGTTTTCTCTATGTAACTAATATTAAGTATATATCTATATGATTAAAAGTCAATAGTATATTATTAAAATACTAAATTTGTTTCATATTATTGAAAGAATATATTAATATGAAGTAAAAAAGAACAATATGTTTAAATTTTTGTTTTATTTGTATTAAAAATTGTAGCCTATTTCAAATTCCCAAGTAAAAGGCTTAGCAATAGCATAAGTTGAAAGTATAGGAGTTCTATTTAAAATATTTTTAAAATTCATAGAAAATATCAAATGTTCAAACCATATCGAATAGAAAGATATATTAAAATCATGGAAAACTTCTGAATAATATATAGGCTTATACTCAGATAAAGGTCTTGGAGCAGAGTAGGTATAGTATATATTTAAAGATAATGAACTTAATACTTTATGATTAGGTATAAAGTCATATCCTAATAATGCAGTTACAACATGTTCAGGAAGTCCTATTTTAGGCAGCTTGTTTTTACCCATATAAGCAAGCTGATAAGAATAACCTAATTTAGTTTTTATTTTATGATATTTAGCAAAAGGTATACTATATTCTACACTTGGTGTAACTATATGAGAAATTGCTGAATCTACATTTTCAGGTACAGTTGAATACCAAACTATTTTATTTGTGTATACAGTATATGTATATGAAGTTTCTATTTTTAAATTTGTAATTGGTTCTAAAGTAAGTTTAGTGTATATTTGATTGTATTCTTCAGGTTTTAAATTTGGGTTTCCAAAATTATTATAAAATAAATCATTGAATGTAGGTACAGAATAATCATGAGAATATGAAAAATATAAACTGTATCCTTTGTAAAAGTTTAAATTTGCATCTACATTGTATGCTAAATAATTATTATTTCTGCTGTTGTCGAAATCTTCATGCTGAAATTCATATTTAATACTTGGAAGCAATGAAAATATAGGTGTATTATTATCCCAATATCCGAATGATAATTGAGGTTCATATAATAATGATAAAGAATGTCTTTGAGGTATAAAATTGTAATGTTCTTCTACTGCATTTTTATCTTCCATTAAAAAGTCATATCTATATTCAGGAGTTAATTTATTATATAATGTTATTGTATTTGGTAAAAGCTCGTCCATTCTTGAAAGATTAGCATTTAAAGATATGCCATGTGATTGATAGTCTGAAATAGGTTTTCCATATTGATAATACGGTCTGTCTACAAAAGAATCAAATACATAAGATAAATTTACATTATAATCAAGTATATCAGAAAATCCATTGTATGATACAGATGATGTTAATGTGGTAAATTTAAACCATGAATCGGTTGTATTGTCCGGAGGTAATTTATATTTTGATACCGCATCCGAATATGATATATTAACAAATGCCCTTAAATAGTTTTTATTTTCAAAATTATATCTATAATCTAGTGATGAGTTTATAATAAGCTGTTTATTATCTTTAAGATATCCTATTATAGGTTTTCCTGCTTGGTTTGAGAAATCATAGTAATAATCTCCGTCAGTATAATAAGAATCTGCTGTAAAAGTAACAATATGTTTGTTGTCAAAATTCTTAGAGAAAAGTATTGATGGTGTAATAGTATTATATGCTCCATAACCAAATGATATCAATAAAATATCTTCTATAGGTGTTTTTGTAGTTATATAAATAGAATTTCCTATAATTTCAATTTTTTCTATTAAGTTTGAAGGTATTCTCCTTAAATCAACACCAGCGTCAGCATTTCCTTTAGCTGTATTCATAAGAACACCATTAACATATATTTTCATGTTGTCAGCACTTCCGCCTGCAGGTTCAACTGTTTCATTACCCATATAAGAACCTTTATTAACGAATCCCGGCTGATTAGCTAATACTTCCTGAGCATTTTTATATCCTCTTCTTTCAATTTCTTCAGAAGTTATTACATTGCTGTTTATCTTGATAGGATTTTTAGGAATATTTGGAGCAGCTGCAGTATTGTTTGTTTGATTCGTCTGAACTGCATTAGTAATTTCAACTTGAGAAGTAACCCAAATACCGCCTTTAAGTTCTCTTATAAGGTAAGTCTGGGCATTGATGTTTTGAGCCTTAAAAAATATTGCTGTTATAATAAATAATGCTGTGAAGTAAATATTTAGTTTTTTCATATTCGTATAAAAAGGGAGAAATAAAATAATTCTCCCTTGATTATTATTCAATTATTAATTATGTTAAATTAATTTAATTTAACATATCCATAAGTTGCACTTGGAGTATCCCACCATTCCGTACTAGCATCTGGATAAGTATTTTCATCATCACTTAAAGTAGTTTTAGCATTAACACATATTTCAGCACCTTCTTCATTAATGTACATAATATACCATTTATAACCAGTCCATGCATTAGCATTATAATATAAACCGCCTATATAATTTTTTTCATTATTAACTACATTAGTAGCATATTTGAATTTTGCTGTAATAGTAGTATCTCCATCATTGTAATAATTACAATCTGCATCTGTTGTACCATTTACAGTAGAAAGGGTACTGTCTTTATATATAGTTTGATTTGCAAAATTACCTTTCCAACTATTTAAAAAATAATCTTTTTTTGTTTGGTCACTCCAAGGTTTTGCCAACATTTCTTCTGATGCTATAAAAGTATATGTTCTGTTTCCATCTGATCCGTTTCCTGAACCATCATTAGTTGGGTCATTTGGGTTGTTTTTAGCACATGATACTGCTAATGCTAAAGACATTAAAAGTGTTAATAAAATTTTGATGTGTTTTTGCATAAATAATGCTCCTTTATTTTAATTTTTTATAAAAAGCTATTTAATAAAGGAGTGCATAATTTGTTAGAAGTGCACTCGCCTATGTAAATGGTATCCGACTTCGTTAGTTATTTTTACAAATGACTAAGCTTTACGGTTGCGTGCCAGCGAAGGATTTTCACCTTCATTCCCATGTATAAGTTGTATTTTATGTAAATTATGCTATGTATTATATATTTGAATGTTTTTTTATCAAGTGGTTTTGTAAATAAAGTTCGAAAATATGATGTAATTTTCAAAAAAATGATGTTGTTTTTATTTGATATATAAAAAAGTGTATTGTTTAATAAAATGTAATAATTATCTTTTTATGTCTCAAAAAATGATTTAGTTTCAATAAAAAGGAACGGCTTTATATAACCGCTCCTTAATATATTTTTTAGTTTTTATTAATAATTTTGAATGTATCCGAAAACAAAACCATATTTAGTCCAAATAGTATTTTCATCCGGCTTAACAGCTTCATCACTTCCGCCACCGTACCAAGCCTGTTCAGCACCGTTTTCATCTGCTATTATAAGTCTGTAACGTATTTCCTTTCCTACACCTGTTTCATTATCCCAATATATAGCAGCAAGATATTTTTTACTATTATATTCATATACTCCGCACTCTATAAATTTGGTTCTGATTTCTGTTGGAGATTTATTATCATAATAATTACCATCAGTATCGAATTTTCCGCTTTCGGTAGTATAATCATTTTTTTCATAAACAATCTTTCCGCCTACTAAATTAAGCCATAAAGTTTTTAAGCCCTCTTTATCAGTTACATCAATTTCAGAAGTTTTACTGCCGTATTGTATAGTATGCACTCCTGAAGTTACTGCTTTTACAGATGATTGAGTATTTTCATTATTATTGTTATCAGGATTAGTTGAAGGATTGGAACATGATACTATTAATGAAAATATTATGATTAATAAATATGATTTTTTTATTTTCATATAAAACCTCTAAAAAGTTTAATTTATTGTACTACATTAAGTTTTGAATAATAAAAATAACCATTAGCCTCGGTAAATTTTGTTTTAGCTTCTTCTAAACTTTCAGCACTGCTATCATATGTGCCATTTCCTAAATCTTTAGAAGCACCAGCAATTTCTATAGTTGTTTCTGTTAAATTTTGAAAAGCGATAGCATAATATTTATTAACTACATTTGGATTATAACTTGGAGCTGTAGTATATTGTCCGTATATTATTCCAGATTTATTATCAGAATTCCAAACAATTTCTTTTATAGCAACAGAATAATTAACTGCAGTTCCTGCCCAATCGTCTACTCTATCAGCTTTAATATCATATCCTCCATTATAATTATCATACTGCCATTTTTGCTGTAATTTAGAAAAATTGGCATTATCAGTGCCAGGAATTGGATCTGTTGGGGTATTGGGGTTATTTTCAGCACATGATACTGCTAAGGCTAAAGCCATTAAAATTGTTAATAAAATTTTGATTTGTTTTTGCATAAATAATGCTCCTTTATTTAAATTTTTTAATTAAAAGCTATTTAATAAAGGAGTGCATAATTTTTGATAGTGCACTCGCCTGTTAAAATGGTATCCGACTTCGTTAATTTTTATTGAATTAAGCTTTACGGTTGCGTGCCAGCGAAGGATTCTCACCCTCATTCCCATATTTTTATGCTGAAATTATATATAAAAAAAATTTTATATCAACTAAATTTATTATTAAAATATCAAAATATTATACGATTAATTAAAAAAATAAATTTTCTGTTCTAAAAATAAAAATTATGAAACATGATTTATTATATATTTTAAAATTATTTTTAATAAAAATTAATTAGGTATAGGTCTTTGGGTATATACCAATTGACATTATTATTATATGTAGTATAATTACTATATATAGTTTTTGAAAAAAAATTTATAAAAGTAAGGGGTTATTTATGAAGTACATATATTCTTTATTGATTGCAATGTCAATATTAATTGTTTCTTGTTCTTCAGGAAATACAGGCAATACTTCAAATTCTCAAAATGATTTATTGAAAATAGGAATTTTACAGTTAATAGAGCATGATGCCTTAGATGCTTCATATAGAGGTTTTGTCGATGGTCTTAAAGAAGCTGGTTATGAAGACGGCAAAAATATTACTATAGACTATCAAAATGCTCAAGGCGAACAGGCTAATTGTGTAACTATAGGCCAAAAATTTGTTAATGATAAAAGTGATTTAATACTTGCTATAGCAACACCAGCAGCACAGGCAGTTGCAAATATGACAAAAGATATACCTATACTTGTTACAGCAGTTACAGACCCAGCAGCTGCAAAACTTGTTGCAGATAATGATGCACCAGGAGGAAATGTTACAGGAACTTCAGATTTAACTCCAGTAGATGCACAAATAGAATTATTGAGCCAAATTACTCCTAATTTAAAAACTGTTGGACTTTTATATTGTTCAAGCGAACAGAATTCAGTATTTCAAATGGATATAGCTAAGAAGAAATTAGAATCTATGGGACTTAAATATATAGATGCTACTGTTACTTCTGCTAATGAGATACAGCAGGTAGTACAAAGTTTAATAGGAAAAGTAGAAGCTATTTACACACCTACTGATAATATGATTGCTGCAGGTATGGCTACAGTAGCTTTAGTTGCTGAGCCTGCTAAAATACCAGTAGTTTGCGGTGAAGGCGGAATGACTATGTTAGGCGGTACTGCTACTTATGCTATAAGCTATTATGAACTTGGTAAATTAACAGCTACTCAGGCAATTACTATATTAAAAGGTGAAAAACAGCCTGCCGATATGCCTATAGAAACATTAAAAAGTTTTGATTTAGTTGTTAATACTAATATGGTTAATAGTATAGGTATAACAATACCAGAATCTTTATATAATAAGTAATAATTTAAGTTAGTAATTTTAAAGCTATAAATGGACAGCTGATAACATAATTATCAGCTAATTACAAATAAAAATTGTGAGCGTCTGTTAAGTTTACTTTTGCAGACACTTGAAGCGAACAATTTTTGTTAATAATAAGTTTATAGCTAGCAATAATAATAAGCGAGCCAAGCCAGCAAATAAATTTATTTATTTGCTAATTATAGGCGAGGCGAGCATAGTAATAATAGAGGTTTGTATAATGGAAGGGATTTTATTAGCGATACAAGGAGCAGCATCTCAAGGTATTATTTGGGGTATAATGACTCTTGGTGTTTATATTACTTTTAAGGTTTTAGATTTTCCGGATTTGACTGTTGATGGAAGTTTTGCTTTGGGCGGTGCAGTAAGTGCTATACTTATTTCTAATGGTATGAATCCTTTTATTACTTTGTTGTTTGCTTTTTTGGCTGGTTCTTTAGCCGGATTTGTAACAGGATTTTTAAATACAAAACTTCAAATACCGGGAATATTAGCTGGTATTCTTACAATGATAGCTTTGTATTCTATTAATATTAGAGTTATGGGAAACAGACCTAATATACCGCTTTTGGGAATGGATACTTCTTTAACTATAATTCAAAATATGTTATCATTGAATAAAGTATTATCTGATTTACTTGTAGGTTTTATTTTCTCTGTTATTATTATAGCTATAATGTATTGGTTCTTTGGTACAGAAATGGGCTGTGCTATAAGAGCTACTGGAAATAATGAAAGAATGATTAGAGCATTAGGTGTTGATACTAATGTTATGAAAATAATCGGACTTATGATATCAAATGCTTTAGTTGCTTTATCTGGTGCATTAGTTACTCAAAGTCAGGGGTATGCTGATGTTGGTATGGGAACTGGTACGATAGTTATCGGACTTGCATCAGTTATAATAGGTGAGGTTATATTCGGAAATAGATTCTCCTTCTGGTATAAATTAGCTTCAGTTGTAATGGGTTCTATAATATACAGAATTATCATTGCTATAGTTCTTCAATTAGGACTTAAAGCTAGTGATTTGAAACTTATTACAGCTATAATAGTTGCTATTGCTCTTTCAGTACCTGTATTAAATAAAAAGGTTACTAGAGTTGTAGGCGGAAAAAGAAAATAATTAAGGTTGGGAGAGTATCATGTTAGAATTAAAAGAAATTTATAAAACATTCAATAGAGGAACTATTACTGAAAAAAAAGCTATTAAAGGTGTTAATCTTAAACTTAATGACGGAGATTTTGTTACTGTTATAGGAGGAAACGGAGCAGGAAAATCAACACTTCTTAATTTAATTGCTGGAGTTTATGAAGTTGATTACGGTACTATATTAGTTGATGGAGTTGATATTACAGATAAAAAAGAGTATGCTAGAGCAGGTCTTTTTGGAAGAGTTTTCCAAGACCCTATGATTGGTACTGCTTCTAATATGGGTATAGAAGAAAATCTTGCTCTTGCCAAAAGAAAAGGTAAAAGAAGAACTTTGAAATGGGGCATAACTAATGCAGAACGTGAAGAGTACGTTGAAAAGTTAAAAAGATTAGATTTAGGACTTGAAACAAGACTTCAATCAAAAGTAGGTCTTTTATCTGGAGGTCAAAGACAGGCTTTAACACTTCTTATGGCTACACTTAAGAAACCTAGACTTTTATTATTAGATGAGCATACTGCAGCATTAGACCCTAAAACTGCTAAAAAAGTTTTGGATTTAACAGAAGAAATCATTAGAGAAGATAAACTTACTGCATTTATGGTTACACATAATATTAAAGATGCTATTCATTATGGAAACAGACTTATCATGATGAGCGATGGAAATATTATATATGATGTTTCAGGTGAAGAAAAAAAATCTTTAGAGATATCTGACTTACTTAAGAAATTTGAAACTGCTGATGGTTCATTAAGTGATAAGTTGCTTCTTTCTTAATGATTTTTAAATTTTATATTAAATAATATTTTATTATTAATTGTATTTTCATTTTAATATTTTAGGTTTTGTATTAGACTCTGATTCTTTTATACTAATAAAAAGTAAAAAAATATAATGCATATTTTTAGTATATACCTAAACAAATATCTTTTGTCAATTTTCAAACAGATGAAAGTTCTCTGCTAATGCTATTGATAATTCA
>NZ_CALXRM010000041.1 GCF_944390845.1 uncultured Brachyspira sp.
CATGAATTATCAATAGCATTAGCAGAGAACTTTCATCTGTTTGAAAATTGACAAAATATAGTTGTTTAGGTATATACCAAAAATTTTTAACTTTGTCATTTTTTTAGTCAACTTTTTCCCGCCGCAAAAAGTTGCAAAAAGTGCAAGGTATAAAATTAGTACTAAATCATACTAAAATTGTTTTACATGTAATATAAACTATTAATTTAAGCTAAAATATAGCCCTTCGCGAAGCGTATCCGAGCTTGTCGAGGATATAAGCTTCTTTGGGGCACCAAAAGAAGTGGGGTGCTGCATAGCACACAGAGTGGTGGGCAAAGCCCTGCAGATATTTAAAATTTAAAAAAATTATTTTTGACAAAATATAATTGTTTAGGTATATACAAAGATTATTTTTAATAATTCACAAATTATCTAGTAAACATTTTAATAAATCTTTCTCTATACTTATAAGTAAGAAGTTTTTTGTTGTAGTACTCTGCTAAAACTTTGATTTCTGTATTATCCATATGTTCAGTATCTATTGCATATATATAACTGTCTTCTTTAAAACCTTTTATCATAATATTCATATAATTATTAAATTTATATGATAAGAATACTCTAAAGAACATTATAACACATGTTAATACCAAAGAATTAACAATAACATATATCAATATAAACATATAATAAGGGTAAGTAAAATCTTTTCCGCTTCCTATAAATAAGAAACCATTACCCTGCATAACAGATGTTTCAAAAACTAAATGTCTGCTTTCAAAATCTTCCCAATCAGCAGTTCTGTACTTCAATTCATTTTCATAATAAATTACTGCTATATTATAGCTTTTAGCAAATCCTTCATATTCAAGATCGGCATTATCAGTATTTTGAGAAAAAGCCAAATCTGCCTCATATATAATTTCATTTTTTGTATTTTGATAAGAAGTAATTATTTTATTATCAAAAGCCCAATTTATTACACTATATAAAACTATAAATATTACAGCCATAAGAGAAGAAATTACTATAATAAAATATGAAGTTATAGCAGAACAAAATGTATCTTTATTTTCAACGCCAAACAAGTAAAAGAAATATATTATATGTGATATATAGAAAATAAATAATACATGGTAGCCTCTAGTTAAAAAAGAAGCTATCATATTTTCTCTCAAAAAAACTCTATTTAATGAGAAAAAATTTGTTACATAAAAAAGTCCTATTATTGACAGTATAAAAGGCAGCAAATATGTTATAAGATAGAAAAATAATTCTGTTCTTGAATATTTATTCATTTTATAGAAAAATACGCAAACAAAATAGAAAGAACATAAAAATTCTACTATCATTAATATTCTCATAATATATGTATGCATATTAACAAGCATATAAGCACACATTGATATTATAGTTAAAGATGATATAGCAGCAACTATAAAGTTAATATTATATTTAGCTAATTTTTCCACCTTATTTCTCCTGTTTTTGCTTTATCATATATAACTCTAACCATTTTATAATCCAAGCCTAAAAAAGCTGCATTATTTACTAAATTATATACAGCACTAGAAAATATAGGCTGTGTATATTCTATCTTCTTATCTGTATAAGGATATGATGCCATTATTCTTGAAAGATTAAAAAGTACCGCTATTAATTTAGACGATGTAGAAAGCTCATCTAAAGTTATAGAATAAGGCAAAACACTTTTAGCAGCTATAGCTATAAATATAGGGTTAATATGCTCTAATGTTGCTATATTAGATACTGAATGATCTATCATTTCCCTTGCTTTATCTATAAATTCTTTTGGATCATATTTATATTCATAATATATTGGCAAAGAAGCTATATAACTGGTATGCATTATATCTCTTAATACTAATAAAATAGATATATAATTTACAAGTTCATCATTATTTAAACCAAATTTATCATCATTAATAATTCTATCTTCGATACCATTTCCTTTTAGCCAAGAAATTGATATTATTTGTTTTACTATCTCATTTTCTAATATAGTATAAGTATATGATATATAATCCAAAAAAGCCTCATTATTATTTGATCTTTTGATTAAATTGATAATAGAATTTTTTTGAATTTCTACTGAATCATCTGAACCAGGTATATGTGATAAAAAATTAAAGTTTATTTTGTTTTCTATATACTCTATAAACTTTTCATAAGCTTCATTTCCCACTAACACACTATATATCCTAAAATTATTTTAATATTTTAAAAATATATTCGGCAAATTTAAAAAAATAACTAAATATTTTAAAATACTTACATACGGTTTTTACATAATTTAAATTAGCAATAGTTGATTTATTTAAATTTTATGATATTTTATTATTGATAGTAAAATATGGGTTTCTTTATATGGACAGCAATAACATCAATAATGATAACTATGAACAACTAGATAATAACGAAGATAAAAGTTCAAAAATCCAAAGAAAAGTCAGAAGAAGAAGAAAGAAAAATATAAAGAAAATTCTAAAAAGAAGAAGAAAACAAAAAAGAATCAATTACATAAACAGTTTGCCATTAATAAAATTTATGTCTAAAATAGATGATAAATTATTTTTAAAGATTTTCAAAGACAATAGAAAAGGCCCTGTAAAAACTTTTATGAAATTTATGAGCAGAATGGGAGACGGTTATATCTGGGTAGTATTATACCTTTTGTTTTATATGTTAAGAATTAAGTATGCTGCACTTTATTTTTCAAGAGCTGTTACCGCTGTATTTTTTTGTATATTCTTTTTCTTATATATTAAAAGCTTTGTAAGCAGAACACGTCCATATAAAAAACATGATAAAATACCAATAATGTATCCTCCTGATAAACATTCTTTTCCGTCAGGACATACTATGGTAGCTTTTGCAATAGCATTTTGTATGGGAAGCTATAGTCCGCATTCAGCATTGCTATTTTATCCTATAGCATCATTAATAGCATTCAGCAGAGTATATGTAGGACTTCATTACCCTTTTGATGTTGCATTTGGTATTATATTTGGAACTTTAATAGGTTTCTTATCAAATTTAGCATTCTTCTATATAACAGGACTTCCAATATTAGGTCATTTATAATTTTTTAGTTTTTTTATATTTATTATTTTTATTATTAATTTTATTAGCTTTATTTTCTTTTTTTAATTTTTGCTTTAATTTATTTGCTGGAATATTAGAACGCTTTTCAGAAATAAATATATAATAACCATTTTTTTCTATTACTTTTACACCGCCGAAAACGGAAGTTAATTTATTTTTATACCAATCAAACCTTTTTGTTACCATTACAAATCTTCCATTTAATACTAATTTATAAAATCCAATTTCTATAAAATGTTTAGCCACAGAAAAATCTGTATGATAAGGAGGATTTGATAATATTATAGAAAAATCATTAATATCTATATCTTTAACTCCATCACTTTTTATAATACATATATTACCTACCCCATTTAATGAAGCATTATTTTTTGAAATATTCACAGCATTATCATCTATATCGCACATAACAACTTTGTCTTCACCTATAATTTTTGCTGCAAGTATTCCTACAACACCATATCCGCATCCTAAATCCAAAACTTTACTTTCTAAATTAAAGTCTATTTCTTCAAGCATTGATAATGTGCCTATATCAATTTTTTTAGGTGAAAAAAGCGTATCATCTGTAATGAACTGTAATTTTATATTTTTTATTTCTATATCTATCATATTTTTATAGTACTCTTATTACTCTTATTAATATTTTATAAAGTAAATAAGTTTCGGTATATTTTACATTGTTTATATAAATTCAATAAAATATATTGCCGATAATTCTAACATGTTTAAAGTAGATATAATGTTAAAAGGAAGAGTTCAAGGCGTAGGTTTTAGATACTATGCAAAACAAATAGCCGATGAAATGAAAGTAAGCGGAAAAGTATGGAATAACTATGACGGTTCTGTTGAAGTAATAGGTTATTTAGAAACTAAAAGAGACATTGATGAGTTCGTAGAAAAAATTAAAATTGGGCCTCAAATGTCTAGTGTAAAAGAACATACTGTAACAATTACTCCTTCTGATCCGCCTTTAGATGAAATTTTTGAAATAGCAAATTAATAAAACCTTTATTTGAACTTGAGAAAATAATATGAGAAATATTTTTAAATATGCATCTATTGTAGGATGCACATTTGCTTCTATTGTACTAGGAGCTAACTATATAGATTACAAAGTAAAAAACGGTGATACTTTATATGGTATAGCTTTTTCACATGATATGAGTGCAACTGAATTTTTAAAATTGAATAATATAAAAGATCCAGATTCATATAAATTAAGAGTTGGAGAAATTCTTAAAGTAAAAGAAAATGGTTATAGTTTAGTATTCGATTCTGAAAATAAAGTATATGGCTTAAAAGGTGAAGAAAGCAAATCATCATATAAAGACTATAAAGTAAAAAACGGCGATACTTTATATGGTATAGCTTTTGCTCATGGAATGACTGCTAATGAATTTTTAGCTATTAATAATATCAAAGATGTTAATAAATATAATTTGAGAGTTGGAGAAACACTTAAAGTAGCTAATTCCTCAAATAATGCTTCATCAAATAACGAAATTTCTAATGCAGAACAAAAAGATACAGAAACAAAATCTTATGATACATATAGAGTAAAAAGCGGAGATACTTTGTACGGCATAGCTTTTGCTCATGGAATGACTGCAAGCGAATTTTTAAAGATTAACAACATTGATAATCCTGATAAATATAAACTTTATGTAGGAAAAACAATGTATGTTATAAACTCAAAAAAAGAGAATAACAGCGTTCAAGAAAAATCTGATAATACAAAAGAAGTTGAATATTATACAGTAAAAAGCGGAGACACTTTATACGGCATAGCTTTTCAAAATGATATAAGTGTTAATGAGTTTTTAAAAATAAATAATATCGACGATCCTTTAAAATATAAATTAAGAACCGGCGAGAAATTAAAAATATATGCTAAAATCTCAAATTCTCAAAGCAAAACTATAACCACTTACAGAGTAAAAAGCGGCGATACGCTTGGAGAAATAGCATTAAGAAATTCTATGTCTTTGAAAGACTTATTAGAATTAAACGGATTAAAAAGTAATTATGTTCTTAAAGTTGGTGATACTTTAAAACTATATGATAATGTTAATATAAATACATCATCTTCTAAACAGCCTGCTTATAGGACTTTAGAAAATTATAAAGTAAAAAGTGGAGACACTTTAAGCGAAATAGCTTTAAAAAGAGGTATGGATTTAGTAGAGCTTTATTCATTAAATAATTTGAATGCTAAATCTATATTAAAAGTTGGAGATACTCTTAAAGTTTATGCTAATCCTAAAAAAACAACTACATTAGTAACTTCTAATTATAAAGTAAAAAGCGGTGATAGTTTGTATTCTATAGCACAAAAACATAATATGACTTTAAGAAACTTAATGCGTTTGAATAATATAAAAAATGCCAATGAATATAAATTGTATATAGGTGCTAATATAAAAGTACAAACATTAAAAATGATTCCATATTCTTTTAATGATGACAGTATATTGCCTGAAAGTTCTTTTATATGGCCATATAAAGGAATAATAGTTTCCGGATATGGAGTTACTTCTGATAAACTTGCAAATAGAGGAATCAACATATTAGGAGATGTTGGAGATAAAGTTATAGCTGCTGATGACGGAATAGTAGAATATGTTGATGAGATAAGAGGATTCGGCACTGTAATAATATTAAAACATAAAAACGGATATAATACTTCTTACGCTCATTTATCTAAAGTTAATGTAAAACTTGGTGATATAGTAAGCAAAGGTGCATATATAGGCAATATTGGAGACACTGGTATGATAGATAGAAGTGAATTATATTTCAAGATATCATATCAAGGAAGAGCAATAGACCCTACTAAACTTCTTCCTAAAGGTTAATAGTATATACCTAAACAATTATATTTTGTCAAAGATAAATTTATATTTTTGTTTTTATATCTGGGGCTTTGCCCACCGCTCTGCGTGCTTACGCAAGACCCCCACTTCTTTTGCGACTGAAAGGAGTGCCTGCGACCATAGGAAGTCCTTTAGGGTGGTGTTGCCACAAAGAAGCTTATATCCTCGACAAACTCGGATACGCTTCGCGAAAGGCTACATTTGGGCTTTAATTTAATAAATTATATTACATATAAGACAATTTTACTATGATTTAGTACTAATTTTTTACACTTGCACTTTCGCAAAGCGTATCCGAGCCTGTCGAGGATATAGGTTCTTTTATACCAATACCGAAAGGTACCTACTCGGTAAAAGAACTGGGGTGTGTGGCAAAGCCCTGCAGATATTTAAAATTTAAAAAAATTATTTCTGACAAAATATAGTTGTTTAGGTATATACTAAAATAACCATATTTTATAATTTTTTATTATTATTTAATTCTTAATACTTTATAAAAATAATCATATACTATAAAATAACTATCAAAATATATTAAAAACAAATAATCAATATGGAAAATAATATAGATATAATAATAAAATCAAACTTATTTCATAATATAAGTAATAATGAAATAATAGATCTGTTAATAGATTTTAAATATGAAAAAAAATATTTTGAAAAAGGAAATATTATAATAGATATGGGTGATGAGGTAGACAGCATATATATTATAATAAACGGACAAGTAGAAATTTCAAAAGAATACGATGACACTAGAAAAAACATAGTAAATATATTAGATGAAGGTGAAATATTTGCAGAATCATTGGCCTTTGCTACAAACAAAATTTCATATATACAAGCTATATCTTTAAATAAAACCGAGATAATAAAAATAGAAGTAAAAAATATATTTAATGCAGTAAATGATAATAAAAATATATTTATAGAAAATTTATTAAGAGTAATATCTAATAAGAACAAATTTTTAGCTTTCAAAAATGATATATTAAGCCAAAAAAGTTTAAGAAGCAAAATAATTTTATATTTAAAATATATGTCTAATCTTCAAAAAACTAAAAATATTATTATACCATATAATAGAGATAAGCTAGCAGAGTTCATATCAGCAGACAGAAGTGCATTATCAAGAGAATTAAACAGGCTGTCAAAATCTAATATGATAAAATTAGACGGAAATAAAATAAGCATTATAAATATATAAAATTTTTATTTATTCATAAAGTCTATATGCTTTTTTCTTTTTCTAACCTCATCAACTATTTTTTTTATAGTTATTTTTGATAATGACTTTTCAAAATCCACTCTTACACTATTAAATTCTTCACCTAAAACATCAAACATAGCACAGCCCACAGGACAAACATGATTAGGTTCATGAAAATTAAATAATCCCCTCTCCTCCTCTGTAAATACGGCTTCATATATGGAAAGAAGTGTTATATCTTTTTCATCTTTTATTAATCTGCTTCCCTTTTTATCTGTTTCAACAATTCCAGCCTCTTTCAATTTTAAAAGAATTCTTCTTATAACAGCAGGATTTGTTTTTACGCTCTTGGCAAGTAAATGAGATGTAGTGCCTTCATTTTCAAAAAATGCTATGCATAAAACTATATGAGTAGCAACTGATAACTTCGTATTGATTTTCATGCCATTATAATAAAATAAAAAATTATTATAGTCAATAATAACAATATAAAATGATATTAATAAACTAAAAAAGATTGTAACAACTTTGGTAACAATCTTTTTACACTTTTTCATTGCTATATAAACAAAAATAATATATAAAATCTAAACAATAAAATTAATAATAAGGAGAACTTTATAAATGAATAAAATTTATAATGCAATACTTTTATCTGCTTTTATATTTATTGTATCATGTTCAAATAACAATGCAGATAAAGCAACAGCAGAAAATACTGCAAACACTGTAGAAGCAAATGCTAAAAAAGAAGCAGTAACTATAAATATAGAAGGATTAGCTGCACCTGAAAGCGTTAAATTTAGAAATGGTAAATTATATATGGCTAATTTAGGCGATCCTAATACTCCTAAAGACGGTTTCATCATAGTTGCAAATGAAGACGGTTCTAATCCTCAAAAACTTTTTGAAGGACAATTAGACAGCCCTAAAGGTTTTTCTTTCTTAACTGATGATATTATTATTATACCAGATCAAGTTAATGACAGTTCTATGACTGGAAATTTAGTATTAGCTAATATAAAAGAAAATAAAATAATCACAAAACTTCCTATAGAAGGTTCAAAATTCTTAAATGATACTGTAGTTATAGATCCAACAACAGTAGCTTTAACTGATACAGGTGCTTCAACAGTTCATTTTGTTAAAGTTGATAATAATTCAGCTTTATCTATAACTTCATCTGTTACAGGTATAGTTGGTGCTAATGGTATATTATTAGACAATGGAGTATTATATATAGCAGGAAGCACATTCGGAGGAGATCCTAATGGAGGAGATATTTATACTTTAAATATAGACGGCACGGGCTTAAATAAATGGACTGCTTCAAGATTAGGTGCTGGTGCTTTAGACGGTATAGCTATAGCTAATGGTAAATTATACGTTTCTGATTGGGGAGAAAATGGTGCTAATAATAATGCCTGCATATATGTATTTGATTTAAATACTAAAGAACAATTAGAAAAAATAGAAGGTTCTTTAAGCGGTGTTGCTGATATAGATTTAGTTAATAATGTTATATACATTCCAGAACTTTCTACAAGCTTAATAAAGAAAATTCAATTATAATTTATAATAATCAATAATTCCACAAACGCATTTTTAAATATTATTATTTAAAAATGCGTCTTATTTTTTTAATAATAATATTACAATGTAATACCTAAACAACTATATTTTTCAAAATAATTTCTTTACATTTAAAATATTTGCATAGCTTTGACACAGACCACACTTTTTTACAACAGCAGAACAAAGAAGCAAGTCCGTCTTCTGCTAAAGGCTATATTTATCTTAAATTAATAAATTACATTACATTTAATAGAATTTTAGTATGATTTAGTACTAATTTCATTGTACATGTAATATAAATTTAAGCAGTTATTGGTAAGTACCCACAAGATATAAAAAATATTAATTTTATTTTTTAACAAAATATAGTTTTTTATCCATATACTACATTATCAAAAAATATACTAATAAAAAATAATTAAGTATATTTATCTATTTCCGAGAAATTAACATAATACAACAAAATAAATCGTTTAGGAGAAAAAAATGAGTTCTGAAATCAAAATGTTTACAGTAGGTTATTTACCAAGCAGTTATAATTATGAATTGGTTGGATTAGTTAAAGGAAACGTATCTTTAGCTAAACATGTTGGTAAAGATTTATTAGCTGGATTAAAAAATATAGTAGGCGGTGAAGTAGAAAGCTACACTGAAATGCTTAATGAAGCTAGAGAAATAGCTACTAATAGAATGCTAGAAGAAGCAAAAAAATTAAATGCTAATGCTATAATAGGAATAAAATTTTCTTCTTCATCTGTACTTCCTGGAACAGTAGAAGTTGTTGCTTACGGTACTGCAATAGTGTTGAAATAATATAATAGAAGGACAATAAATATGGATATCAAATTATATACATCTGATTATTTACCTAGTAACTGTGAATATGAATTATTAGGTTTAGTTAAAGGAAATGTTGCTCAAGCAAAAAACATAGGTAAAGATTTTCTAGCTGGTTTAAAAAATATAGTAGGCGGCGAAGTACAAGGCTATACAGAAATGATTAATGAAGCTAGAGAAATAGCTACTAAAAGAATGATAGAAGAAGCTAAAAAATTAAATGCTAATGCTATAATAGGAATACAATATTCTTCTTCTTCTGTAATGGAAGGCACTACGGAAGTTATTGCTTATGGTACAGCAGTAATAATAAAATAATATAAATAAGGAGGTTTATGAGTGAGAAGAGAAACTTATGAATTACAGAATGCTGATATGCCTACCGAATCTTGGCGTATATTCAGAATAATGGGAGAATTTGTAGAAGGATTTGAAACTATGTCCTATTACAAAAATGCTGTTACAATGTTTGGAAGTGCAAGAACACATCAAGATCACCCTCATTATAAATTAGCTTATGAAACTGCTAAATTATTAGGTGAAAATAAATATGACATAATAACAGGAGGCGGACCTGGCATAATGGAAGCAGGAAACAAAGGTGCTTTTGATGCTGGTGCCGGTTCTGTAGGATTATGCATTGAATTGCCTTTTGAACAAAAAACTAATCCTTATGTAAAAGAAGAAATTAAATTTAGATATTTCTTTGCAAGAAAGGTAATGTTTCTAAAATATGCCAAAGCAGTTATTATATTTCCTGGCGGATTTGGAACAATGGATGAAATGTTTGAAACTTTAACTTTAATACAAACTAAAGTACTTCAAAAAATGCCAATCCTTGTTATGAACGAATCATATTACACGAATCTTGTTGAATGGATAAAAAAGGACATGCTAAAAGAAAAGTATATCGATTCTGAAGACTTAGATCTAATACAATATGTTGAAACTCCAAAGCAAGCATTAGATTTAATTAATAATTTTTACAAGAATAATAAATAAAAATGAAATATATAATAGTAATTTTATTAATCAGTGCTAATATCATATTTGCTCAGCTTCCTGAACTTTTTAATCTTGATGGTTATAAAGATTTAAAATTTGGAATGAGTATTGAAGAAGCAGATAATAAAATTACTAATTATAATGTAAATGTATATGCTGATTTTTCTGAATCATATCAGCTTAAGAATAATACAATTCTTAATATATATAAAAATGATGTTGAAAAATTGGCATATTATCTATATTTTTATAATAATGAACTTTATCGAATAGAAATATGTAATCATATAGGTGATATTTATAATAACCCTTCATTCTATGACCCTGCAACTTTAGCTGATATTGATGATATAAAAGCAAAACTCATTTTTCAATATGGTCAAATAACTAAAACTGATGTTAAGCATTATTCTTTCAATAAAAAACCATTTGAAGAATACACTATATGGTGGTCATCTGATTTAGTAAGTATATCTTTATATGTAAAACCTGATTTAGATACTTTGGATAAAGTAATGAAATTTTATTCATATAGAATTTCATTTTATGATGAAATAAGGCTTAAAGAGATATATTCTTCAAAATAATAATTATTATGCTCATCTACACATATAATAAGATACTTAGTAAACTCAATAGCTTACTACAACTAGATTTTTGTATTTTAATTCTAGTATTTATTTGTAAGTTTTGTAATTTTATAATATAATTGTTAGCAGTAATATATATTGGAGTGTATAGCAATGAAAGAAAGAGAAAAACTAGGAAGCAGATTTGGATTTATACTTGTATCTGCTGGCTGTGCTATTGGAATGGGAAATGTTTGGAGATTTCCATATATAACAGGACAATACGGCGGAGGTGCTTTTGTTGTATTATACATTATATCAATAATAATTTTGGGTGTTGCTCCTATGGTAATGGAATTTGCTGTAGGAAGAGCAGGCGGACATGATATAGCAACATCTTTTGAAAAACTTGAAAAGAAAGGTCATAATTGGCATAAAATAGGATATGTTCAAATACTTGGAAATGTTATACTTATGCTTTTCTACACTACTATATGCGGTTGGTGTTTATCATATTTTTATTTCATGCTTTCCGGAAAATTTGTAGGTCTTAATGCAAATGAAGTAGGAAATTTCTTTAACGGAGTTTTAGGAAATCCTTCAACATTAACATTATGGATGGGAATTAGTTTGCTTCTTGGCACTCTTATTTGTTCATTAGGACTTGAAAAGGGAGTTGAAAGAGCAAGTAAATTTATGATGATTTCACTATTTGGACTTTTAATATTATTAATAATAAGATCAGTAACTCTAAAAGGTGCTATAGAAGGATTAAAATTCTATTTAGTACCTGATTTAAATAAATTATTTGGAAACGGACTTACTGGCTTCATAGGAATATTTTATGCTGCTATAGGTCAGGCATTTTTCTCTTTGAGCGTAGGACAAGGAGGAATGGCAATATTTGGAAGCTATATAGATAAAAAACAATCTCTTACAGGCGAAGCATTAATAATTATTGCTTTAGATACTATAGTAGCTTTATTTGCAGGATTGGTAGTTTTTCCAGCATGTTTCGCTTTTGGTGTAAATCCAGGAGAAGGTGCTGGACTTGCTTTCGTTACTTTGCCTAATATATTTAATTCTATGCCTCTTGGAAGATTATGGGGAGCATTATTTTTCTTATTTTTAGCTATGGCAGCACTTACTACTATAATAGGTGTTTTAGAAAATATATACTCCTTCATTATGGATAAATTCAAAATTTCAAGAAAGAAAACTTCAATTATACTATTCATAACTTTATTTGTATTCAGCCTTCCTACAACATTAGGATTCAACGTATTATCAAATATTAATCCTTTAGGAGAAGGTACTGTTATAATGGATTTACTAGACTTCATAGTATCAAACAATATACTTCCTCTAGGTGCTTTGGTAACATTATTCTTTTGTACTAGAGATTTCGGCTGGGGATTTAATAATTTTATAAAAGAAGCTAATACTGGAGACGGAATAAAATTTCCTGTTCAGTTAAGATTTTACATTAGTTATATACTTCCATTTATAGTATTAGCAATATTTTTATACGAATATATTAATAGATTTTTCTTAAAATAAATATTAATTATTTAAATAAAAATCCAAGCTTTGAGGATTATTTAAAGTTTCTAATATTGCAGGACTATTGTCTTCTGCAATATCATAAACTGTTTTTCCTTCATTGTTTCTTATATTATAATCAGCACCTGCATGAACAAATATTCCTAAAGTAGATGGAAATCCATATTCTGCTGCTGTCATAAGAGGAGTATATCCATTCCTATTTTGTTTATTTACATCAGCATTCTTTTTTATAAGATGATAGCAAAGCTTAGCAGTACCATATTCAGAAGCTAAATATGTTAATGGAGTTTGACCATTTGCTGAGCATACAGCATTTAAATCGGCATTCAAATCAGCAATAGTTGTAATTGCATTTGTATTATTATAGAAAACGGCTTTCATTATCGGACTATAACCATAACCATCTTCCAAATTTATATCGGATCCATTTTGTACTAAAAATCTTATCATATTAGTATCATTTCTTGCAGCGGCTAAAGATAAAGGAGTAATTTTATCATACTGTTTATTTAAATCTGTGTTAGTTCCTATAATACTCCCTAATTTTTCTATATCGCCTTTAGATACGGCATTCATTATATCATCATAACCATCTATTTCTTCAGTATTTTCACTGTATAATAATTTTTCTATTTCATAATATTTTTTATCTCTTGCTAAAGTTAAAGCCTGTTCTATAGTGGTATTTGTATTGATATTAAATATATCATTATCTACAAGCAATTTAACTACATCATAATTACCATATTGAACAGCATTATAAATATAATCATCGCTTGAGTTTAAACTTGCACCTTTCTCTATTAAAAAAGAAGCTATATCAACATTTCCATTCTCAGCAGCTACTTTCATAGGAGAATTAATCCAAAATCCGTCAGAAAATATTTGTTCATTTATATTTTGACCTATAGATAATAAATATTCAACCATTTCTATATTTTGAACATCAACAGCTTTAGGAATTAAAGTTGTTTTTGTATCAAGATCTCCGCTTTCTATAAGAAGCTTCAATATTTCAAGATTATTGTTCTTTATAGCAGTATCTGTTAAATAATAAGAATATTCATATCCATATTCCCTTCCGGCATAAACATCATTATCAATCAAAAGCTTAGTCATTTCTGTATCATTATTTTTAACAGCAAAATAAAGCATATCAAGCCCGTCTTCTGTTTCCATATCTTCTACTCTAGCATTAACATCAGCTCCTTCTTTTATTAACTCCTCTGCTAAATCATAATATTCATATTGAACCGCTAAAAATAAAGGAGTAGAATTCTTATAGGCAATAATTTCATAAGAATCAGGATTTTGTATACCTTCTTCTAATATTCCATTAATTCCTTTTTCTGATATTAATTCTGATATCTCATATATCATAATTTTATATTGATTTTGATTAAGTATGCTGTCTATTTTTTCATAGCCTGTTGGTAATGGATCCAATTCAGTTCCTGAAGTTTTATCTGTTTCAGTATTTTTTATTTTACTATGATTTGTAGTAGTAGGATTAATATATAATTTATTAGTTACTGTTTTTTTAGTTTGTATATCAATATTTCCTATTTGATCATTATTTAATTCTTCATTGTTATCATTATTTCCATTACAAGAAATTAATAAAGAAAATATCATAATAATAGAAATTAAAATTTTCATTTTCACCCTCTATAACACTATAAAAATAGATACTTAATAAAAAATATATATAAATTATTTAGCAAAATGCGTAAGTATTGTAGTGGCAAGCAGTAAATATATAGCAGTACCGCTTATATCACATATAGAAGTTACAAGAGGCACACTGCTTGTTGTAGGATCTTTTTTAAACTTAACAAATAAAAACGGCAAACATAAGCCTATTAAACTTCCTATAACTACAACCAATATCATAGCTAACGACACAACTAATGCAATCATTAAACCGCCTCTAAAAATAGCAATCAATGAAACTGCTGCACTCATAGTAAGTCCTAGTATAGTAGAAACTAATATTTCCTTACCCAGCATAAAAAGCCAATCGCTCTTTTTTACGTCTCCAACTGATAAACTTCTTATTATAAGAGTAGAAGATTGAGCTCCGGCATTTCCTGCACTATCAATAAGCAAAGGCAAAAAGAATATTAAAGAAACATACTGACTTATAGTTTCTTCAAATAGCCCTATAACATATCCTGATATAACATTAACAAATACCAAAATAAATAACCAAGATATTCTTCTTTTATACAATATTAAAGGATTAGCCTGTTTTATATTACTGTCAAAATCATCATCTATTGTAATAGCTCCCAATTTATGGAAGTCCTCTGTATCTTCTTCTTCTGCAATATCAAATATATCGTCTATTGTAACAATACCAATTAAAGCATTTTTAGAATCAACTACAGGTATATAAAGTAAATCATATTTCCTTCCTACCCTAACCGCTTCTTCTTGGTCTGAATATACAGATAAATATATTATATCTGTATGCATAAGTTCTTCTATTTTTTCATCTTGATTTGCAAATAATAAGTCTTTTAATAAAATATATCCTAATAATGTTTCATCTTTATCAACTACATATATAACTTCAAAAGTTTCAGAATCTTTTCCGTATTTTCTAATATATTCTAAAGTTTGTTTAACAGTATAATCAGGAAATACATCTATATATTCAGGCGTCATTATACGTCCTATACTGTCTTCAGGATATCCTAATAACTGCCTTGTAATATTTAAATCTTTCTCACCCATTAAAGAGAAAATCTTTTTAGTAATGTCTGCCGGAAGTTCCTCAAAAAGTGAAGTTCTGTCATCTGGGCTCATCTCATGCATAAGTTCTTTAAGCTCATTTTCACTCATAGAAACTATGATTTTTTCCTGTTCTTCTGTTTCTAATTCTGAAAATACATAAGCAGCCTTTTCTCTTGATAAAAGCCTGAAAACTATGCTTCTGCTCTTATCATTATCTAATATACATATAATGTCTACTATTTCAGCAGCATGCATATTGGATAATAAATATTTGAGTTTATCCCATCTTTGATTCTCAATAATGTTAATAATTTCTGTATATTCTTTATTTTCAATCATATTTTTTTAAAAAATCATAATTTTTAAATCATATTTTTTTATATTTATGTATATCAATTCTTTTATTATTATTATATAATATCTACATTATATAATATAATAAAAAAAAATCCAATAATATATTTGAATATTATAAAAAATAAGGAGTTATTGTAATATGGCTGATATAAAAAGAATTGGAGTATTGACAAGCGGAGGAGATGCTTCAGGAATGAATCCTACTATCAGAAGTGTTGTAAGAACAGCTATAGCCAATGGTTTGGAAGTAATGGGTATTAAAGAAGGTTATCAAGGACTTATGTATAACGATGTATACCAAATGAATGCTGGAAGTGTTGGCGGAATAATAAACCATGGTGGTACTATATTATTTTCTGCTAGATCACCTGAATTTCAAACAGAAGAAGGTATGAAAAAAGCTGCTGATAATATGAAATATCATAATATTGACGCTTTGATTGTTATAGGCGGAGATGGAACTTATAGAGGTGCTTTAGATTTTTATAATCATCACCCTGAATTTCCTATTGTTGCTATACCAGGTACTATCGATAATGATATTTTTGGTACAGATTATACTATAGGTTACGATACTGCAGTTAACGTAGCTATGGATGCTATAGACAAATTAAGAGATACTGCTACAAGTCATGGAAGATGTTTTGTTGTAGAAGTTATGGGAAGACATGCAGGATACATCGCATTAGAAGTTGGTATAGCTTCTGGTGCTGAAGATATATTAATACCTGAAACTACTACTGATATGGACAAAATAGTAGAAGAATTACAAATAGCTAAAAAAAGAGGTAAAAAATCTTCTATTATCGTAGTTGCTGAAGGTGATGAATCCGGCGGAGCAATGGAAGTAGCTAAACAAATAGAAGGTAAAACTGGTTTTGATACACGTGTTACTATATTGGGACACATGCAAAGAGGCGGTTCACCTACTTCAAGAGAACGTTTAATGGCTGCTAGATTTGGTTATATTGCTGTTAAAGCTTTATTAGAAGGTAAGAAAAATGTAGCTGTTGGTATTTGGAAAGGAGAATATACTTACACTCCATTAACTGATGCCGTTAAAAAAGTTCCTAAGGTAGATCCGATAGACTTGGCATTATGCAGAGCACTAGCTATATAATTAGAAAAAAATAAAGTAGAGGTTAATAGTTATTATGATAGAAAATAAATCCATTTTAGGTGTAAGAATAGACAATTTCAGCAGCAGTCTTGAAGAAATACTAAATTACCTTAAATATGGAAAAAATATACTCATAATATCTTTAGATGTGCATCAATTACTTAAAGTACGTCATAATAAAAAATTAAAAGAAATCATAAAAAATGCTTCTTTTGTAATTGCTGCACATCCCTCTATTGCTAAAGCATATAAATTTATTCATAAAGAAGAATTAAAATATATAAATGATTTTATACTATTCTCAAAAATATTAGATTACATAGAAGAAAAAAAGATGTCTATGTTCTTATTCGGAGATGAAGAAAAATACTTCTTTACAATATCTGAAAAAATTAAAAAGATTTATCCTGGTATTTATATGCTTGGAAATTATCAAAATACAAAAAACAAAGAAGAATTAGATAAAGCATTTATAGGATTCAAAAAAATAGAACCTGATGTATTTTTAATTCATATGAATTTCAAAAAGGCATTATATTGGTTTAACAACAATAAACAAAATTTAGACATGAAATTTTGTATACCTTTCAAAAGACCTCTTGACAGTTTCGCTGGAAAAATAAAACCTCCTAGTATGGACATTCTTAATAAAAATAAAGATGAAAAATTCTATCTTAAAAAAAATATATTTAGAGTATTCCTATATTTCAATTATATGAGATTTTGGATATTGGTTTTATTTGAAAAAATGACTTCCAAAAAAAATAAAGAAAATAAATAATTATAAATATTTTAATATACTTATTTTATTAATTTATACAATATATACTTAAACAATTATATTTTGTCAACCGCGAGCTGCGGCACCTTCCCGCACGGTACTATTTTATATTATCAAATGTCAGCTATACGTGCGGCTGATTACTTATTATTGTACAAAATTAATAATTTATCTTACATATAAGATATATTTAACAAGTATAGAATAATATTTTATATTATAAAAAATATAATTTATATTTATAAAAAATCAAAATTGACAAAATATAGTTGTTTAGGTATATATACTTTAATCGCTATGAAAAAATTTAAAGGATAAATATATGGACTATACTGAAATTAATTCTAAAACTATAGATGAATGGATAAAAGAAGGCTGGGAATGGGGAATACCAATAACTCATGAAACTTTTTTAAATGCTAAAAACGGCGATTGGAATATGCTTTTAACTCCTACAAAATTTGTTCCTAAAGATTGGTACCCAGATTTAAAAGGAAAACAAGTATTAGGTCTAGCTTCCGGAGGCGGACAGCAAATGCCTATTTTTGCTGCATTGGGAGCAGTATGTACATTAATGGATTATTCTCAAAAACAAATAGACAGTGATTTATTAGTATCAAAAAGAGAAAATTATAATATAAATGCTGTAAAATCTGATATGACAAAAGAATTTCCTTTCCCTGATGAAAGTTTTGATATAATTTTTCACCCTGTATCAAATTGCTATATAGAAGATGTTAGGCATGTATGGTATGAATGCTACAGAGTGTTAAAAAATGGCGGCATTCTTATGGCAGGATTAGATAATGGTATTAATTTTTTATTTGATGAAAATGAAAAAGAAATAAAATACAAACTTCCTTTTAATCCATTAAAAGATGAAGCTTTATTAAAAAAGCTAATGCAAAATAATGACGGCGTACAATTTTCACATACAGCGGAAGAACAAATTAGAGGACAATTAAAAGCAGGTTTCAAACTTATAGATATTTATGAAGACACTAATGGATACGGATTACTTCATCAATATAATATACCTACTTTTTGGGCTACTTTATCCAAAAAAATTATTTAATTAATAGCAAGTAATGTTTCCTGTAAAGCCTGCATATATTCTCTTGCTCTTGAAGCATTAGGATTAGAAGGATATTCAGAAATAAAATTATCCAAAGCTTTATAGGAATCATTATATCTTCCAACTTTAAAGTATGATAAGCCTATATAAAGCAATGCTTCTGCATCTAATGTATAAACATTGTTAAGTCTTACTCTATTATAATAATCAAGTGCTTTATTATAATTTTTTTCATTATAATATGATTGTGCTATTCTAAACAAAGCATCTTCTGCATATTCAGTTCTAGGGAATAATTCTGCCAATTTTGTATAGTACATTCTTGATTTTGTATAGTTTCCTTCTACAAAAGTTTTATGAGCCATTGCAGGTACTTGTATTAAATAAGTTCTTACAACTTCATCATAGTATGTACTTGTTTTATTATATTTAAGAAAATCTTCATAAGTTTCAAAAGCTCTGTCAAATTCATTCATATTGAAGTATACTCTGGCTCTTCCTAAAACTGCTAATTCTCCGTCAGCTCTTAAAAAGTAGCTTAATGCTTCTCCGTATTTTTTTTGGAAGAATAATTGATATCCGTATTGAATATTTATTTTTGATGCCAAGTCTTTATCTGGTATTTTTAAATTCTCCTGCAATTTTGCCATTATATAAGGGTCAGCATTATTTTCTAATCTAGCTATATCAGCATAAGCCAAAATGGCATTTGTATAATAATATGCAAAGTCAGGATTATTTATTATATCTGAAAGTCTTTGTTTTGCTAAAGAATATTTTTTTAATCTTTTTAGAGAATCTGCAACCATAAAATATGATTCCGCTATATTATTGATTGGTCTTGATCTGCTGTCAATTGATAGATATTCATTTAAATTATTTATAGCATCTTCATAATTCTCTATTTCATAACATCTTTTGCCTTTTTGAAAATATCTTTCAGGAGAAGATAAAGCTGAAATCTTAGTAATAAAAACACCGCCTAAAATTGCTACTATAGTTATAACAGATGCCAAAACTGCTGCATAGGTTTTCATAGATATCTACACTCCAATTATAAATCACTTAGTACTTGATTAATCCAAAAATTAACCTCTTGAGCATTATAGTTTTTTATGCGGTTAAAAACATCTAATGCATTTTTCTTTCTTTTCATATACTTATAACTTTTACCAAGAAGTAAATTGATCTTATAATACATATCTTTATTGATATTTCTTTTTGATATAGGTTCTAGTATACTTGCTGCTGATGAATAATTTCCTTTTTTAAATTCAGCCAATGCTCTGTAATAATCACTATTATATTTTTCAATACTTCCTGATGATGAAACACTGCTGTTATTATTTTTTTTAACACCAGATGAAGTATTAGCTGAAAAAGTATTTGTAATATTATATTTATTAGTTATTGTATTAGTTAATGAATATACATTAGTAACTGAATAAATATTCGTTAGTGTATATGTATTTGTTATATTATTTGTACTAAAAACGGTATTAGTATATATATTTGTAATAAATGTATTTGAGTATTGAAAATTATTTGCATTATTATCTGTTTTATTATATTGAGGTTCTATATTATTATTTTGATTATTGTATGATAATCCGTTAAAATTTATTGATGCCATATCAACATTATCTTTAGCACTATAAAAACTCAAATCATCTACATAAGAAACAACAGCATAATAATATTTAGCTGATAATATTGGTCTGTCTAATATAAAATAAGATTTTGAATCATTAGTAGCTTTTATATAATCTACAACATAAGAATCAACTAAAGAAGATTTTCCTATTATAGGACTATGGCTTCTGTAAAGATAATAAATTAAATTATTGTCTTTTATTCCTTCCCATTCAACAATCACTATATTGTTATTTGTTGTTGACGTAGAAATCTTTATATTTTTTACAAATCTTTCTGCATTAGGTAAATTATTTATAATATCTTCATCATATATAAATGATGATGTTTGACCATATAAAACATTTATTGATATATAGAAAAACATTATACTCAAAATGGCAAATATCAAATATACACGTTTTCTTTTATTTCTTATTCTTCTTCTTTTCATTCACTTATCCTATATATACTAGAAAAATTCTCGGAAATGAAATATATAAAATTTAATGCGTATAACTTCAATATAAAACTCAGATAATATAAAAAAAGACTAGAAAAATACATTTTCTAGCCTTTTAATAATTATATATAATTTTTTATTATATTTTTTCCATTCCTATAGCAACTAAGAATCCAACACACATAGATATAACAGTTGCTGTAAGCATTGGTATGCTTAAAGAAGTTATATTAGGCCATAAACTTAAAAATGATACTATTATAATTCCAAGAACAAAACCAAATAATATAGATTTATATTTTTGAAGCAGTATAGTAACAACTTTAGATATAGTAAATATTCCTATAACAACACCTAATCCTACACATATTATAGGAAGAACATTAAAAGTTTCTAATATTGTAGATACAAAATAAGATATATTCTCATATTCGCCTAATATTAATAAAAGTAAAGAACCAGATATTCCAGGTATAACCATAGCAACTGCAGCAGCTATTCCGCATAAGAATAATTTTATGCCGTAAAGTATAGAAAAGTCTCCTGTATTAGTTGTTTGACCTACAGGCTTATTTATATCAAAATATACAAATATAGCCATAATGAAAGCACCAAGTAAAAATGCTAAAAATACTTTTATATTAAATTCTTCTACTGTTTTTGTTATAAATGGGAAAGAACCCAATATTAAACCAACAAAAAATATTTTAGTTGGAATAGGATAATATGTAAATGTATAGTTAATAAGCTTTAAAAATAATACTATAGAGATACCTGCTCCTAATGCAACAGGAATTAAAATCTTCAAACTTTCTTTAATATCATTCCATTTTAATTTTATTAATGCTGCAGGCAAAATAGATATAGCATAGGTTAATTTCTCATATATTCCAAGTACAAATGCAATAGTACCTCCAGATACACCAGGAATAGCATTAGCAATACCTATGGCCATTCCTTTTATAAAATACGATATATAGTTTCTCATTATTTCCTCTTAATTTTAATTTATTATTAGTTTTGTAAGAATAATTTATTTTTTAATATTTAAGTTTATAAAGATAAGCATAAAAAGAATATTATAAAAAATGCCATGAATATAAAAAATTATACTCATGGCTATTATTAATCAAGTAATAAATTAGCTTATAACAGCTATTATTTCAACTTCTATTAAAGCATCTTTTGGTAAAGATTTAATAGCTACAGTGCTTCTTGCAGGTGGATTTTCTGGGAAATATGTAGCATATACTTCGTTAAAAGCAGCAAAGTTAGCCATATCTGTTAAGAAACAAGTAGTTTTAATAATATTAGCCATAGTTAAATTTTCTGATTCTAAAAGACCTTTGATGTTTTCCATAACTCTTTCAGTTTGTTTTTTGATATCAGCTTCAGCCATGTTTCCGCTTACTGGATCCAAAGGTATCTGACCTGAAGCAAAGATGAAATTACCGCTTTTTACAGCTTGTGAATAAGGTCCTATAGCCTGTGGAGCTTTGTGAGTTTTGATAATTTTTTTATCCATAATATTAGTTCTCCTTTTCTATTTTTATATATTTGTTTTTTATCTTTTGTTTAAATGACTTTATTATGTTAATTATAATAATTTTTTGTAAAATATCAAGTAATTAAACACTATTTTTATATATAATAGATAAATATTTGACAATAATCAAAATTATAATATTATGTAAGATAATACTACTATTAAAAAGGTTTTCCTATGCAGATAAACTCCAGTACAACATTAATAGCATTATTCGCATCTCCTTGCCGACACAGTATATCCCCTATTATGCATAATGAAGCATTTGATAAACTTAATCTCAATTATGCCTATTTATCATTTGAAGTTGATAATAATAATTTGAAAGATGCTGTTCAGGCTATAAAAACATTCAATATGAGAGGCGTTAATCTTTCAATGCCTAATAAAAAAGAAGTAATAAAATATTTGGATAAAATATCAGAAGCTGCAGAATTATCACAAAGTGTAAATACCATAGTAAATGATAATGGAATATTAACTGGCTACAGTACAGATGGCGAAGGTTTTATAAAATCTTTGGAAAATGAAAATGTATTTATAAAAGAAAAAAATATTACAATATTAGGTACTGGAGGAGCTTCAATAGCAATAATATCTCAGGCTGCATTGTATGGGGTAAAAAAAATCTATGTATTTAAAAAAGATACTAATTGGAATGAGCAAAAAAAGATTATTGATAATATTGCATCTAAAACTAATTGCAGTATAGAATTATTCAGTCTTGAAAATAAAAATATTTTAAAAGAAAAAATAGATGATAGTTATGTATTAATCAATGCCACAAGTGTAGGTATGAAAGAAGATATCTCTTTAATAAATGATGATTCATTTTTTAGAAAAGATTTAATTGTAAGCGATTGTATATATAATCCGGCAAAAACAAAATTATTACAAATAGCTGAAAAAAATGGTTGTAAAATAATAAATGGTATTGGAATGTTATTGTATCAAGGTGCTTTAGCTTTTGAACTTTGGACTAATAAACAAATGCCTGTAGAGCATATAAAAAATATTATATTTAATAGAAATTGATTATTCGGAGGATGCAATATGGAAAATAAAATGAGAAATTTAAATTTCAATGATGGAATTCCTAAAATATGCATATCCGTAGTTGAAAAAAATGAAAGAGATATAATCAAATATATAAAAGAAGTATCAAGGCTTCCAATTGATATTATAGAATGGAGAGCTGACTTTTTTATTAATGATTCTAATTTTAATGATATAATCCCTATTTCAAACGAAATAAAAAAATCAACTAATAAACCAGTACTATTTACTTTAAGAAGTTCAAAAGAAGGCGGAAATATAGAATATAATAATTATAAATATATATTAGATGTATATAATAAAGTAATAGAAAATAAATGCTTTGAATTAATAGATTTAGAATTACTTACTTTAAAAAGCAATGATATAAAAGATTTAATAAAATCATGCAATTTAAATAATATAAAAACTATAATATCAAATCATGATTTTAGTAAAACACCTTCCAAAAAAAATATTATATCAAGAATAAAGAAAATGATAAAATTAAAATGCGACATAGCAAAAGTTGCCTACATGCCTAAAAACAAAAAAGATGTTATGGCTTTATTAGATGCTGCAAGTGAAATAAAAGATTTTCCTATAATAGCAATATCTATGGGTGAACTTGGTGTTATAAGCAGAGTATTCGGATCAGTATTAACATTTGCTTCTGCTAAGCGTTCATCAGCACCAGGACAGTTGGAAGCTATGAAACTAAGATATATATTGGATAGTATTTACAAAAAAAATTAAATTTTTTTTCATAAAAAATAATTGATGACAAAATTTGTCATGTGATACTCCTATAATCATATTATATGATTAAAAAGGAGAATAATCATGAAAAATATTTCATCAAACAAAATAAATTCTGATTTATTAAATAAAAAAATAAGTGCTATACATAATTTTTTTGAAAAAAATCACTTAACTAAACTAGCTGATTATAATGAAGAAGATTTATTAAATATTAGAGAATTAGATTTAAGTTCATCAAAATTAACTTATTTACCAGAAGAAATTGATATATTAGTAAATCTTCACAAGTTAGATGTATGCAATAATAATTTAGAAAAATTACCAGATAGTATATGCAATTTAGCAAATTTAAAATACATTGATGTAAGTTTTAATAAAGTTACAAATCTTCCAAAAAAAATAATATCATTGCAAAATATTGAAGAAATAGATATATCTAATAATCTATTTAAAACTTTTCCAAAAGAAATATTTAAATTAGAAAAATTAAAAACAATTAATTTATCAGGATATTTATTGAATGAAATACCAAAAGAAATATTTTCTTTATTAAAATTGGAAGAACTTGATATTTCCAATAATAAAATAAAAGAAATACCATCTCAAATTTCAAAATTACAAAATTTAAAAAGATTAAATATTAATAATAATAACATAAAAAATCTTCCTAAATCAATAACTGAATTACCTAAATTAAAAGTGTTATCAATTCTAGATAATAACCTAAATACTATTAGCAAGAATATAGGAATGTTAAGTAATTTAGAAGAACTTTATTTCAGCAGCAGTTCTTTAATAACTATAGAAGATGAATTTTATAATATAGAAAATTTAAAAAAATTATATATAAAAGGAAATTTATCATCAGTACCAAATGAATTATATAAACTAAAAAACTTAAAATATTTATATATAAATGGAACAATATACAATAATTAATAATTAGAGATAAAGCACAAAGACAAAAGTATATAAAAAATAAAAATATACTCTTGTCTTTGCTTATAAATTATTTTATTTTATGGCTACTTCAATACTATGTCTTTACCAAACCATTTTTTAGATATCTCTGCTGTTGTACCATCAGCTTTCATTTCATCTAATATTCTATTAATCTCATCTCTAAGTTTAACATCAGATTTTTTGAATCCAACAACATATAATCCGTCAGTAAATGGTGTACTTTGAACAACAGCAAAAGGAACTTTTTTCTCAGCTATATAATAATTAGCATAAACATCATCTAAAACAACAGCATCTACTCTGCCATTTTGTAAATCTATAAGAGCATCTGTATTAAGATCATATTTTTTTAGTTCTTTTATTTTAGATATTATAGGGTGATGAGCAATCTGTTCATAATTTCCGCCGTATTGAACTGCTACAACTTTTCCAGCCAAATCATCTATAGAATTTATAGTTTCATCATCAACATATTTTACTATAATAAGCATATTGTTTAAATATGGTTTAGAAAAAATCATTGATTTACTTCTTTCACTATTTATATTAAGGCCATTCCAAAGTACATCAACTTCTCCATTAGTTAATATTGATGTTGAATTTCCCCAATTTATAGTTTTAGTATTAAGTTTAACTCCCATACGTGCTGCTACTTCTCTAGCCAAATCTATATCAAATCCTACTACATCACCAATCTCATCTTTAAAACCCATTGGAGCAAATGTATCATCTAATCCTAAAGTCAATATACCTGTATTTTTTACTCTTTCTAATGAATTATCTTCTTGATTTACAGGAATATCCTCATGTTCTTTAGTTATAACAATATTTGTATTTGATAATGGCTTTTGTTCCTCTGTCTTATTACAGCTAACTGCAAAGGCAAAAGCAATTAAAAAAATAATCTTTGAAATATTTTTCATAATTTTTCCCCTTTATAATTTTTATTTATAATATGAATAAAAAATTAATTATTCATAAATAAATTTTGCTTATTTTAAGAATATATCTTTAGCAAACCATTTTTGAGATATTTCTGCTGCTTTTCCGTCAGCTCTCATATCATCTAATATTTTATCAACTTCAGCTAAAAGTTTTCCATCAGATTTTCTAAATCCAATACCGTATAATTCTTCAGTTAAAGGACTGTTATCTACAACAACAAATGGTGCTTTCTTTTCAGATATATAATATTGAGCAGCTACTTCATCTATAATAACTGCATCTATTCTTTTTGCTTGTAAATCTAAAAATGCATTAACGTTAACATCATATCTTCTAATTTCTTTAGCTTCTTTACTTGCTGGATCTGCTGTTAAAGCTTCATCATTGCTTCCAACCTGAACACCTAAAACTTTTCCTTTCAAATCATCTTTAGAATTGATTGTATTATCATCAATAGCTTTTACAATAACAAGCCTGTTATTAAGATAAGGTTTAGAAAAATTAATTTGCTGTTTTCTAGCATCATTTATTGTAACGCCGTTCCACAACATATCAACATCGCCTTTATTAAGACTTAATATTGAACTAGACCATTCTATAGGTTTTATTTCCAATTCCACTCCAAGTCTTGAAGCAACTTCTTTAGCTAAATCGATATCAAATCCTACAACTTCGCCATTTTCATCTCTGAATCCCATTGGAGCAAATGTATCATCTAATCCTAATACAATTTTTCCAGCATCTTTTACTTTTTGTAATGAATTATCCTCTGCTGATACATTACTTTTATTACCAGAATTACAGCTGATAATAAATGAAAAAATAATTAATAATAAAATACTTGATACACGTTTCATGTTATCTCCTTGTCAATTTATAAATAAATGTTAATGATTTTTATATTTAAGATTATATTTTAATGGGTGGTATGATGAAATAAGAAAATAGTATCAAAACCTGCATATAAATAAGATTTATTCATAATAAAAACTCCACAACCTATCTTCTATTACTACATATTGTAATACTATTAAAAAAAATGTCAATATAAAAACTATGAAAAATAATAAAAAAAATTTTATTATTTTTATAAAATTTTATTTTATTATTAAGTTTAATACATAAAATACAAAAATAACTAAATAATAATGTGAAATAAACTTTTTTAATTTATGTATTATTTATGGAAAATTTTATTTAAGAAATCTTTGATCCTTTCATTCTTTTGATTATTAAAGAAATTATCAGAAGAATCCATAGCTATAATTTTACCTGCATCCATAAAAGCTATATTTGTAGAAAGCTCATGAACGAAACTCATTTCATGACTTACTACAATCATAGTCATTTTTTCTTTAGCAAGTTCTTTTAATACTGTTAAAACTTCTCCTATGAGTTCTGGATCTAATGCTGAAGTAGGTTCATCGCAAAGAAGTATTTCAGGCTTCATTGCTAAAGCTCTGGCAATAGCAACCCTCTGTTTTTGTCCGCCTGATAATTCATTAGGATAATTATCTTTTTTATGTTTAAGACCTACACTGTCAAGAAGTTTTAAAGCTTCTTCTATAGCCTCGTCTTTATTTTGTTTCTTTACTATAATTGGAGCTTCTATTATATTTTCTAAAGCTGTTTTATGAGGGAATAAATTGAAATGCTGAAATATCATTCCTATTTTTTCTTTACGCTTCATAAAATCTGCATGAGTAATACTAAAAGCTTTTTCGCCTTCTTTTTTACAGAATAAAACTTCATTATCTATATAAACCTCACCATAATCAGGTTCTTCTATCTGTATAATATTTCTTAAAAGAGAACTTTTTCCTGCTCCGGAAGGCCCTATAATAGAAAGTATATCACCTTTATTAACTGTAAATGATACTCCGTTAATAGCTGGAGTTCCTTTATAACTTTTCTTTATATTTACAACTTTTAAATTAGTTTCTTTAGTTTCTAATGACATACTTTTTCTCCAATTGTCTGAACACAAACACAAGTATATATGTAAACAATAAATATATAATAGCTGCTATAAAAAATGGAAGCAGTTTATAATCTCTTGTTAATATTTGTCTTGCATGAAGCATTAAATCCCCTATTCCAAGAACTATAACTAAAGCTGTATCTTTAACCAAGTTAATAGCTTCATTAGAAAGAGGAGGCAATACTCTCCTTATAGCCTGAGGAAGAATTATTCTAGTCATAATTTGTCTATAAGTTAAATTAAGTGCAAAACCTGCCTCATATTGTCCCTTCTCTATACTTTCAATACCTGATCTGAATATTTCCATAAGATAAGCGGCATAATTAAGTACAAAAGTTATAGCTGCTGAAGCAAATGCAGGAAAAGCTATCATATTATTAGTCATAAGAGGAAGACCATAATAAAAGAATATAAGCTGAAGTACCAATGGAGTACCTCTGAATATCCAAGCGTATATATCAAAAATATATCTTACAAACTTTGGCGTACTAAACTGTAATGCAGCAAAAATAATACCTAAAGGAAGTGAAAATATTGCTGTTACAAAATAAAGAGATAAAGTAGTATATGTTCCCTTAAGCAGGTACAAAGTAGTAGATATTATATAATCCATAAATACAACCAATAAAGATTTTTTATTCTAATTAATAAATAATGAAGTATCATTATAATACTATTTGTAAAAATATCAATAATAAAAAATATTTACAATTGTTTAAGAGCCATAGATATTGCACACTTTTATTTTAAAAAAAGAAGGTATTCCTTATAATTTAAATTACTAGAA